>QHBP01000321.1 GCA_003244175.1 Chloroflexota bacterium | reverse complement strand
CTGCATCGCCGATGCGCGGCCGGTGGGCTTGATGGTGCGCGACGTCTCGCATGGCAAGGTGCGCGACAATCAGTGGGTCACCGTGATCGGCAAGATGGGTGAGACGTCATTCCAGGGACAGAGCATCGCGGTGGTAACACCGAAACAGATCTTACCAACCAAAGCAGGCGATCCCTACATGTATTAGTGGCTGAAAGCCGCCTGCCGGATAGTTACGAGCATTCTCGGCACTCAGCGCATGACGGCCCCGAAGCTGTCGGCGTTCCTACTATCAGCCAATAGTATTATCATGGCATAGTACGAGTTCGGCGTCTGGAGGTTGTCGGTGAGTCAAATCGTGCCCTACTTGTTTTTCCTTGCCTGCCCCGTTTCCATGGCCATTATGATGTGGTTCATGATGCCTGGCATGGGCAGTCACGCCACCAACGAACACGCCGCCGAGCAGCGTGTGGCGCAGCTCGCGCTCGAGGTTGAGGCTCTGAGAGTGCGGCAGTCGGACCCCGAGCCCGTGAGGACCCACTAGTGGAGCGAGACTCTCGACAGCAGCAGCGGGCCAGAGCGCGCCGTTCGCCACAAAGGGGAGCCAGGAGGAACGTCAACTGGCCGATCATCATCGGCGCCGTCGTCGTTCTTGCCGCTGTTGGCGTCTTCGCCCACGGAGTATTCGGGAGCGGTACGAGCGCGAGAAGCAGCGCATCCTCGTCTCAGAATCCTGTCATTGACGGGGTTCACTGTGGTGCGACCGAAGGAACAGCGTATCATCAGCACGCCCATCTGACGCTGTTCGACGCGGGTAAGCCGGTGACGGTACCACGTGGCCTGGGCCTTGGCTTGGGACAAACATGCCTCTACTGGGTTCATACCCATGATGCCTCGGGAGTTATCCATATGGAGGCGCCGGTTGGCCTCACACCGGCGCTAAAGACCGTCTTCGACATATGGGGCGAGCCGACGCAGACGATTTCCCGCACCCAATTCTTCGACCACACAGCTAGGCCCGGCCAAACCATGAAGGTCTGGGTGAATCTGAAGCCATACGTGGGAAACCCGGCGGCCATCACGCTCCGCCGGCACACGGATATCACCGCTGAGATCGGACCACCGTTCGTCCCCCCGAAGACGTTCAAATTCGGTCAGCTCTGATTCGTGCCATATCATGCATGGAATGAGGCCCCTTGCACCGGGAGGGTGTGTGCGTGGTCGACAGTTCAGTAAGTGAGGATACAGTCTTGCCCCGCGGACGCTTTGGGGGAACGGGACGCTTCCTGGTGGCTGGTCTCACCAGCCTGTGCCTGCTGGCGTTGCTGGGGCTTCTGGTCATTGGACTGCAGGGCGACCCACGGGCAAGTGTCTCACCGCTGCTCGATCATCCAGCACCAGCGGTCACCCTCAAAACGCTCGACGGTACCTGGTTTTCTCTCACTCGTCTTCGCGGTCGACCCATCGTCCTCAACTTCTGGGCCTCCTGGTGCGTCGGGTGCCGGCTGGAGCACCCGTACTTACTCCTTGCCTGGCATACCTATCGGCCAGATGGTGTCGCCTTCGCGGGCATCGTGTTCAGCGATAGTGTAGGGAACGCTCGATCATTTCTCCGCGAACACGGCGGAGGCTGGCCGAACCTCCAGGATCCCAATGGTTCGGCTGCCGTACGGTACGGCGTCTCTGCCGTCCCTGAGACCTTCTTCATCGACCGACGCGGAATCGTGCGCTATAAGTCCGTCGGTCCAGTAACGCCCCACCTACTGACGTTGGAGATTAATCGCCTCTTGCGCACGTAAATGTACGCTCAACTATTGCTGTCAGTGCGAGCAGGGACACACAGCCAAGACCAGAAGCGGGAGACGGGATCTGGGCAGCGCAGCGGCAAGGCCAAGAGCCACACGTAGACAGCGATCCGTCAAGAGGCAGCGTGAAGGCATGAGACAACAGGCAAAATCGGGAGGCGTGGCTTGGTGGAAACTGGGATGCCTAAGAACAAGACTGTCTTCTATTCTTCCCACGTCAAGATAAAGGCTTAGACGATGAGCCCGATTGAGCTTGGCTTGGCTCTCCTCGCGGGAAGCGTCTCCTTTGCCTCTCCCTGCTGCCTGCCTATGGTTCCCATGTACCTGTCCTACCTGGCGGGAATCGCCGGACGCAGCCAGACAGTGCCCGTGCTTCAGCCCGCCGGCCAAGTAACGCTGGCTACCGCTCAGCCGTCGCGCGTCCTCGTCCTCCTGCACGCCGCCTGGTTCGTGGTCGGTTTCAGTACCGTCTTCGTGGCATTGGGCGCCTCGGCCAGCGTGGTTGGCGGTCTCCTGCTGCCGCACCTTCTCGTCATTCGCCACGCCGCTGGTGTGCTCATCATTCTCTTCGGCCTGCAAACAGCCGGGGTACTTCGTCTCTCCTGGCTCTATCGAGAGCGTCGTCTCCAGCTCGATCCGACGAGTGGTGTGGGCATGGGACGCAGCGCGCTGCTTGGGTTTGCCTTCGGTGCGGGGTGGTCACCCTGTATCGGCCCCATGCTTGGCTCGATCCTCCTTCTGGCCAGCAGTACAGCGACCCTTCAACAGGGCGTCCTCTTGCTGCTGGTCTATTCCCTCGGCCTCGGCATTCCATTTCTACTCTCCGCGTTCTTCATCCAAGGGCTCACCGGCCTGCTGCACCGTCTGAACCGCTTCTTTGGCGTGATCAGCCTTGCCTCTGGGGCGCTTCTGGTTGTGATGGGGGTCATGGTCTACATAGGCATCTTCGCCCGGCTCGCCAGCCTGTTTCCTGCGTTGCTGTAGCCTGCCGGGTATCCGAAAGGTGAACTGCAATGCTCACTCGATTCCGCGATCAATCAATGCGTCACTGCTTCGACTTTCCCTGTGGGTAACGCGTGTTTCCAGGCATGCGTCATCTGCACTCCGGTCGGTGCCCCGCAGGAGTGATACGGAATCTGGAGTTGCCCCGGTTCAGTGGAGAGTTTATCACTTGGTCAATGTGACGATCATACCTCCTCTCATGGGGTCGATGGGGCGTGGATATGTGGACGGCCTGACGGCGGGATGATGTGTGCGAGGGTGAGCGGGCCGCCCACATACCCACACCCTCTGCTGCTGCGACGACGGCTGCGTCATGCCGCCATCTCCGTCGTGAACTGGCGCTCGAACTCCGCCGGCGAGAGGTAGTCCAGCGCCGAGTGCCGGCGATGCGTGTTGTAGAACCCCTCGAGGTAATCGAAGATCGCGGTCCGTGCCTGGGTGCGGGTCCGGAAGACGTGCCGATCGAGTAGCTCGCATTCCAGGGTGGCGAAAAATGACTCGGTAATGGCATTGTCAAAACAATCCCCGCGACTGCCCAGGGACGGCACCACGCCGGCCTCCTGACACCGAGTCCCGAAGGCAATGCTCGTGTACTGACAGCCGTGGTCCGAATGATGGATGACGCCGGGAGCGGGGCGGCGAGTCCACAGCGCCATATCGAGTGCCGAGAGCACGAGCTCTGTCCGCAGGTGATCGGCCATGGCCCAGCCGATGATCCGTCGGCTGAAGATGTCGAGCACCACCGCGAGATACAGAAACCCCGACCAGGTTGGGACGTAGGTGATGTCCGCCGTCCACCGCGAATTCGGCTTCTCGGCAACGAACTGCCGCTGGAGGTGGTCCGGTGCCAGCGAGGCGGCCGGCTCCCGCACCGTCGTCACCATATGGCGGCGGCGATGACATCCGACGATTCCGGCTCCCCGCATGAGCCGCGCCACCCGCTTCGTCCCACACCGCATCCCTGCGTCTGCGAGCTCGGCGTGGATACGGGGTGCCCCGTAGGTCTGTCGGCTCTGCTCGTGAATGCTCCTGATCCGGTCGGTCAGCATGGCATCCTCTCTCGCTCGGGCTGACGGTTCGCGTTTCCGCCCTGCATAGAAGCCGCTGCAGGAGACATGCAACACACGGCAGAGCATGACAATCGAGTAGTGGGCCTTCTCTCGCTCCACGAACAGATACCTCACCTCGGGATCTGTCCCGTCTCCTTGGCGAAGAAGGCCGCGGCTTTTAAAAGGATCTCCCTCTCCTCACGCAGGGTCTTCACCTCGCGTCGCAGCCGTCGGACCTCTTCGGTCTCTTCAGTCGTGAGGCCATCGTGACGCAGGCCATCATCGATGTCTGCTTGTTTCATCCATTGACGCAAGGTCTCGGTTGTGACCTCCAGCTCTCGGCCAACCTGGGCCATGGATTTGCCACTCGATCGGAGCAGACGAATGGCTTCGACCCGAAACTCGGGTGGGTAGGGGGCGTGACTCTTCGGCATCGGTTCATCCTTCCGGGATCTCTCGACCCCAAGCATCAGGGTGTCTACCGAACCGGGTCAAGTCCACCCGCTATGTGTAGCGCGCATACTGGACGAGTTCATTGCGGAGTCGGATCTGAACTCGACTGGTATCATGTTGCATGTCAAAGGAAGGGCGGCTTAAGCGGTAAAGGACAGCCTCTCATCTCTCGAGTGAAAACCTCCGGCCAGTTGTCCTAGCGCTAGTTAAGGAGGCGTGGTGGCGGTACGGGGATACACCCGGGCCGAGATTCTGCCGGAGATCCCGACCGTGGGCATCGGTATGCTCGGCTACGCGTTCATGGGAAGAGCACATAGCAGCGCATTCAAGACGATGCCGTACACCATGTGGCCGCCGCCTGCGATGCCGAATCTGCACGCCATCTGCGGCCGGAGCGAGCGAGCCGTCAGAGAGGCGGCAATCCGCTACGGATTCGAGGGCTTCTATACGGATTGGCACCAACTCGTCCGCGACCCGGAGATCCAGGTCTTCGACAACACCGGACCCAACAACCTGCACGCGGAGCCTTGTATTGAGGCAGCGCAGCAAGGCAAGCATGTCCTCTGCGAGAAACCGGTGGCACGGACAGCGGAGGAAGCCAAAGAGATGCTTGACGCGGTGGAACGCAGTGGCGTCAAGCATATGGTCGGTTTCAACTACCGCTTTGTCCCAGCGCTACATCTTATGAGTGATCTTATCGAGACGGGACAACTGGGTGAGATACGACACTTTCGCGGCACCTATCTGCAAGATTGGATCGCTAGCCCTGATCAGCCGATGGTTTGGCGACTGAACGCCGATGTCGCTGGCTCGGGAGCCCTTGGCGATCTGGGGACGCACACGGTCGATCTCGCACGCTGGCTGGTCGGCGAGATCGGGGCCGTCAGTGGGATCTCGAAGACATTTATCCGGGAGCGCCCGCTAGGGGGAGACAGCGGCGAGCGGGGTACCGTGACTGTGGACGATGCTGTCGCCGTCCTCCTTGAGTTCAGGAATGGTGCAATCGGGACACTTGAAGCAACCCGCTTCGCCACGGGTCGGAAGAACCATCACACCATTGAGGTCAACGGCTCTCGGGGCAGCGTTCGCTTCGATCTGGAGCGGCTCAATGAGCTCGAGTACTACTCGGAGGACGATGCTCCAAACGTACGCGGATTTCATGACGTCCTGGTGACAGAGCAGAACCATCCTTTCTACGCCTTCTGGTGGCCACCGGGGCACACAATCGGTTGGGAGCATACCTTCGTCAACGAGATATATCACTTCCTCCGGTGTATTGCTCATGATGAGCCCGTCGCACCGCATGGAGCGACGTTCGAGGACGGCTACCGCAACGCTCTCATCCTCGACGCCATCGCAGAGTCGTCACGAACAGGGCGCAGGGTGCACCTTACCTAGCAATCCCTATTTGACATGAAGTCCGAGATTGAGGCCCAAGGGAGCAAGCGCGATGATTGGGAACAGCTGCTGGACAACTTGATCTCCTTGCATTCGATTTAGGCGCTCAAGAGAAGCGCAACGGGAGATCGTTGGCGAGCGCCTTGCAAGGAGCAACCACTGTGGGGTGATCTCGACGTGGTCACGATGCTAGTAGCGACCGTAGGTATCAAGGGTGTTGGAATGGACCCGCGTGTTCCCGACAAGATTCGAAAGGCCGGCAGCGTCATCACAGAGCATGGCCTTGCGACGGAAGTTCAAGCCTGAAGCCGGCATCCGTCGGAATACGATCCCGCTCATTTACGAGGCCGTAGCTGATTTTATCGTTCTCAACTCGTTGATGTTCAACAACGATCCTCTGCCGATGAGAGGCTGGCGGGCATCCTTGTGACCGATGCGCCAATTGACATCGTTGGATTCGGCGCGGTAGCGGTGGATGACCTCATTTTTGTCGACCACTACCCTCCGGCGGATGCGAAGACAGCTGTGCGGCACCGGGAACGCCAATGTGGGGGTCTGGCTGCGACCGCGCTCGTCGCAGCTGCGCGGCTAGGAGCCCACTGCGCGTACTGTGGCACCCTCGGTAGAGATGAACTATCGCAGTTTGCCGAGCGCTGTCTACGGTGCGAAGGGATCGATCTAAGTCGGCTTGTCAGGCACGACAATGCTCAGCCAATTCACTCCGTCATCGTCATTGACCAAGCCTCCAACACTCGGAATATCTTCTTCGATAACCACCGCTTTGGTGGTCCGGATCCGGCATCGATCGATCCAGTCTGGCTGCGGCGCGCACAGGTGCTCCTGATCGACCACCTGTGTCTGGATGGGATGGTCTGGGCGGCTCGTGTCGGCCGCGATGCCCAGATTCCCTTGGTCGCCGACTTCGAGGGTGATCAGGATGATCTACGCTTTGCCGAGTTGATGGACCTCGTCGATCACCTCATCGTCTCACGTGACTTTGCCGTGAATCTTACGGGAACAGCCGACCCGTCGGCAGCGGTCCAGGCACTTTGGTCAAGCCAGCGCGAAGTGGTGGTCGTGACGTGTGGGGCTGAAGGCGGTTGGTACATGGACGATGCGCAGGAGCCGCGTCACTGCCCTGCTTTCCCGGTCCATGTACTTGACACCACGGGGTGCGGTGACGTCTTTCACGGGGCGTACGCCGTGGCGCTGTCAAAGGGACTCGATCTTTCCGAGCGGATCCGCTACGCCTCCGCTGCTGCTGCCTTGACTGCCACGGGATTGGGCGGTCAGACAACCGCTCCCACGCATGAGATGGTATCGAGACTCCTGCAGGAGAAATTCGTCCCCTGATCGTTTCAGTAGACCTCGTGCCCCGGCTGGAAGATGCCCTCACGACCATCCCCTCTCCTGGACGCCCACACGGACTTGTGGCAGGGAAGCTCGGTGCATAAGGGCTGCACAACAAAGTGCTCTAGCAACCACTGAGGACGGGTTCGCCCACATCAACGAGAGTGTCTCTTTTCTCCCCGAGTACGCGGAATACGGGCACATACTGAAGCATCCGCATCACCCTCTCGATCTTTACGACTGGAACAGTCCCGCCGGGAAGAGGAACTGCCGAGACCTCAACGTCCTTATTGTGAGTGCGGCTGATAAGTCATGGCCCCATCGAGTCCTCGATAGAGCAAATGTCGACCGAGCGACTACCGAATGTGCCCTTCGTGACGATTCAGACGAGAGCGGCCCATTTACAGGCGGTGTGAGATCATTCGCCGAAGTTAGAACCTCCGCAGTAGGCAATGTTGGCGAGCAGATTCTACGCGTCTCGCTCCCGCAAGGTCCCCCGGTCCCCGCACACTCCCTTGGACAAAGCGCGAGGTCTCTCTTGCGGGCTTATTCCACTCACGTGCACCGTGAAGTTGGAGCCATTCAAAAGCTCCGCGAACCGCGTCCTGCCCTCCGACGGTTCCGCGTCCATCGGGAATCGATCGGCTCCGCCCGCGTTGGGCCGGCCATAGAACCGCATCATTTCTCGTATCACCTTTGCAGAGATCCTCGGCACCGGCTCGAATCAGGTCAAGACTGTGCAAGACCGCCTCTTTATCTGGTTCCCGAATGGAATTTGCAACTCTTACTTAAATGCTGAAGAAGAGGACCCGGCTTCGCCCGCTCATGTTGGATCGCCTCATCAAGGTAATTGCGCATGTTTGACGCATTTGAGAACGCTGCGCTGTGGAGATTCCGTTTGATTGGGCGGGAGATCATCAGCGGAAAAGAAAAAAGGCGCTATACAAAGGTTTCGCGGGCGAGACTTCGTCTCGAATCCGCCGTCGATTAGGAGACGCGAGTGTACCTGCCTTGGTCGAGCTCAATCCCGGCATCCCAAGAAGAATAACCACCGACAGTACCGCGACGAAGGGCCGAGCTAGCGGGGAAATATTAGCGGAAGTCATAATCACTTCTCCTGCGAGATTAGAAGTACAGACACATCGAATTTTGAGATTCGCGCCTAATCAACCCTCCTTCGTCCGCAGGAACGGCCTTTGCCCATGGCTAGCAAACAGCAATGGGACGGATCATTGAGCCAGTTGCCCCGCGGATTGTCAATGGCAAACTCAGAAACGTGAATTCATAGGCCTTCGCCTCAGAGAGTCCTTCAAGCAGAACCCATTCCATAATGGGGATGCCATGATCCTTGATGAGGAAGACATGGACGGGCTGCGGCCATCCTTCAACGCCGGACGGAGCCACCTCGAAGGCTGCCGTATCAGTCCCAACAGCGCGAACTCCGCGGGCCTGCAGCCACTTTGCGCCGTCAAGAGAAACGCCGGCATCTTGGCATTCCATCATCGACTGGTCATTAGGCCAGTACTTCATCTGACCTGTTCGGATGAGAACCACATCGCCCTGTCGAACCTGGACCTTCTGCTCATTAGCCGCCTGCTCGAGTTGCTCAGCGCCGATCGCGAAATTCGCTGCAAGAGTCTCACGTTCGAGCATTACCGGAATATCCAACATCACTCCTCGAGCAATGATCGGTGCAAGGTAGGACGCATCGCGGCTCAGGGCTCCGAAGTCCCCAAGAAGGTCATCAGCCGACTCGCCGCCATGCCATTCATTATTCGATCCACATGTGACATGGCAGAGCGCGTCGATGTGCGTGCCAGTATGCGTGGTTCCGAGAACAAGCTCTGAGACGAACCCATAATTGTTGGGGTTATTGGCTCTTGAAAGGAAATCAAGGTCTTGCTGATTGCGCTCTCCCCGGGGTGTTCGATAGGTCACAACGTCGAATTGCGGGTGGGCGGAGTGGCCGGGCATTCCCCGCCACCAGCCTGACGCCAGATCGAAGACGGTCCCCGATCTAGCGTGACCGAGCGCTTCCAGCACGTGCTGCCTTGATTCAGTAGTACTGTCGCTTTGCGTCGCCATCGCGTTGCTCCTAGCATCACTCCGACTATCCGGGTTGTCACGCTAACGCTGAGCTGCCGCCTTCTCGTCTGTTTGCAAGGCCGCTGAATCGACCCGAACGATTATGTTGTCAATTAGTCGTGTGCGGTCGAAGAATACTGCCAGCGCGACAAGAACATTTCCCGCTCTTATTCGCTCCAGTGGCTTGGCACTATTGAGATCAGCGACGGTCACGTAGTCGATGTCCGCCTCTGGAGCACTTTCAGAGAGGTGCCCCAACACTTGTTGCTCCACCTTCCGAGGGTCGCGTTCACCATGCTCGATTGCTTTCCTCCCACGTTCTAATGCCGTCGAAAGGGCGACAGCCTGCTGGCGTTCTCCAGCCCGTAGGTAAACGTTTCTAGAGGAGAGTGCCAGACCGTCCGACTCTCGCACTGTCGCGATAACTCGTACCTCGATCGGAAAAGACAGATCGCGCGCCATCCGTCCGATGATCACCGCCTGTTGTGCATCCTTCTGGCCAAAATATGCACGGTCCGGCTGGACCATATTGAACAGCTTGGCAACGACGGTCGCAACCCCGCGAAAGTGGTTAGGTCGTGAAGCGCCGCAAAGATGATCAGCGAGCGATCCCGGCTCTACCCACACCTGTTGTTCTCCCGACCCGCCTAAATACATCGTGTCGACGTCCGGTACGAACAGAACGTCCACTCCTCCCTCCGCCGCAAGATATCGATCACGCTCGAGATCGCGAGGGTAGAGGACAAAGTCCTCCTGAGGCCCGAACTGCGTTGGGTTCACAAAGATCGACATTACCACCAAGTCGCACTCGGCCCGAGCCCTTTCCACAAGCGTCAGATGGCCCTGGTGCAGGTAGCCCATAGTCGGGACGAGGCCAATACTTGAGCCCGCGCAACGTGCGGACCGGACCGCCGATTGCAGGTCGGCCAGAACTTGTAATGTCCTCATGCCGCTCCCCGACCGGTCACTCAAAGTGGGGCAGATGCTTCCGATCTGACGCTAAAGCTTATCGCAGCCTCAGTATATATTCCGGCATGTGGCGAAACAGGGCGAGGTGAGCGCCGACGGAGAATTCAAAAGAGGTGACAGTCCCAGAACGACCTTTGCCTCCGACTCCCAGGCAGCCAAGGGACATGGCCTGATGAGCGTTCTCACCGGCCACGAAGCCCATTTGTTCCAAGGCACGATATGCGTCGTCAATCGTCTGAGGCAATAACAATGTCATTGACTTAAGAGCTGACAGCAGTTCGTTGGGTTTTAGATTCTTCGACCACATCCAAACGATTCCTCTCGGGGATGCCAGTGGGGATGTAACTCCCCGCGGTCTTGCGTACCCCTCCGCCCAAGCATGTTACTGTCGATTGCCAACTTTGACGAAGCGATCCCTGAGAACTAGGTCCAACCGTCTGATTTTGGTCCGGGCAAGGTGGCATACGTCGAGGGGAACTGAGATTGGGGGGAAGATACGAAACTTTCGCCGGTGCAGGTTGAGCCCTTTGCGTTACTCGGGTTCTCCAGGCTCCGGTTTCCTCGATTGACAAACCCGGGATGTGTCATCGGCCTGTGCGAAAGCGTCTTCATGATCCCGGGATCTGATTCCCTTTTCGGATTGCGTCAGCGACTTTCGGGCGAGTTAGAGGTCTACTGCCACCAGTCAGGAGGGGATCACGCTGCTCACCCTGCCACCGCGCTGGTCGAAATTGAATGGGAGCCTGGGAACGCTCGCGGCGTTTTCGACCGCGAAGAATTCTACGCCTGCACCGATATCGAGCGCCGGCTGCAATGGCTCCAGCCGGCGCTCCTGACTAGGAGGATACCGACAACACCGTCCGGCCCCATCAGTCCCTCCGTCTGACTTGGCCAATCAGCGTGCGCTAGGCGATTTTCCAGGGCGCAAACGAGAGCAGACGTTGGACTCGCGAGTGGTGGCGGAGTAGCTGGCGGGTATCGAACACTCGCCGTGCGGGGATAGGAACGTTGTCAAGAATCTCGCGCAGGAAGACTTCGGGCATCTCTAACGCGACACGCATGGGCCCTCCGCGGTCACGGGATCGAACGCAGCGGTTCTGAATAATATAAGGAATCTTCAGCCCTTTGACCGCCCGATCAGCGGTCACTTGGCTACACCCGACACTAGATGGCGAGAACGGCGGCCACGGTCCGATAGCCGAGTACCGGATGGGATCGGACGTGATTGTACGCTTTGCCGAGATGTCGAGCTAGAGTACCGGTCTCGCCTTCAACCACCGTCATCCCCCGTCCACGACACAAACGGCCGACTTCTTCGAGTAGAAATCCAGATAGACTCGTTACGGTTGAGGGATGATCGAGCAGCCGCTGTGCTTCGAGGTACGCCTGCTCCCGCGCGGGTCTGCTCCCCATGACGGCGAGTTCAATACCCGACCGTCTGACGAACGCTAGCGGAAGTGCTGTTTTCGCATGTAGCCGCGGCAATTGGGTCTTTGTAAGACCCTGTTCTTATTCCATTGTGCCAAAGAGGCCATTAGCAGTTTTGGGCCGCCGACATCGACAGCTTACGGCAAGAGAGTGAGCTTGGTCGTCGAGCCAATTCTGTCGGAAATCATCAGCCTTGGTCCGTCTGCTCCGAATTTGTCTCTCATAGAACCGCTCTCGTACTCCCGAGATCTGACACTGCAACAAACAAAAAAGACAGCCCATACAGGCGAGAGGGGAGCCCCGGGAAGGGGCTCCCCTCTGCATTTTCCGTCAGCGTGCATCAGGTGCGATCAGCGGGAGGGGTGATCCTCGAAGGTGGCCGCACCGTGTCGGTCACCATCTTTGCTACGTCTCCTGCCACGGTCGCGGCACACCTGCCTCGAAGACCAGCACCCGCTGGTTGCCGCTTCCTGTCCACGGTCCAGCCGCCGTGGCCAGCTTCTCGATGTACGGCCCGTCGATCAACACGTTGATGTCATCGAGCAGGCTGCCAATCGCCGGTTCCCGCTCTGCCATCCGTTGGAGTCGCTCGTACGTATAACCCGAGTACACGAGAATGTGGGTACAGCCCCGCGCTCTCAGCGCCTGGACCAGTGCCAGCAACCCCTCAGGCTGCTGCATCGGCTCGCCTCCCAGGATGCTCACCCCGTCCCGCTCATACGCCGGATCGAGGAGGGCGTCCGCGAGGCGATCGACCGGAGCAGACACCCCGACATCCTCTGGATGGAGCCAAGAAGTCCAACATCCTCGGCATCCAATCGTGCAACCGACCACAAGAAGACTACTCCGGCGGCCCGGGCCTTCAATCAGGGAGTGGTGATAGTACCCCGCCACGCGCAGGCGGGGCACCTGAGAGCAGTCCTCATTCGGTACGGTTGGAGGCGGAAGCACCGTGAGCGGATGGGCGCAACCGAACTCCCGACCGGCCGGGAGGAGGTCGTCGGAAAGCGCGGATGCCTCCTCTGCGGCCAGCCCTTCCGCCAGCAGGGAGCCAGTGACCTCATCGATGATCCAAATGATCTCGCTCATTGCTCCCGCCTCGGTTGGACCTGTCGGCGTACCTGCGGTCGCAAGTAGTACTCCGGTGTCTGCCATTCGTGCTCAGGTGTTCCAAGAAGATCGCTCGTCATCTTGGCAATCTCAGAACACCCGGTACCCGCGATTCCCTTGACGTGCATTGTTAGCTCTCCTGTCGCCGGATCGATCGTGAAGTCGACCTCCGCCATCGTCTCCTCCTAAAACCTGATTCTGATCTTGAGAACACTTCCTTCCATGTGGCGCTGCGCCGTGCCATGGAGCCGACGTCTCACTTCCTCAACAACTCGCTCGCTGTATGCAATGCGGAGCTTCACCAGGAAGTGCCGATCGTGCACCGTCCGCTGGTCGAACTCGGATACCAACGGCAGGTAACCGTGCGCGGTGCGCGTGAACCCGATGTCGTTAGAGAGGCGGCCGACATGGCCGCGTCGAATCACGATCGCGGCGGTCTCGGGTCGACGATCGCCGCGATATCCGAAGAGGGGGAGTGCTTCTCCCTCCTCGACCTCTTCGTAGCCAAGTTCCGCTAACGCCGCCAATAGTAGCCGCCGGTCCCTAAATATGATGTCGGCGAAGGTGAGGTATTTACTCATTACGTGTCTCCTTCTCAGAACTCGACCCCAGCTTCCCATCCAACCGGCTCCCCCCATCGCCCAGCAGCCGAGTCCGATTGTCGTCAGCTCCGGGCCCCGGTCGCCCAACTTGCGACATTCCATGAGTGTCCTTCCCTCTCCTGCACAGTGCAGCCCGAGACAGCAAATATCATGCCCTGCGTCGCGAGGCGTCCCACGGTATGACGGGAGAGAATTGTCCTCAGGCCCGAGCGCTCGCTCCGGGCCAGCAGACGCGAACATCAGATTTCGGACACGCAACTCCTGAAATGATCAGGTGGTGCAACCCCACCTTGCTGTAAGAAAGCGAAGTTTCTAAGGCGGATCCCTCGCAATTTTCGCCGCGGTCGAAGCAGGCGCACGTGCGAGTCCCAAGCAGAACAGAGCTCCGCACTCGCGAACTAGTAGTCGCGCCCGTAAATACGATCACGTAATGTGCCTCCAGTTCTCTCCAGTCTCCATCTGGCATGAGCCGCACGTTATCTCAACGATGTAGTCTTCAGCCTTCCGCCGGACGAAAAATACTTGATCGAACTTCCGGCCCAGACCACTAGTCACCCGGAGATACCTCAAGGCATGCAGCGATTCAGAGGGCACCTGCTGGGCATGCTGGCGATGGCATAGGCGTTAACCTCTTCATCACGATTACCCGCCATCTTCCGGGTGCGAACTCGCCCGAGTTTTTCGGGGGAGCCGTGTAGAGCGTCTTCTGGGCTGTGACAAGGTAGACGCCTCTAGAGAAATGGCGGTCTCCAGTGCAGTGTCTCCTATTCCGCCGTGAGGGCCATCACGTGGGGATCCGTGGTGAGGCGTACTCACGTGTCCACTGCGGTTGAATCTGCACTTTCAGTGCCTCGCCCGAGCCCGCGAGCCGTAGTGCTTCGGGAAAACGCTCGATAGGAAGACGCTCCGAGAGCAAAGGTTGCACGTTCACCGCCCCACTGCGCATGAGTCCGATTGCCTGGTGAAACGTGAAGCGCAAGGCAAAAGTAAAAGCGAAAAAAGCGAAAAAAGGGTCAAGTCGCGTAGAACATCAGCGTGGGACGGCCCTTGGTCTGCTCCTCCCGCTTCGTGAACAGGCCCTTGTCCTCAAGATATCTCAGCTCTTCGTCTATCCGTGTGCCGCGGGTGTGATGCCCGAGAGCCTCGTTAATTTGTGTCTTGCTCAGGCCCTCGGATCCCGCCGCGCGTATGGCCGTCAGGATACGATCGGATAGCGTGACCCCTGCCTGTGCAAATATGTTTGCAGCAGATGCCTCGGCGTACGACCAGACGGCCAGAGCGGCATCGAGGTGCTCTACACGCACGACCGGCGATAAGTCGAGCACGGCATACAACGCGCTGAGACGCAGGACGTAAGCCTCGGCGCGACCGATGATGGCGCCGTACAAGCCCGGCTTGCCCTCGCTAAGCTCCTCATAGACCACCTCCCAGCGCCTGGATGCTTCCCGATCGCGATTGATGGGGTCCTTGAGACTCGAGCCGAACTCAAGAGCACGCCGGAGGCGGGGAACCAGATCTCCATACTGGATTGCGCCCCCGCCATGTGGCAGAACCTTCGACCGGCGAGCGAGGATCCAGAGGAAGCGGTTGCCGAACCCGTTCGCATACTCGACTTCGTTGAGATGTCTTAGGAGTTCGGGGCGCGTGATGTGTGCGAGGATGCTAATGTGGGCCCCAGTAGCCTGGATAGGGCTATTTTTATTCATAATTCGCAGGTCTCCGCTATCCCACACCTGGCGCAACGTTGTGGACAGAGTATTGTGTGGGGCCGAGGACCGACGCAGAACGCTCCCGAACTCCTCCTCGACTACCAATACCCGCTTGTCGTCGTTGACCGGCCCAGACGGATCTTCCTCCTCTTCCTCCTTGGGATCTCGGACGACAGAGATCACGCCCTCTCCGGAGCTTAGCCCTCCCATGACACGCGTCTTGTTCCAGACAGGATCAACGCGGCTCAGGAGGTCGCGGATCCAGCCAAGGGACGTTCCCTTTCTCGCTTTTGACGTCTCGCCGACGATGACGGCGAAGATGACGAGTGCATGGCGGGTCTGCTCGGCCGTGGCGTGCGCATTGCGGTCGATTACGTTGCCGAAACCCACGAGCAAGTTAATGAGGAGGGCGACAGGGTCCGCCTCCGTATGCGGTTCTATGGTCGCCACAACGTCACCGGGGAGACCATAGAGAGCAGCCTGGGAAAGTGTCGGCCAATCAGACGTAGGGCGACTTTCCTCCTTCGGCAGGACTGCGGACAGGGGAATGGGAGGCATTTCACGAGAGGCCACGGAGACGAGGGCTTCGACGGTGTAGCCATGAGCGAGAGCATCGTCAAGTCCCAATTTCTGCATGTTTGTCCTCCGGTAGGAGATAGGCGAGGTGGACGATAAAGACATCGGCGCCAGCGTTCAAAAGCATCTGGCGCAACCGTGCGAGAGCCCGGTGGACTTCGATTTTTTGCATGACGTCCGAGTCAAATGCGATGTAGACGCGCCGGGGGACCTTGCCGCTGCTAAGAGGGATTCTCTTCCAATCGGCCACGATGTCCTCGTTTCCCAGAAAGCCCCATACCCCCGGCAACGCGACGCAACACAGTCCGCGGCTAACAGCCGCGTCTGCCTTCAGCGGCCCTTCTGTCACCCAGAGGGGGATGGAAGCATCGCGAACCTGCGCCCGGATGCCTCTCGGCACGTCGAGTCTGAGATGGTGCCGGGCGGGCCATTCGTACTTGATCGGCTTGCCTCGGTCGCCGTTACGTGGATCACGCGGCCGGGCATATACCCCTACCCGATTACCATCGAGATCGTGGACAGGAATGACAAGCGAGGGGATCAGCCTCTGTGACGGAGCGAAACCGAGAGCCTCGAGCTGAGCGGGATCGTGCGCGGAGAATACTCCGCGCGCCCTAGCGATCTCGGGCGCAATGACCCGCTCCACCAGGAGCTCTTCCTGCGCAGCGAGGAGCGGTAGGGACTCCCAGGTGCAACCGTCACCGTCTGCCCCTTCCGTCATGACGAAGCCAGGCGATCATCGTGAAACGGGCATACAGCCACACTCGACTCGCTCGACACCCGTCGACACAGTGCCGTCTGCTCGACGACAGCGCGCAAGTCGATGCTTTCCTTGATCTCCCGGTGGCTAGGAAATTCCATCGCCATCATTCGCCGGCCGGTTTACGAGTACAGGGCTTACGCGTCGTCGAGACTCGTTCGTCACGTGTCTCAGTGCACGTGTACGCATCACTATCTTCCGTACCCGGTTGGCTTGCCACCCAAGAGCGTACGGCGTCGGCAGGTATGCGGACCGACCTTCCGATCCTGACGCGCGGCAGTGTGTTGTGAGCGAGAAGCTCAAACACTTTAGTACGGCCAATGCCCAGCGCCTGCGCAACCTCTTCAGCAGTTAACAGCAACTTTTCCATAAAATGTTCCTCCAAGTCCGTTATCGTTCAAGTCGTGCGTCAAAGCACGTCCTGTACGCAGCATCCACGAGCGGACAGTATCGAACTGCTAATAAAGGTGCCAAACAATTCGCGAAAGAAAAATTGCCCGTCGGCACGTCAGCAGAGGAAGCGCATTCAGGCGGCCGGATGACAGTTAACCGGGCTGGTCACATCAGCGCTCCGACACCGGTCGACAAGCGGCGGCGGTCAGCCAGACCGTCCAGTTCTGCGTGAAGCACGTCTTGAATCGAGGTTCCGGGTGGGTCAAATCCGGGTCGCGTCTAGGGCGTCTGCAGTCGCAGCAAGACGTTTGGCGCGCGAACATCTCCGAGCGTGTGGCGGTGATACCCTACCGTCTGCCTGCTCACAAGCTCCCCGAGCACCATGCCCATGCGCGTGGCGATGTTTTGGTCACTCGCGTCGACTTCATCCTTCTTGCACTCGAAGACCGCTGCCTCGTAAGCTGCCTTGCTTTCGTCGGACCATCCCCGCGGGCGGCCTCTGGTGACCACCACCGTCTGGCCAAGCAACACGCTCCCGTACCACGCATCCAGATCTTCGGCCGTCCTCGCGAGAAGAGAATAATCGCCGTGAGCGTGCATCTCCGTGCGCGGGGTGACGAAAGTGTACGTATGGGGCCGATCGTCATCGAGCATGTCTAGAACGTCGTCTCGGGCAGGATCGTCGTTGCCAACGTGCTCCACGAGATTACGCGACTGCCAGGGACGCGACTCCCGTACGAGCCCGAATAGGGTTACAGTTCCCCCACCCACTTCACGATGCACGATCAGACCGGCCCAAGCTCCATCTTCGCCACGGTAGGGAACAGGGCTCGCCATCCGTTGCCCACTGATGACATGCTGTCCCACCGGAAGCGGCATTCCTTCCGGCAATTCGATGTCATAACGGACCGCGTGACGAGTCACGCTGTCACCCAAAGTTAACGCGCAGACGTGTGTTGGAAGCTCTCTTGGATCGTCGGTCAGCAGTGCTTCTGAACAGCTCAAGCTCCGCTCCGACCATCTCTGGCTCGACCTCGTTCGACAGTGCTGGGCAAGCTTGAGTTCGTGCGCAAGCACGACCGACGCGAACCGACCCGTCTGCTCTGGCGATGGCGAGGGCGGCTTCGGATAACCTAACCGCAGGCGGTCGATGATACAAGCATTCTCGTACAGGGGCAATGTGGACACCGGGCCAAAGCTGAAGAAAAATTCTCCCAATCTACACAGACAGCGATCACACATCAAGGCTTCCAGTTCCACTGCGCTTTCTGGGCCGGACAGATAGATGTTTGGAGTCCAAGCCCTGCCACATCCATGACAGTGAGACGGTCCGCGCGGACACCTTGATTCGGCGCGCCGGCATGTGCGGCAGATCCACCCCGTCGCAGTGTCTGGAAACGAAGTTCCGCACAAAATGCAGTAGGAAGATCCCTCGCGCATCGCCTCGCGAACCAGGGATAGACAGCCCATGCAAAGCGGGAATACGACTCCCGCGTTGACCGAGATCAACCCTCTGCATAAGAAACAACGCAATCCCGGCTTCATGAACCAGTCAACCGCGTTCGTGGGAGGATGCGCAAGCCCGTGGGGTCGCGCGAGAGGTCCTGTCTCGATCTTTCGCAAAGCCTACCGTCGTTGCCTGCGCAGACCCCGTTCGCACAGGCTCTCAAGAGGCACTGGGGCTGCGGACCGGCGAGGTGGCGGACGGCTCCTTATCGGGCATCATTGCGCTGCAGCTGCGCTGCAAAACAGTGACGAACTACCGCGAATAACCCCGAATTGGAATGAACGTCAAGTACTGGTTTTTGGCGTCGTGACGGGAAAGAACGAACCTCGCCGAACGACGGGAAGGCAATTAGGAAACCGCTGCTCTATCCACCTGAGCTATAGGGGCACGCTGCTTTTCCAGTATACGGACCAAATGTCGACGGCCGCGTCGCGGCTGTTCGATCCTACGTCGGTTGACATGGCGAGTGCTCCTGAGCCTCGCCTTCCAGATTTTCGTCCGTGGAATCCGCTGCCGTAATATCCGCGTCATGGATACGTGGGACAGGAAGGACGACGAGATGTCCACTGGATAGGCGTCGGCAACACCCCGCTCCCCCAGCCAGGCCCGAGCACGAAGCGCGAGGTCACCCAGCGGTGCGATCTCCGGGGCACCCGATTGAAGAGTCAGCTCGCCGTACTGAAAGTACTGCACAGGCATGCCCGCCTGCAGTGTCATTCCCGTCACCGGCAATCCGAGGACGCCGCGGCCCCCGACGCGTCTATAGAGGGCCCGGAACACTGAGGACACACGACGATTTCTCACTTTCAATAGCGTGACACGTGCATATCGCGGCGCCGCCGCTAGCCCGAGGGCAACGGGATACGCGGTTCCATGCCGCGGGTCATAAGCCAGCTCGCCCGCCTGAAAGTACCGCACGAGGCGCCGGCCGACCGTTATGGCCTCGGTGCGTGGATATCCAAGGGCCGCCAGTCCCCCGTGCGTCGTGAAGTAATGCAGGAAGGCGCCCCGAATGGTATGACCCGCGCCGTCGTAGTATGTCCACGCGTTTGGTCCGGCGCCGCCCGATATCGAGTTGGACGGCGAATCCCACCACGCGGGCGCCTGGACCCACCGAAAGTCGTTCAAGCCAAAGTTCAACAGGTTTCGGATGTCGACGACCAGAGTTGGCGTGTTGAGTAAAACGGCGAGAAGCTCCCGTCCGTCACGCTCCACCGACACGACCTGGCACAGCCCGGCGTCATCGGTGTCGCCGGGCTTGATGCCATCGACTCCCGGGTACCAAAACATGACTCTATTGACGCTCGCCAACCAGTGATCCTGATTGTGCTTTGTGGGCCAAATGTGGTAGCTGGAGGTGGCTACAATCCGGCGGAACACGGCATCGCGCATCGCATAACGTGCAATCGTGGCGAGGTCCCACGCCGACGTATAGTGCCCGGGCGCATCGAGGCCGTGAGGGGTCACGTAGTGCGTATCACGCATTCCCAAACGACGCGCCAGATCGTTCATCTGGCGGACAAACTTTTCGACAGTTCCCGCCGCATCTTTAGCGAGCGCAACGGCGGCATCGTTGCCTGAATTGAGCATCAACCCATAGAGCAGCTGCAGCACCGTGACTTTCTCTCCCGCTTGCAGCGCCATGGTGGATTCTCCGATCGAGGCCGCCCGACGGGAGACCCTCACCAGATCGGAGGGACGGGCGTGCTCCAGCGCCAATACGGCCGTGGTAATTTTCGTGGTGCTTGCCATCGGGAGTCGCTCGTTCACGTTCTTCGCGTACAGCACCCTACCGGTTTCCATGTCCTCCAGGATCGCCGCCCGAGCCAGGATGGGCGGCTGCGGATACGCCAGCACGGTATCCGCCGCATCGAGCCTATGGGCGCGCTTGCGCATTCGCGCGGTCGTCCGCACCGAGACGACGCGCGGTTCTGATGGCTGCCCAGGATGCATCACGGTTGAGCGCCACCACGGCAGCGCAGCCGACAGGTGGACCGACGACGTGACGGCGGGATCGAGCCACATCGCGGCGGAGAGCGCGAGGGCAAGCATGGCCGCAAGAAGCAGCCGTGGCATCACTGGGAGACCACGTCGGGATGATGCATACGTGGGCAGGTTAGCGAAAGCCTGTTAGTCAGTCAAGGCGACGGTTCGCCGGCGGATACGCGTGAAAGGAGGCCCTCTATCGCCGTACACACGGTCTCCGGTCGTTCCAGCATGACCATGTGTCCGGACCCCTCCGCAACCAGCAGCGTACTGCCAGGAATCCCCTCTCTCAAGCGCTCACTGTACTTTAGAGGCGTCATGAAGTCCTCCCGCGCTCCCACGACCGCTGTCGGAATGGTTATGTCGGACAGACGATCAAGCACGTCGAAGGAATCGCAGGCCTCGAGATCGCCACGCAACACGTCCGGCCCTGCCTGCCGGCAACTCTTGACGAGCGCGGGGCGCACCAGATCCCGATTCGGCGGCGCAATAGACCGTCGCGCGATCCAGTCCACCGCCGATTCGAAGTCCGTCTCCAGCAGACCGAAAAGGTCCGGATGCACACGAAGCCGCCCTCCCGCGCCCACGAGCACGAGACCCGCGAGCCACGAGGGTGGATCCGGGCGCAGAGCGAGATCGAGAACGATCGCGCCTCCCATCGAGTGACCCGCCAGAAGGAGCGGGGTCGATCCCGAGAACCTGCCGGCCACCCAATCGGCGTAGGCGCGAATGGATGTCAAGCCAGTTCCACCTGCCGGCCCATGCCCCGGCAGGTCGAGGGCGCGGACATGCGGTA
>QHBP01000304.1 GCA_003244175.1 Chloroflexota bacterium | reverse complement strand
GGATAAGACTGTACGTGCTGACCTCCAGTGCGGTCAGGAAGCCTCGACGCGATGTATCCAGAAACCGGCCCTTCAGCTCCTCGGCGGGAGCAAACGCCAAAGAGTGGACGATGATATCCAGACGCTCCCATTGCTTGCTCAACTGTTCGTACACGCTCTGAATCTGGTCTTCGTCCTCGACGTCCGCCCGCAACAGGAGGGTGTCGGGAATCTGGTCTGCGCACTCGCGCGCCATCTTCTCCACCCGCTCATTCTGGAACGTCAACGCCAGCGCCGCGCCCTCACGATGCAATGCCTGCGCTATTCCCCACGCCACACTTCGCTTGTTGGCCACGCCCCACACGACCGCCCGCTTGCCACCCAAGACCCCCATGCACTCTCCTGCTCGCCCTTACGCGGCTCGCAAACCGCTACGTCCCAGTGTACGGCGCGGCTCTCGGGTACCATGAATCGACGAATGGAGGGCAGCATGAACGAGCACCTTCGGCGGGCGATCGAGGCTCTGGAGTCGGGCGCTGCCGACGTGCGAAGTCTGTCGGTTCGATCCGGCGCCGACGTAAGACAGCGCCTCCGACAGACGGTGGACGAGGTTCTGACCCACCTCGAGGAAGACGAGATTGTCGAGGCGACAGAGCCTGAGGACATCATGTCCCGCCTTGCGCGTCAGTCTCAGGACATCGCGGACGACCTTCGGCGCGCCGAAGAACTGATGAAGCGACGGACGGGACAGCAATAGCGTGTTCGATTCGAGCGACCGGGCTCGCTTACTGGCGTTGTTGCGAGAGCACGCTGTCCTTCGCGGGGAATTTGTTCTGTCGTCCGGAACGCGTTCCACGGTTTACCTGGATGCTCGGCGCGTCACGCTATCAGCACGGGGCAGTCCTTTGGTGGGAGCGCTGCTTCTGGATGCGATCGGAGATGTCGACGCGGTGGCGGGACCGACTCTTGCCGCCGACCCGATAGTCACGTCTGTCGCCGTACGCGCCGGGCTCGCCGGCCGGCAGGTCGATGGTTTGATCGTGCGCAAGGAAGCCAAGGTGCACGGTGCGGGCCGGCGCATCGAGGGCCCCTGGCGCGACGGGATGACGGTAGCCATCGTGGACGACACGTCGACGACAGGAGCCTCGTCACTTGATGCGGCACGAACGGTTGCGGAGGCCGGTGGGCATGTCGCCGGCATCTGGCAACTGATTGACCGCGAGCAAGGCGCCCGTGAAGCCGTCGAGCGGGAGGGGTATACCTTCTGGGCGGCCTTCACGGCAGGCGAAGTTCTCGAAGAGCGTGTTTAGATTTCGTACACCTTTCCCTCTTCCGCCAGCGCAACGTTCCCCCCGAACACGGATCGTGCTTCTGCGAGGAGAGCCTCGGAAGACTCTCGTGGATAGTGCGTGATGAGTAGCCTGCATACCTCGGCCTGACGAGCCAGGCCGGCGGCCTCCCGCGGTGTCATGTGGCCCTGGCGGTCGTCCTGTGAGGCGCCCGACTCGAGTGCGGCCTCGACCAACCCCACGCTGGCGCGGTGCGCAAGACGCACGACCGGCTCCGTCCAGCTGGTATCGCTGCTGAACAGGAGGGACCGATTGGTCGAGCCTGAGATCTCGAAACGCATAGCGAATCCCGGCACAAAGTGTCGGGTGGCCGCAAACCTGATGCCGATGTCGCCGCACGACAGCGACCCTTCGGGATCGTACTCGTTCACGTCAAACATCTCGGCGAAGAAGGCCGGCGGCAAGCCGACAACGTCCTGCAAACGGGACAAGAGGCTGCGACCTTCGGGTGGCAGCCACAACGGGATCGGCGGCAGCGACTGCGACTTGTACGCATAGGTGAGAGGCACGAGGTCGAAATAGTGATCGGGATGCATGTGGCTGATCAGGATGGAGCTGATGCCGGCTAAAGGCACGAGTCCCATGACCTTGCCGGCTACGCCGTGACCGCAGTCGACAAGCAACAGAGATGATCCTTCCTCGACCAGGTAGCCGGATGATGGCGAACCGGGATTGGGGTAGGACGGGCTCGCTCCGACAACGGTCAGCTTCACGTTGCTGTCGCTCCACTCCTGGACACAAACGTGCAACCGTCCTCGTCTGAAGATTGAAGCCGGCACACGCCGCACGGCGGTTGTTCTGAGATCACCGCCAGCATCTGTACCGGGCCGGTCGCACGGCTATCGCTCGGCCCTCACTCTGATCAGAGGTAACCGGATAGGGTCTTCCGACTGCACGATGGCGAACGCAAGCTTCGGCATCGTCCGCACTTGACGGAATGCCACGTATCGACTCTGCCAGTGCGGCTCGAACTTGCTGTTGAACTGGTAGAGAGACTTCAGCTGATAGAAGCCGGACAAATTTTCGTACAGGAAGCGCCGCGTTGCCTCGACGGCCCGGGAGTCAATGTCGTTGGTCGTATTCGACAGGGACGCAAAGTTGAGGCTGATCGCTTCATGACCGCTATCCCGGTATGTCTCGGCGGCCCTGATGATGCACGCCTCCATGAGGCCGTTGGGGGTGTCGGGCCCGCGGCGCATGGAGTCCAGCGACCAGGCACGATTGTGCTGTGCGGGCACGAAGCACAAATAGCCGAGAACCTTGCCCTCCCGGCACGCCACGACAACCTCGCACCCTTCATCGGATTCTCGCGGCAGCCGGCCCAACGTCATGGAAAAACCGCGCTCGGCGCCTCCCTTCTTCGAGACCCATTCGTCCCAAATATTCTTCATCTGGCGGCGGACGGAGTCTGGAAGATCGGAGGCGGAATAGCGTGATACGGAGATTCCCAGCTCCTCGATATGGCGGAGAGCACGGCGCACTTTGCGTTTGAGACGCAGCGCATCGAAAGACCGAAGGTCGACGAGTGCCTCCTCGCCGATCTTCAATGTGCGCATCCCGGCGTCGTTGAACAGCGGTATGAGGGACTGCCGAATCCCCAGAAAGCAGGGCTCAAGTCCATACGCCTCCGCGAACTCCATAAAGGATGTGACGAGAGGTTGGACGCGATCCGGCCTCCCCAGAGGTTCTCCGCCGACGAGAGCAACCGTCCCTTGAATGCGATACGTCAGCACCGCTTCGCCCGTCGAGTCGAAAAAGTACCGGCGGCCGTCTTGCAAAGCAAAGTAGGAGAGAGTGTCCAAACCGTACCTGTCCACGAGCTCCCGCACTCGTTCACCAGCGTGCGAGGCCGCATCCCTTTGAGGAATGAGAGGACGAAGGATCGAGAAGATTGCGAAGCAGACCGCCAGACCGCCGATGAGTATGACGGAGCGCTGAAACCATTGAGCTTGCGCTCCGAGATAGTGGTATGAGCTCCAGCCGAACAGTTGGCGCGCGGGTTCGAGGACGACGCCCGCGAGGGAGGGCGTCGGCCTGATCGACTGCCTCAGAACGAGGAATCCCGCGAACAGGTAGCCAAAGTAGAGGAGCGCGAAGGACACCGCGGGTTGCACTGATTTTCTCGCCACCGGCAACGGGCTCCTGACTCTGAACTCGCCGCGACCCCTGATCAAACCACCCGCGAGCCATAAGGACGCAATCGCTTCCTCAAAATCGAGTCCCTTCGTGAGATTCAAGACGCTGGAAACGAGCAGCAAGGAAATGGTCAGCTGCATCGCTCGCTGGCGTCGTTTGCGCAGGCCGTCCGCCAAAAGGATCAGGAAGAAGCCGGCGAGAACGGTGCCCGTCTGCGAAGCGCGTATGAAGTGAACAGGAAGAGCGTCCCGGAGAAGCTCGAAACGGTCCGGAAGCGCGGGGTATAAGGCCGATACGATATTCATGAGCCCGGCAGCCGCGGTGAGTGCTGCACACGTTCGCCGTATGAAGTGTGATCCCACGATTGGTCTTCTCCCGCAGGTCCGTACCTGAAAACGAAGCTACGGCGTCACTGTACCAAATCGCGGCTCCGCGTGCGTGGCTCAATTTGCGGAGCATTCCTCGGCCAGGGTCATTGACCCACGTAAGAAACGACGCCTAGAATCATTGGTTCGCCGGCAAGAGACACAAACGACGCTGGAGAGAGCGACGGGGTGTGGCGCAGCTTGGTAGCGCGCCTGCTTTGGGAGCAGGAGGTCCTCGGTTCGAATCCGGGCACCCCGACCACCCTTCGAACGCTTGGAGCGAATCCGCATGGCTGGCTTCCGCGTCATGGCGGCATCGAGCAGATGGTACCGTGGCAAGTTCGAGGCCCTCCGACCGCGGTGTGATGGCGTCCCCTCAAGTGGTCGACCTTGCACTGAGTCGGGGGACCTGTCACTAAAGCCGGGTGGCGGATCCAGGCTCAGTCCGGGACGAGCCAGCGTCCGCCGAGCATGAGCTCGCGATCCTCGAGTTCGTTGGCCCCGCGCCACGCCTGGAGCCGTTGGGGGTGAATGCGGAAGTAGAGGTACGTGCTACTGAGCCGGCGCGGGTCGAAGCCGGTTTTGGCTGCGAAGGCGTCGCCCACCTCGTTCGGGATCTCGGTGGCCGCCAGCGCTTGCACAGTTCCCTCGATAAGAACCAGATCGCGGGTTGGGCCGATGCCGAGGCGGACCTTGCCGGTGGCCTGCAGATTGCGGCTGGTCGGGCTGGAGGACGGTGTGGATACCAGTAAGGTGGTGCCGTCCCAAAGGAAGGACAACGGAACCAGATAGGGGGTCCCGCTTCCTCCGTCGGCCGTAGCCACCCAGGCGTCGGTGTCACCGTCCAGCCGGTCTAGTGCGTCCTGCTTGCGTTGTTGCTGGCTGCGGGGCTGCGGGGTCATCGTAGTCAGTCGTTGAGGACCACGAGGTCGAGCAGGCGGAGGCGGAGCCGGGACGACGGCGCAGAGGCGTAGCAAGCGGTGAGAGATGTCGGTGGTGGCAGGCTTATCGCAACTGTGAAAGACGCAGACGGCAACGTCATCGGACTCATTCAGTCACCTTGATTGCCCGTCGTCACGCCTCCGACCATTGCCTCCGGTTAGATGTTTGTCGTTCCAGTGTCCGGAGGAGGAGATGTCCACTTGGCGGTTATCTGCTCCCACAAGAGCGGCAGGCCAACGATCGCGACGACTCCCAGGATGAGGAGCAAGCCAAGAGCAAGTGGTGCGAGGAGAATGAAGAGGACTAGCCGAATCACGAGGCGCATGAACTTTCTCCAACAAAGAGGATCTGATTCACCGTAACCGAGAGACGGGGCCTTCGCAAATTGCATGGTGCGGGTCTCCCGCGACCGGTCAAAATCGGGACGCATTTTGACCGGTTGAATGTCGTGGCACCGCCCAAAAAATGGCGGTTAGATGCGAAAATGTGCTATTCTATAAGTGCCCGCTGGAACGGGTGTTCGACTTCCGGATATAGCGGTAAAATGACTGTCTTGGTCGTTGGCCTCACGAACGATGACGGGCGCGTAATGAGCAAGTGGTCCGTGCCCGGTGCACGGACTGGGAAGGTTAAAAATGCAGCAAAAGGCTCCGTCGTACGGGGAAGCGGACATCCAGGTGCTCGAAGGTCTGGAGGGTGTTCGCCGGCGCCCTGGAATGTATATCGGTGGGACGGATCTCAAAGGGCTGCATCAGCTCGTCTTTGAGGTCGTGGACAATAGCGTTGACGAGGCCCTCGCGGGTGCGTGCGACACGATTGTGGTCATCCTGCACGGCGATGGGAAAGTGACAGTCGAGGACAACGGCCGTGGAATTCCTGTTGGCAAGCATCCCAAGGTCGGCCGTTCGACCCTCGAAGTCGTGATGACGCGTCTGCATGCCGGGGGCAAATTTGAGCAACGCGGGTACAAGGTCTCCGGAGGCCTTCATGGCGTCGGCGTATCCGTCGTGTGCGCTCTTTCCTCGTGGATACAGGTGGAGGTCAAGCGCGACAAGAAGCTCTACCGCCAGGAGTATGAGAAGGGCAAGCCGACGACCAGCGTGGAGGCAGTCGGTACCGCCGCCGGCACCGGAACCACGACGCACTTCCAGGCCGATCGCAGCATCTTTCCGGACGTCACGTTTGAATTCGATCAGCTGATGCTGCGCTTGCGCGAGATGGCCTATCTGAACCGCGGACTGCATATCACGCTCAAGGAGGAATCTTCGGGCCGCGAGTGCAGCTTCTACTTCGAGGGCGGCATTACGTCCTTTGTTCGCCACCTCAACAAGAACAAGGTGGCGCTCCATGGGATGCCCATCTACCTGGCACGCGACTTTGAGGAGTCGAGCATCGAGGTGGCACTGCAGTACACGGACGACTACACAGAGACCATCTTTTGCTTTGCCAACGCGATCAACACAACGGACGGCGGAGCCCACCTGTCCGGCTTTCGGTCCGCTCTCACACGAACCCTCAATGCCTACGCACGCAAGGCGAACTTGCTCAAGGAGCAAGAAGCCAATCTCACCGCGGACGACGTGCGCGAAGGTCTCACGGCCATCGTCAGCGTCAAGCTACAGGAGCCGCAGTTCGAGGCCCAGACCAAAGTCAAGCTTAGTAACCCCGAGATTCGGTCTCAGACCGAGGTCACGGTAAACGAGCAGCTCTTCGCCTATCTGGAGGAGAATCCGACCGACGGCAGGCACATTGTCGAGAAATGCATCACGGCCGCTCGCGCTCGGGAGGCCGCACGCAAAGCGCGGGACCTGGTCATTCGCAAGACGGCCCTGGAAGGAATGACCCTCCCCGGCAAGCTGGCCGATTGTCAGGAGCGCGATCCCGACAAGAGCGAGCTTTACCTGGTAGAGGGAGACTCCGCGGGCGGTACGGCAAAGCAGGGCCGCGACCGCGCTTTTCAAGCGATCCTGCCTCTGCGGGGCAAGATTCTGAACGTGGAGAAGGCGCGTCTGGACAAGATACTTTCCTACGATCAGATCAAATACCTGATCACCGCTATGGGGACGAGCATCGGAGATCGCTTCGCGCTCGACAAGCTGCGCTACAGACGGATCATCATTATGACTGATGCTGACGTCGACGGCGCGCACATTCGCACGCTGTTGCTTACGTTCTTCTTCCGCCACATGCGCGAGGTCATCGAAGATGGATGCCTCTACATCGCTCAGCCCCCTCTTTACAGCATCAAGATAGGTAAAGAGAAGCAATATGCTTACAACGAGCGGGACCTGGATGGGCTCAAAAAGAAGTCAAAGAGCAAGGACCCGGACGTTCAGCGTTACAAAGGTCTCGGTGAGATGAACGCGGAGCAGCTGTGGCAGACCACCATGGATCCAGGCAATCGCGTCCTGTTGCGCGTTAACATAGATGATGCGGTGCGCGCTAACGACATTTTCGATGTCCTCATGGGAAATAACGTGGCCCCACGCAAGAAGTTCATAGAAACGCACGCCAAAGACGTCAAGAATCTGGACATCTAGCCACAGGGGGTGTTCTGCGCCGGCCGGGGAGTAGCGGTTCCGCGGTTCCGCGGTTCCCCATCGAGACCATATTCCGTCTCTCTTGTTCGGTGTGTTGACACGATCAAGCGAAACTGCAAGCCGTTATAGTTAGGTGAAGACTTGACGGAGGAGTTGCGTGCTAAACGGTTCGCGCGGAGATGTCACCATAGCCGTCGACGCCATGGGAGGCGATCACGCGCCCGATGAGATTGTAAGGGGCGCTGTCGAGGCGAATCACAAGGGCACGAAAGTCATTCTGGTCGGACCTCACGATCTCTTGACGGACAGCCTGGATTCAATGCACGCTCAGCTTCCGGTCGTCAACGCAGCGGAGTTCATCAGCATGGACGAGCCGGTTGCTCAGGCTCTTCGACGCAAGCAATCGTCTCTCGTCATGGCCGCGAATCTGGTAACCGAGGGCAGCGCCAACGCGGTGGTGTCATGCGGCAACAGCGGGGCAATCATGGGCGTCGCTTTGCACGCGTGGGGACGACAGAACGGGATTGACCGGCCTGCCTTTGGCGGCACACTGCCGACGCGTTACGGCGGGGTGTTTGTCTTGGACATCGGAGCCAACCCCACAGTCAAGGTGGCAAACCTGGTTCAATTCGCGATCATGGGAAGCGTGTACGTGCAGCTCAGTCGGGGCATAGAGTCCCCTCGCGTCGCTCTCCTGAGCAACGGCGCTGAGGACTCCAAGGGCACCAAAGAGATCAAAGAGGCCAATCAGGCGCTGCGCAAGATCGACATAAACTTCGTCGGCAACGTCGAGGGCAATCACATATTCGATGGGCGCGTCGACGTCATCGTGTCGGACGGATTCACGGGGAATGTGCTGCTCAAAGGTGGCGAAGGCGTTGCCATGGAGATCTTTGACCTTCTGAAGTGTGAGCTGCAGAAGGATTTGCTCACCAAGGTCGCGGCCGCGGCCCTGATGCCGGCTTTTCAGCGCATCAAGAGGACCGTCGATTACGAAGAGTACGGAGGCGCTCCGGTCTTGGGCGTAAACGAGGTCATGATCAATTGCCACGGACGGTCCAAAGCGAAGGCCGTGACAAACGCCATTTGCCTGGCAGACCGCCTGGCACGTGAACGTCTTATTGACCGCATCGGAGAAGCACTCCAGCAGGACGACGTCGAAGGCGCGCGCAAGCGCAGGCGGCTGGTACGCGCGTTGCATCTGCATCACGGTGGGGCATGACGACACTCGACAGCCGGGTGCGTCGAGACAGCGCTGAATTTCAAGACAACGAGAGGTATCACCGCGGTCTTCTCGATACTCTCCAAGAACGCGTGCGCTGCGTTCACGAGGGCGGAGGCCCGGAGGCCGTCGCGAAGCATCGATCACGGGGCAAGCTCCTCGCGCGCGAACGGATTGACCCA
>QHBP01000101.1 GCA_003244175.1 Chloroflexota bacterium | reverse complement strand
GTTTGCCGCCGAAGGTTGCTTGCCCAACTTCTCCCGGCTCATGGCACGCGGCTCAACGAATCGCCTGCTGCCGGCGCTACCGGCATGGACGCCAAATAACTGGGCGACGATGGTGACGGGAACCACTCCAGGCAGCCATCGCCTTGGCGGCTGGACGGTCCGCAAGAAGACCGATCCATGGGAGGCCCCGCGCCTTGAATCCTGGGACTCGCGTGTCATTGATGGCACCGAAACGATCTGGGACGTTGCCGACGAAGCCAACTTGAAGACGCTCGTGCAGTTCTATCCGTCGGCGGTCTGGCCGAATCCCCTCAAGCACGGGTATGTTGTCGCGCCCGGGTTCCACGACGCCCCGTTCGCAATCGCGATGCCCATGCGCTATTTCGCCTTGACGCACGGCGATGTAAAAGCGAGCGTGGAGCAAATCGCCGCCGATGCACGCGAACGAACGACCGACCGCGCGGAGGAGGGTGCCCCTCCCGGCAGTAGCGTCGTCCGACTGATTCCTGTTGAAGACTGGAAAAACGTACCCGCCAATGCCCTTGCTGCCGGGCTTCCCATCCCACTCAAGACCGGTGAGTACGAATCGGTCTATCTCCTGGCCGTCCCATCGGCGGATGGACGAACATATAGCCAGATGGCGATCTGCACCGAACGCGACGGCAATACGAATGTCGCGGATTTGGCGATCGGTTCTTGGTCGGCGTTCTACCACCGCGTGCTTGGTGAATCTCGCACCCCGACAGCGATGCGCTTTCGTGTGCTCGCCGCCGATGCGGTCGAGGGGGTAATCGACCTCTGCCGTACCGAGGCGTACGCTACACATGGATTCGCGTCGCCGGATGGTCTGGACGAGCAGTTGGTCGAGGCCTGTGGACCCTTCTATGACTGGCCTTCGATTGATCCGGTCTTGGGCGAAGCGGAGTTGGCAACGTTCGCCGATGACATGCTTTATCAAGGAGAGTGGCTGGTCAAAGCGGCCCGTTACATAATGGACAACCAAGGCTGGGACCTCCACTACTCGCACTGGCACCTGTTCGATCACATTAACCATCCCACGGTAAACGCGGCTGACCCAGAGGGGCCGGAGTACGATCCCAAGATCGGCGCCTGGATGATGGCGTGCCAGCGACGCATCTACGAAGTCGGGGACAGGGTTCTGGGGCAATTCCTGGAACTGGCCGACGAGAATACGATCGTCTGCGTGACCTCGGACCACGGGATGGCGCCGGCACATCGCTGGGGTGACATCCCGACGCTGCTCGCGGAACGCGGCTTGCTCGTGTTCGAAGACGACGGACGAACGATAGACTGGTCGCGCTCTGTCGCCTACATGCAATCCGACCGGGGAGCGGAAGTCACCATCAACCTCCAGGGGCGGGAGCCCATGGGCATCGTACCGCCCGAGCAGTACGCCGCAGTTCAGGAGGCAATTATCGATGCCCTCCTGGACTGGCGCGACCCGGGAACCGGGAAACGACCGATCGCGCTCGCTCTCAAGCTTCAAGATGCCCAGATCATCGGGTATTGGGGCACCGAGAACGGCGATGTCGTTTGCACATTCAATCGCGGGTATGGTTGGGGGCCGCCGCTCGATGGGAAGTCGGCGGGACCCGGGCGCGGAGCCTTGCATGGCTCGCAGATCCCAACGTCCGAAACGGACTACTTTACGAATATGGCCTGCTTCATCCTTGCCGGACCCGGCATCAAAGTAGGATACGAGCGCGATTGGCAACGACGTGGACTCATGCGGATGGTTGACCTTGCGCCGACCGTCGCCCACTTGCTTGATCTTCGCCCCCCGGCTCACTCGACCGGTGCCGTCCTATCGGACTTGTTCGAACAGTGGTAGGGGGAGAGGTCGGCTGCTCTCCTGGTTGATGCAAGGGCCATCGTGGCTGATGCGAACGGAGCGAGCGCGGAAATGACTACAGACGACGGAGAATCGTGGCTCGGCACAGTGACCCTCGTGCCCGATGGGCCGGTCGAGGTGGGGAGTCGTGGGACGTGGACGCTGACCTACACTGCGGGCAGATATGGCCTTGACGATGGCGGTTCACTCATCGTTGCGGCACGCCAGGTCGCGGACTGGGGACCACCGCAGACGGCGAACCCGACAGCGGCCAACTACGTCAGCGCAACAACGACGGCCGACGCGCGGTTGTCTGTCCGCTTCAGCCCCCAGGCATACATTCGTCCGTGGCAGCAGGGCATCATCGTCATGGTGGTGGACGGCCATGTCGCACCGGACGATACCATCACGTTGGTCCTCGGCGATCGCGGCAGCGGTGCGCCGGGACTCCGCATGCAGACCTTCCCGGAGCGCCGCTTTGATCTGCGCGTCTTCGTGGACTGTTTCGGGAGTGGCGATTACCGGCCGATCCCGCAGAGTCCATCACGCGCGATTGTGGCGGGCACGGCCACACGACTGGTAGCGGTCGGGCCGTCAATCGTCCGCGCCGGTGAACCGACTTGGCTGCTCGTGCGCGCCCTCGATCGCTGGGGCAATCCCGCACCGACCTATGACGGTACCGTGGAGTTCATCACTGCGGGGCCGGAAGTTGCGGTGCCCGACGCGCGCCAATTCCGGCCGGAAGATCGCGGTTGCTGCCGATTAACGGGTATCCGCTTCGCCGCGCCGGGTACATACCGGCTGTGCGTACGTGATACGGCAGCCGGGTTCACCGCAACCGCGAATCCCTGCATCTGCCGGACGGCTACTGACGCGCCGCCGGCTGTGCTCTTCTGGGGTGATCCCCATGGTCAGTCCGAAGAGACGGTCGGTACCGGCGATGTCGAAGCATACTGGACTTATCTTCGGGATTCGGCCGGTGTTGACTTCGGCGCCCACTGTGGCAATGATTTCCAGATCAGTACCGATTTCTATGCGAAACTCCGTGATGTCGTCCAGCGATTCCATGAACCGGGACGCTTCATTCCCTTCCTCGCGTACGAATGGAGCGGCAACCATTCTGCTGGCGGCGATCACAACGTCTACATGCTGCATGACGATCCGGATCGGAGCCCAATTCATCGCAGTAGCCATTGGCAGATCGCCGATCACAGTGATGCCGACACCGATCGCTATCCCGTTCGCGCATTACGGGACGAAATGCGCGATCGCGATGATGTTCTGATCGTGCCCCATGTCGGTGGTCGGCGTGCGCGACTCGACACCGTGGATGATGTGCGTCAGTCCCCCATAATTGAGATTGCGTCGGTGCATGGTCGCTTCCCCTGGTTCGCGCGGGAAGCGCTCGAACGAGGGCTGAAAGTCGGCTTCATCGCCGGATCGGATGACCATACGGGGCGTCCCGGCGCATCACCACCGACGAATACCGGACTCATCTGCTGGGGGGGCTTGACCGCAATCTATGCCACCACACTGACCCGCGAGGCGCTGTGGAAAGGATGGAAAGAGCGCCATTGTTATGGAACGACGGGAGCACGCATCATCGTTGATATTGACGCGGATGGTCACATGATGGGCGACGAATACCGCGCTGCTACGCCACCATACTTCCAGGGGCGGATCACGGGCACAGCGCCGGTGACGCAAATCGAACTGCGGCGTGGATGGGACGTCATCTGGCACTACGACGCGATGAGTGCATCGCCACCAACATGGCACGAAGAGTCTGTACGATGCCGCATGCGGGTTGTCTGGAGTGGGGCAGAGAGCAAGAATCGCAACAAGGTGACGAACTGGAATGGCGGTCTCACCCTTGAGGGCGGCCGGATCATTGCCGTCGCACCCTATAACCTCACACATCCCGCCGAGGGGATCAGCGAATGGGATGCGCGCCAGGTATGCTGGGAAAGTCGGACGTCCGGGGATGAAGACGGGGTGATTCTCGACATGGAAGTCGGGCAGGATGCGGTGATCCATTTCGATACACCGCCGCTCCGCAGGGTGTTCCCGCTCCGGGATATCGGCGCGGAGCGGGAAGTCGTTGATGCGGGGGGCACGGATCGGCAGGTGGAACTGCGCTGGGTGCGCGCGGAAGCCGGGCCGCTCGATGTCGAATGGTCCTATAGGGACGAGCGACCGATCGCGGGAGAGCACGCCTACTGGCTCTGGGTGACACAGGCCGACGGAGAATGGGCGTGGAGCAGTCCGATCTTCATCACGGTTCCATAAGAGAAAAGGGGCATGGCAATGCAATTGACCGCCGATGAGGAGGCGATGGTTGCGGGAAAACAAGGCGAGGCTGTACGGCGGGCGCTGGAAATGCAACGCGCCGTAGGCGACTTCTTTCAGGC
>QHBP01000408.1 GCA_003244175.1 Chloroflexota bacterium | reverse complement strand
GGTAGCGGGGAGCATCGGCGGGCAGATTGGCGCTCAACGTGACAAAGCGCTCACCGGGTAGCGAGAAGCTGAAGAGCACGCGGAATCCTCGCCCCAGAGGACGATCGTCCAGCCCGGTCACGTTCGTCAGGACGGTTCCGGGCACCGACGCCAGCGTCCGTGCCGCAGCCGGCAATGACTCGCGCGTTACCTGAATTACCGACTCGTGAGGATCGCGCTCTTCGGTCGAGATGGCATAGCCGGCGAGGATGTCGCGATCGAGCATCGAGGTCATGGTGCACTGACGGTAGTCACGGCGTGGCGGATGAGGTGGTCGAGGGCGGATGGAACATAAAAACCGAGGACCAGGATCGGCGCCAGGCTGAATGCAAACGCCGCCGCGATCCAGGGGTTGGTTCGTGACGGCTCCTGGCCCGACGGTGGCATCCCAAAGACCATGCTGTTTACGTACTGCAGAAACCCGATGAAGATGATGGCTAGCAGCCCGATGATGATGATGGCTGCCAGGCCATTACCGGTCTCAAGGCCGCCCCACAGGATGGCGACCTCGCTGACAAAGGTGTTGAAGGGAGGCGAGCCGGTGAGAGCGAAGCCGCCGAGGATGAGCACGCCGGCTGTCAGAGGGCTCACCCGCAACAGTCCGGAGATGTCGGCGATGCCCTTGGACCGGTATTTGAGCAGGACGTTCCCCACCGCGAAGAACATCAGCGATTTTACGACCGCGTGATTGAGCATTTGCAGCAGGGCCCCATACGTCGCCAGCGGCCCACCAAAGGCGAATCCGCAGGCGATGATCCCGATGTGTTCGACGCTCGAGTAGGCCAGAAGCCGCTTGTAATCCGCCTGCCGCACAATGAACAGCGTGGCGACGAAGATGGAGAAGACACCAAAGGCTAGCAGCAGATGTCTGGGATACGCGTGGCCTAGGGCTCTTACCGCCAGGGCGTAGTACCGCAAGATGGCGTAGAGTGCCAGGTTGAGCAGCACACCCGAAAGAAGCGCACTAACCGGAACTGGCGCCTCGCTATGTGCATCCGGCAACCAGGTGTGCATGGGCGCCAGGCCGGCTTTGGTCCCGTAGCCGATGAGGGCGAAGATGAAGACGAGCTTCATGATGCTCGGATTCAGCCGGTGACCGACCGGCTCGAGAGTGGTCCAGTTGAGGTCGTAGTTGCCCTGGCCCAGAGCATGAATGCCCGCGTAGTAGACCAGGACGGTGCCGAAGAGCGCCAGGGCAATGCCAACCGAGCCGATGATGATGTACTTCCACGCGGCCTCCAGCGACTCGACAGTGCCGTAGAGCGCGACCAGCAGTGCCGACGCCAGTGTGGTGGCCTCCACCGCCATCCACATGATGCCGAGATTATTGCTGATAGGCACCAGCAGCATAGCAATCAGAAAGGCATGATAGAGGACGTAATAGCCTTCGAGAGGCCGCGGTCCCAACACCGTTTCCGTCTTCTGGTAGCGCATGTAACCAGTGGAGAAGATCGACGTGGTGAAAGCCACCACCACGATCACCAGAATGACGACAGCGCTCAATGAATCGGCATAAAAGAACCTGCCGAACGAGGAGACGGGGCCGTGGTTAAGGATCTGGACGGCGATGATCGAACCGGTGATGAGCAGCGCCAGACCGGAAAGCACGGTGACCGCGTCCATTACCCGGCGTTGCCGCGAAGCCAGGCAAATGATCCCGGCGATGAACGGGATGACCAGCAGGAACGGGAGGATCATCCGCGTAGCCTCCGCAGCTCGCTGGTGGACGTGGTGGCCATCCCCTCCCGAATGCGCATCACCAAGATGCCCATCACGATGACGCCGACGAGGATGTCAAAGAAAATACCGAACTCGACGATCAGCGGCGTTCCGTACGACACGGCCAGAGCGCCCAGGAAGAGTCCGTTCTCCAGGGTCACCAGACCGACGATCTGCAGGATCACCTCAGCCCGGCTGATCATCAGGAAGAGCCCGATCAGCATGGCCGCTACGGCGATGGAAAGTGAGGGCTTGGTATCCAGTCCACCCTGCACCGGAATAGAGTGCGTGACAAAGTAAGCCACGATGGTCAAGATAGCGCCCGCCAGGAGCGATACCGGGATGTTGATGTAGAGCGCAAGCTCCCGCCAGGACTCGACCCGCCGGGCCACGTAGCGGAGAAACAGCGTAATGAGGACCGCTTTACTGGTTAAGGTGATGAGCGCCACCAGATACAGGTCGGTCAGGCCAGTGGCGTAGCCGACCACTGCCGCCACCGCTGCCAGCAGCACCGATTGCACCGCATACGCGTTGATCGCGGCATACACCTGGCGGGCCGACAGCATGAAGAAGACGGTCAGCAGGATAAGCGCTCCCAGCAGATTGACCAGCTTGGCGGCGCTCGGCAGATCAATGACCGGCACGGGTCAACCTTTCGTGAAGTGGTAGGTAATCAACGCCAGGAGAGAGAGGACGAATGCCACGCCCAGAAACTCAGGAATGCGGAAGAAGCGGAGCTTGGCATAGGTTGATTCAATTGCTACGATGACCGCCGATATGCCGAGCATCTTGAGCAGGAGCGTGACGATGGCGATCAGGACGTGGAGCGGTTGGCCGTCGTAGGTCAAGCCCGCGGGCACAATCAGCACGTTCAGCAGCACGGTCAGCAACACGAACATCTTCATGGCGCTTCCCCACTCCAGCAACGCCAGCTCGGGCCCCGAGTACTCGAGGATGCGTGCTCCGTCGATCATCGACAGCTCTGTGCCGGTCGCAGGGTTGTCCACCGGAATGCGTCCGGTTTCGGCCAGCACCACCATAAAGAAGGCCACCGCTGCCAGGAGGTGTGCGGGGCTGATGATGTTGAGCGGCGCGACCAGCGCACGGTTGACAAAGAAGGGCAGGTCGGTTTGGGCCACCAGCGCCACCGTGAAGAACACCAGAATCAGCACCGGCTCGGATAGGAAGGAAACCACCCGCGCCCGGCTGCTGCCCATCCCACCGTAGGTGCTGGCTGCGTCCAGGGCGCCAAGTGAGATGAAGAACCCTCCGAGCGCCAGCACGAAGCCGCTGCCCAGGATGTCGGCCATCTCCGCGAGCGGCAGAGGATACGCCGAGAGCACCGGAATGAGCGTCGCGAACACAATCGGCACCGCGAAGTACACCAGCGGCACGAGGTGAAACACCCAGGACGCATGGCGCGAGACCACCATATCCTTGCGAAAGAGCTTTCGCAAATCGTAGTACGGCTGCAGGTACGGCGGTCCCCGGCGAGACTGGAGGCGCGCCTTCCAGCGGTTGATGACACCCTTGAACAGGGGGGAGAAGACGATCACCACGAGCACGGCGATGACCTGAATTCCCCAATCCGGAATCACCGGCTCGTCTCGCAACCGCCCGTCATACGGACACCCCTCGCGCCTTCGCAGGGGTCAAGAACCTGTGATACACAACGACTCCTTCTGGTCTCGACAAGGAGTCATCGGCCGCGTGGCGGCGGTTAGGGGCGAACTCCATCGCCCTATATGGCTTGTACATCCACGCTATCAAACCACGACGCGGGCGTCAATCCGCGCTCCCGAAACACGATTCCCCCAAAGCACGTATTAGAGTAGAAGACAGAGCGATGGAGCTCGCGTAACCGCCGATGTGGCTGATAGCTCCTGGTCGAATCATGCAATGGTCTGTGACCGGGAGCTTTCTTGTGCCTGTAACACCCGTCGATCGGTGGTTGACCCCGGCTCGTCATGCCGGCACCTGCCCAAACGTACCCGGCGTGATGTATCGGCCGGCCCCATGAAGTTCGGGGAGGGGACTGGTCTCCCGCTGCCCGAAAACAATCGGGGAACTCTTCCCGTGCGATTCCACAGCATCCTCTTTGACCGGCCGGAAAACAGCGTCGACGTCGATGAGCTGGAAGAGCCCGCGTTTTTTGCCCACTTGAATCTTGATCAGGTCCTGGAGTCGATGACTACCGGCCGAGATGAATATAAGCTGAAGCCCTTCTTCTACGCTCCGTTACACGCTGTCACGGCGGTAGAGTATCGACATGAAATACTCCGCGACCTCGAGCAGGAGTCGGTGCTCGAGTCAGTTGGAGAATTTGCGGAAAGAATGCGTACGATGCGCGAGCATCGTGCAAAAGCGGAGAAGCTCCACTACCGATACCACAAAGAACGCTGGTTTCTAGACGCAGTCGACATCTACTGCGGCTGCGTCAGCGCTCTTACGGAAGACATCACCCGTCTAGACCTGAGCGCGCGGGGCTTCCTGGCGCTCCGCGATTACCTAACCCACTACACCGGATCCGACAGCTTTACTTCGCTTGCAGCGGAGACGCAAAAGCTAAAAGACGCCCTCGCCGACGTGGGATATTCCATCCGCATCAAGGGAAACCGAGTCACGGTCGGCATGTACGAAGAGGAAGCTGACTACAGTGCGGATGTCGAGCAGACGTTCGCGAAGTTCCAGCAAGGAGCCGTGAAAGACTACCGGGTCAAGCTCCCCGACTGGCCGGACATGAACCATGTCGAAGCTCGCGTACTGGACCTCGTCGCGCGACTGTACCCCGACCTATTCCTCACGCTGGACGAGTACTGCACCCGCCGCCGCGACTATCTCGACACGACCATCGGGACTTTTGATCGAGAAGTCCAGTTGCGGGCCGAGCTCGCCTTCTACGTTGGTTGCCTGAACGTACACGCGCAGTTGTCCGAGAAGGGCGAGGCGACGTGCTTCCCAGTCCCCCTACCTCCCGGCAACCCCGTTCTTTCCGCTCAGGGACTCTATGATGTCTGTCTTGCACTGAGAATTGAAGCGAGAGTCGTGGGCAACGATGTGAACGCGGACAGCAAGTGGCTGGTGATGATCACCGGCGCCAATCAGGGCGGGAAGTCGACGTTTCTGCGCAGCGTGGGCTTGGCGCACCTGATGATGCAATGCGGGATGTTCGTGTCCGCCGAGTCGTTCCGCGCCAACGTCTGCGATGGCGTCTTTACGCACTTCAAGCGCGAAGAAGACGTCGGCATGAAGAGCGGCAAACTCGACGAGGAGCTGCACAGGATGAGCGATATCGCCGGCAGGATCACTCCAAACTGCATCTTACTCTGCAACGAGTCATTCGTCGCGACCAACGAAAGAGAAGGTTCCGAGATCGCGCGGCAAGTACTCCGGGCACTGATAGAAGCGAGCGTCAAGGTCGTTTTCGTGACGCACCTTTTCGACCTGGCGCACGGATTTTACCTCCAGGAGATGGATACGGTGCTCTTCCTTCGCGCTGAAAGGCAGGCCGGCGGGCAGCGCACGTTCAAACTTATCGAAGGCGAGCCGCTGCCAACCAGCTACGGCGAAGACTCGTACAGGCGTGTCTTCGGCCTCGCTCCCGAGGTCGCACCGGCGCCACTTTCGGACATACGGGTGTGACGCCAGATCGACGAGAGTCAGTTGAGATGAAGGCAACGTCGCCGCCTACCCGGCGTACGCGTCCGTGGCTAACGCGTAACGTCTTCGGACTCGCTTTTTCCTCGCTGTTTTCCGACCTCGGCCACGAAATGATCACGGCTCTGCTCCCCGGTTTCCTCGTCACCCTGGGTGCCCCTGCTTTTGGGCTCGGCTTGATTGAAGGCATCTCCAACTTCTCGCAGTCGGTCGCCGAGTTGTGGAGCGGCCGAAAAGCCGACCGCGTCCGAGACCGTGCTCCCTGGATCGGGTGGGGCTACGTCGCAACGACGCTGAAATCAGCCATCGCGCTCGTCCCTGCGTGGGGCTGGATCATTCCCATTCGGACGGCGGCGTGGCTGGGACGCGGCATACGCGGACCCATGCGTGACGCTCTCATTGCCGATGACGTCCCCAAGGAGGCCTGGGGTAAGGCCTACGGTTTTCGCGAAGCCCTCGATACGCTGGGAGCGTTTCTTGGCCCTCTTACGGCGGCGCTTCTGGTCGGTCACCTCAGCTATCGCCTTCTGATCGGTCTGAGCGTTTTACCTTCGGTCATCGCCGTCGGCATCATCCTGGCGACCATTCGCGAGGTACCGCACCGGCTCGAGCATCCGTCGGAGCTTTCGCTTGCACCCGTTTCGACTTCTCCGGCCTTCCGGCGTTTTATCATCGCGGCGAGCCTTTTCGCGGTTGGATACATCGCCCCAACCTTCTTTATCCTGCGCGCGATCCAGCTTCTGGGCAGCCACGGTACCTCGGCTGCCACCGCTCTGTCCATCGGCTTGTACGCCATTCACAACCTNNCCTGTTCTATGCCGGTTTCTCCTATCCCGCCGGTGCCCTGGCCGATCGCCTTCCGCCACGGCGCCTTCTTGCCACCGGCTATCTCCTCTGGGCGGTAGTCCTCGTCATCCTGGCTGCCGGCCCAAAAAACCTGGTTGTGCTCGCCGTTCCCTTTGTTCTATCCGGTACGGCCACGGCGATCATCGAACCGGTTCAAACCACATTCGCGGCACAACTACTTCCACCAGAGTCGCGGGGCCAAGGTCTGGGACTGCTATCGGGGCTGACCGGCCTCGGACAGCTGGTCTCCGGGCTCGCCGTCGGTGCCGTCTGGACCGCCTTCTCCGCCCCTTCAGCCTTTATTCTGAGCACGATACTTGCGATACTCGGCCTCGTGCTCTTGCGGTTCATCCCGGTGAAGAGATCAGCCGCCGGGAATCCATCATGAACGACCGATTGATATAGCCGGGGTGCTCGTTCGGGCTCAGCTGAAGATGTGCCGAATCCTGTCCGACAACGACCTGGGTTCCGGTTCGCTCTCCGTCGTGTCCAGCACCAAGACATCTAAAGAACGCGGGAACCGACGACACGGGGATCAAGGTCGTCGAAGATCCCGCTCCCTGCCGCATGCCTTCTTCGTGGCGGTGCGCCCTGAAGCATTTCAACTATCATGTCGGGAACCGATGGCATTATGTAGGCACGCCGTGAACCCAAATCTCCGTCATGCTGCGGCGACATCGAGCCTTGACCAGGGACTGAAAATTGACGGCGAGCATTCGTAGCGCGAGGGCAACCGCGGGACATTTCTGGTTTCTGTTCTGGAAACGCGGCTTTCGAAAGTGGTATCGAGGCGAGTACACGGTGGGAATTCCCAGCGGGCGAAGGGTATTTACACCATGGTTTGCGCCCGCCCTAACGTCCGAGTTCTGGGAGATATTCAATCGCGCCCGTTCGTCGGGAGACTACATTGTGTCTCCGGAGTGCTCATACATGGTCTACCAATATTGTCTGAGCTGTCTGGACCTTCCCGGCAACATTGCCGAATGCGGCGTGTACTCCGGTGGCATTGCCCACCTCTTGTCTCTCCTGCTGCAAAGGCACGCCTCGAAGGCCTCGCTGCATCTGTTCGACACTTTTGAAGGAATGCCATCTGCTTCCATCACGGAACGCGATCACTTCGTCTCCGGCGATCTTGCCGCTCCTCTTGATCGGGTGGTCCAGAGGCTCGACGGGTTTCCGTTTGTCGAGTTTCACCCCGGGAGGCTTCCCGAAACGTTGAGCCAGGTAGCCGGCGTCACCGACTACGCCTTCGTTCACGTCAACGTCGACATGTATCAATCCACTCTTGATTGTTGCCAATGGTTCTGGCCAAGGATGGGCACCGGAGGAATACTGTTTATTGGCGACTACGGTATGTATGCGTACCGAAGGACGGCGCGTGCGGCGGCCGACGAGTATTTTGCGGACCGGGATGCAACTGTGCTGTTGTTACCCACGGGCCAGGCGCTGGTCATCAAGCGGTGACCGGGAATGTGCTGCTCGAATAGAGAACGCGTCCGGACGAGACACTACCTGTCGTTGTAGTGGTTCTGGACCTGGGCCGCGGAGAGGGCTGTGCCGTAGACTGCGAGCTCGTCAATGGCCCCCGAGTACTGGAAGGAGCGTCCTACGCTGGCTCCCGCTACTAGGCCGCTGGAATTCAGAACCGTGTTGAAGGTGGCGGCGACCGAGCCGGCCGGTTGACCATCGAAGTAGGAGGTAAGAGTGCTTCCGTCCCAGGTGGCGACGACATGGTGCCACGTGCCGTCATTGTCGGCCACGCTGCTTGGAAGCGTAAAAATATAGTCGTTGTTCCAGTCGCTCACCTTTACCTGCGTGGGGCTGTACAGCATCAGGGCAAACAAGCTTGTCGTAGCCTCCGTTCCCCAGGCGGCGAGGACCACGCCCGAGCCTGTCACATTCATAGTGGTCTTGAACCAGCACTCGACCGAGCGCGGAGCAGAGCCCGTGGCAAGACCGGCGCCGCTGGGGTACCCCACCATCGTCCCGCTGCCGGTGATCGCGGAGTCTCCATCGCTTGTCGCGCCCGGCTGATCCAACGTGGCGTTGCCGGTGTACGCGGCATCGCGCCCGTTCCCCGAGCTATCCGCGGCCGTTGTGCCACTGGATTCGTCCAGCCGGTAATAGATGACCGGGCCGTCCGCCAGCACCGCCGACTTGTACCTTGGGTTCTGCGAGGGCGAGGTCTTCACGGACATTGCGGCGGTTCCCCAATCGCTGGTCTGCGCCGCGTACTCGCCCAGGAGCCAGACACTCGTTGGGTCCGTGGGATCGAGAGTCACGCCCGGATAGTCTCCCCACGCATCGGTCATGGTGTACCCGGAAACGCCCTGCTGGAAGACCGCCGGCGCTGCACTGCCTGTTTGATAGAAGGCGGAAGCGGGCTGTGACGGTCCAGAGCCCGAAAACTCAAGCGTCACCGCTGGGCTGGGGCAGGGCATCGTCGTCACCGTGCAGCTTATAACCACCCCCGGCACCCAGTACGCCACGTTCGGGTTGTATATATCGTGCGTGACGGCAGTAGCCCTGCCTGGATTGATCGCGTACCACTGAACATTGGCGTAGGGATTGGCGCCCGGGACGCCACTCACCGTCCGCGTGGTATTGGTCGTGTAGACGGTGCCATACCGGTAGACGGCATTCCGAAGGCTTATATCGTCCGTAAGTATGCCGCTGCCGTTTGGCTGCGGCGCGTCGGCCGGCGTGCTGTACGGAGAGACATTCACCCACCTGGGCGAGTGCAGCGTCGGGACACCGGCAGCGGTGGTGGTGATGGACCGCAGGGCCAATTTGGAGCCGCTTCCGTAGATATCGTTGACGAAGTACATGGTCGTCGAGCTGGTCATGGGTGTGCCGCCGGGCTGGTTCGCCGGCTGATCCGAGTACGCGTGAGTCCCATCCGGATTCAGAACGTTGGAGAAGTTGTGGGACCGACCCGCAGGACATTGGCCCGTCGTGGCGCTGGGATACACGCTGCTTTTCGGAATCACCATTACCCGGGAGCCGGCGAAGTTCCCTCCAAAGAACGACGACGCGTCAAACGTGAACTGATTCGACGAGATGTAGAAGTTGTTGCCATCCATACCGAAATGCGGGAAATCCGACCACGTTGCCGAGGTCCCGGTCCCCTGTTTGGAGTTGAACTTGTAGACACACCACCCGGTCGTCGAGCTCGAAGGATTGTCGTTTTGCGAAACTGCCAGGGTGAAGACCGCCGTGTCGTGCACGTTGTCGTGGGTGGTGGCAACCATCGCGAACCGGGCTCCTCCACCTCCGAATCCACCGCCCGACGCATTGCCGGCGTCGTAGAGCACGTGCGGGTCAAAGGTCGTCGTGGAGGTACTGAAGAAAGAGTTGAACGATATAGGTCCTAGCAGTTTTCCGCCTGTCCGGCCGTAAATTGCCCACGACGAGTTGACGGCCTCGATCTCCTGCGTCGGTCCCACCGCGAATCCGCCATCGGGAGGGTTGAAAGACCGACCTGTCTGGTTGTAGTCGAGCGCCGGAAATTCAACACCGGGGCTTTGGGTCGCTCGCTGGCTGCTGCTCGCCGGTTTCTCAGTCCTTACGGCCGCGGAAGCCGCGGCATTCGCCCGCGCTTTCATCTGCCGGAATGCTGCCTCATCCGGATGTAGCCGCGGAATTACCTGGCCTCGAACTTGTGCCTCACTGGCGACCCGCAGAGTGTGCGGATTGACGCTTACTCCCACCGCGGTGGGACCGATCTCGCCACCCTGATCCCCCATTGTGGCTACAGACGGGGAACCGGCCGTGGTGGCAAATACGTGGGTAGGTTGCAACCCGCCCATCGCAAGTAGGGCCGTCGCCACGACGGCCATCACACGTCTTCGCATTTCCTTCTCTCCTGTCTAACCCTTCCCACGGCGCACTCACGGCGCCAATGCCGGCGAGTCTCAATAGACCAGAGCGAACCTCAAGCCGGAAGACTCTCTGATTCTCTCAGATTTCCGAGACCTTCACATTGTCGGGGAGCCTCACCCCACGAAACTAGCACCTCACGGGTTAATTGTCAAGGACTGTATTGGCTCAAAAAAGCGCTACCAGAGAAGAGGCGGTTATCTCAACTCGGACCTCGAAGGACGGGAACGTTTCTCAGCCGGTAAAATGGATCGGTGACACATGCGCGTGGCCAGAGTCAGCCGTGCCGAAAGCCTTCACAGATGAGACGCTTCGTCTTAGTGCTGGCTCTCATCGTCCTGCCCTTGCTGACGACGGCGGAGGATTGGCCCAGCTACCTGCAGAATCCGGAGCGCACGTCATCAAGCGGCGAGACAATGTTGTCGAAGGCGAATGCCGGCGAGCTCCACCAATTGTGGGCGATGAAGACGGCGGGGACCATATCGGCCTCCACCACCGTCGTCAACAATGTAGCGTATGTCGGGTCGTGGGACGGTTACGAGTACGCGCTGAACCCGGTGACCGGTCAACGGGTCTGGCGCACGTACCTCGGCGTGGACAATTCCCGCGGGTCGTGCGGCGGGAAGCAGGCCAGGGGGATCTCGTCTACGGCCTCCGTGCAGGGCGGTGTCTTGTATGTCGGGGGTGGAGACTCCTATTGGTACGCCCTGAGTGCCTCGACCGGAAGCATCCTGTGGAAGGTGCTCGTGGGCAGCAACGCGACAGGACATTACAACTGGGCGAGTCCCCTGGTGACGACTGGAGACGCGTACGTCGGCGTCTCCAGCCTTGGCGACTGCCCGGTGGTCCAGGGGCAGCTTCTCGACGTAAACCTCAAGAGCCGGTCGATTGTTACCGCGTTCAATGTCGTCCCGAGCGGTCAGAAAGGGGGCGGCATTTGGGGCTCACCGGCCACCGGGCCCAAAGGCAGAGACGTGTACGTGGGCACGGGAAACGAAGGACGAAGCCCAGCCAGCTCGCAGCCGGCCACGCGAGCGTTGCTCGCCATCGGCACATCGCCGTGGGGACTCCGGCACTCGTGGCAGGTTCCCGATTCTCAGGTGGTGGGCGCGGATCCCGACTTCGGCTCGACACCGACTCTGTTCAATGATGCCGCGGGCAGGACGCTGATCGGCGTCGCCAACAAGAACGGCTTCTTCTATGCATTTGATCGTACCAAGATCAGCGCCGGACCGGTCTGGCAGAGTCAGGTCGCCGTGGGCGGCGATGGCCCTCAGAAGGGTTTCGGCAGCATCTCGCCCGCAGCCTTCGACGGCCGAGCCCTGTACGTGGCGGGCGGAAACACGACAATCAACGGGACGACATGCGTTGGATCGGTGCGCGCCCTTGATCCCGCCACGGGTGGGACCTTGTGGCAGCACTGCGCGCCTGGGGTCGTGTTGGGCGCGGTCGCGGACGTCAATGGGTTGGTAATCGACTGCGCCGGCTCGACGCTGGAGGTGCTCGACGCGTCCAGCGGAACGAGGCTCTATGCGCACACGTTCCTGTCGCCGATCTACGCTTCGCCCAGCGTATCGAACGGAAGGGTATTTGTGAGCACCGAGTATGGGTTGGTCTATGGATTCGGGGTATGAACAGACAGCCCGTGTCAAGACGTCGCTGGTCTACCCGAGGCCCGCTACTTTCTCACCCAGCAGGATGATCGCCAACCCCGCAAGCACGATACCGGCCACAAGCTCACCCCGCGCGGCCAGTTTCTCGCCAATGTGATGTCCCAGCGTCGTGCCGACAAACGTCAGAAAAAAGGCTTGCGCCGCTATCAATCCAACGGCAAGCGCGATGGGAAGACCAAGGGCGCCCATGCTGAAGCCCACGGCGAGCTCATCCATACTCACGGAGAGGGACGTGAGGATGAGGCCGCGCAGGCTGTCAATGTCGAATGCTGCGTCCTCTTCACCCGAGACGGATTCATAGATCATCCAACCGCCCACAGCAAACAGGACGGCGATTCCGGCGAGCGATGCGATGTCGCCGGCTGCGCTGCTGGCCGCTTTGCCCACGAAGAAGCCGACAAGGGGCATGCCTCCTTCGAAGAGAGCAAAGCTCGCTCCAATGCGCACGCGATTGGGACGGCCGGCGCCGCTGATGCCGAGCCCTACCGCGACCGTGAGAGTGTCCAGTCCGAGGGAGAGCACGAGGATGGCGAGCTTGAGGCTGCTGTTCAGGCCGGCCCCACTACAGGGGACGAGATCACGCCCGTGACCAGGACCGACAAACTTCCCCGTCTATCACCCACACGACCGGCGGGAATACTGACGAGGCTAGCCGCCAGGTTGTAGAGCACTACAGCGCTATCGCCAGCTGTGTCGCGGCCGTATGGCTTCGACCTGGCTCAAACAGCCCAGTCGCTCGGAGGATCAAGAGCGTAGCAGCTACGTTTCCTAGCTCGAAGGCGCCCACTCCAACCATGAGCTGTCCAAGCTTCCCCTGCAGAACCGGCCTGATGCGTATCCTAACTGGCTGGTGCTCGCGAGCAGCAAGCTGCGGAGCCTGCCGAACCGCGTATAAGATCGCAACGGTGGCAAGCACCCCGGGAATCACCGACAACAGAATGGCTACACGGATGCCCAGCGTCGCGAGCAGGGCGAGCGCCAGCAACGGGCCACCAATCGCCCCCAGGTTATCCATGGCACGCTCGAAACCGTAGGCACGTCCATAGGCACTCGCCGGCACCATGTCGGCTAAGAGTGCGTTTCGCGCCGGACCACGCGCGCCACGACTCGTCCAGGCTACAACTCGCAGTACGGCTACCTGCCACGCAGCCGCCGCAAGGCCGATCAGAGCCGAGAAGATTGCCGTGATCGCGTAGCCGCCGAGAGCAACTCTCCGCCGCCTATCGGGATCGTCGGCCAATGCGCCGCCGCCCAGCTTGGCTAGACCCGCGGCTCCATCGGCCAGGCCCTCGATCAGGCCAAGCGCGGCGGCGGGAGCACCGAGGGTGACCGTGAGCAAGCCAGGAAGCAGAGCCGTGGGAATCTCATGTCCGAGATCTGAGAAAAAGGAGGCGGCGCCGATGCCACGGGCGCCGGGTGTCATCCATGCCTGTTCTTGCTCTGACTGATTCACGGTCTGTTGTTGACGAAAAACCATGGAACGCATGAATACCGGCAATTTAGCGGAGCCGCTGGATCATTGGCGGTCAAGTCGATGGCCTCTCCATGTCTAACATCCCGAAGAGCCGCGACGGCGGTTCGCAGTTATGGATCTGTACGTGGAACCCGGCGCGCTACGAAGCGGAGATGGTCAGGAATGTTTTAGCGTAACCCGAGACACGGTTGGCTTTGCACGCGACGCGTGATGGATCGACACGGAGTGGGGCTTCCCGACTTGTCCAAGTTGGATCCCCGGTTGTTTTTTCGGGTGGGGGGAGTCGTTTGCAAACGCGACATTCAAGGTAAAGCCCAAAATCCCTGCCAGAAGGACCACGCTCGACCCGTAGAGAGTAGCGGTACGCTTCCCCATGAGCCGGGCAACCGGCCCCAGGGTGCTGAGATTCGTGCCCACGCCGGCGACGAGCAGGACCATGGCGCTACCAGTCCCAAGTCCCTTACCCACCAGAGATTGCACCCATGGCAACGTTCCCAACGAATCGGCCGAGAAAATGCCGGCGATGACAACAGCGGCGAGCAGTCCGAGCAAGGAAGCCCCGCCGAGATATTGGGTAAACACGTGCTCCGGTACAAATGTCTCGACAGCAGCGCCAACCACCACACCGACAACAATCCACGGACCTACTTCCCTGAGTAGATCGATGGCAAAACGTACGCCCTCCCGTAGCTTTCCTAAAGGGTCCGAAAAATCGAAAACTTTTGCCGGGACAGGAGAGGGGCAGTTTGAATCGCCACATGAGCATGGGTCGACCGTCGTGAGGACCAACAGCGGTGCTCGCTCGCGTGGAGTCACCAGGTCGATGAGCACGCCGGTGAGGAAGCCGATGGCGACCGCGGACACGGCGACAGCGAGCGAAACGCGTATGCCTAGAAAAATGACCAAAGCCGCGAGGCCGTACCAATTGAACCATGGCGTTGCGATCAAGAACGCGCAGGCCGGCCCACGTCTGCTTCCTGCTTTGTACAGAGTCAGGGCCATGGGGATCGCGCTGCAACAGCACAGAGGAGTGACGACTCCAATGGTCGCCCCGAGCAGGTTCGACAGCAGAATGTTTCCGCCGAGAAACCGGACTATCGCCTCCTTGTTCACCATGGCATTGATCGCGCCCGCCACCACGAAACCTATGAGAACAACCTCGGCAACCTCCTTGAGGTAGGTCCAGAGGATCGACACGAACGGATCAAGCATCGTAAAGGTTTTGCATCGTGAGATGAGTTACATCCGTCCTGCCGTCACGTCCGCGATTAAAGCCGTCTGGTCGGGTGGTATCGCGAGCGCGGCAACGCGCACGCGGGTTCGTTATTATATTGACAAACATCGATGGAATTCTGCAAAAAAGGTCGGACGTCATAGCCCGTACCCGCGGACACGAAAATCATCGGCTTCGGTACGTCCAATTGCAGGTGGAATCCCTCTGTGCGGTCGAGGAATACGTTGATGCTCACCATTGTGCTAACTGTCCACATTCATGTCCCTGCGCGGCCGGTCGTAACATTCCTTTGGAACAGCGTTTGCACATCCACATAGGTCGAGGTGCGGGTGTTCAAGATGCCGTGCACGACCATGTCTGCCCCAACAGCAATGTTGGTGAAGCTGAGAGGCGCACCATTCGACCCGGTAATCGCGGCGTGGGGACCCACGTTGACCGTCACGGTTCCGGATGCGTATGTCTGCCTCAGGACCATCCGGTCATGTACCTGGTCGATGGACGTGACGGTGCCGCGACTCACGGCTCGCTTTTCATCCAGATCGCGCACGTACCACAGGTCGTACACTCCGCCGGTACGCGAGTCGGGCTGGCCAAACGCTCGCAGCGAGTCGCCCGCGATCAGCTCGGCGGGAGTTATCGGCGCCCAGGGCGTGGCGAAGAGCTTGGTGGTAGGCGCCAGAGCGAAGGTAGCGGGCCCAGTCAGGTTCAGGTTCACCGCCAGGGTGCGTTGATTGCCGTTACTCTGAACGCTCGTCAGGGTAGCCAGCGGAATGCGGTTCGACGAAGCGAGCGACACCTGATTCGGGCACTGGCGCTGTCGTAGCAGCAGGGGAGGTGCCGGCTTCCGCGAGAAATCGAGGGAGTTGCTGAGATCATGAGAGCGTCCATCGAGGCGGGTCAGCGGAGGCAGGTGCAACCACCGCTCGACGAGCTTGAGCATTGAGGAGAAGCTGTAGGTGGTATGGTCCACGAAGCCGGGCCGGGAGTAAGGCGAGATGATGATAGCCGGCACGCGGAAGCCATACCCAATCTGCGCGTTTCTTCCCGCCGGCGGATTTACGTGATCGTAGAACCCGCCAAAGTCGTCCCACGTCAGGATGATGATGGTATGCGCCCACTCTTGAGGGTTCCGCATGATGGCGTTGATCTGACGAACTGTCCAGTTTTCGCCGGCGCAGATGCTCGCCGGAGGGTGATCGCTCACGGGGCCGGGCTCGACAAGCCAGCTGACCTTCGGCAGCTTGCCTGCCAACGCGTCCGTCGCAAACTTTGTGTGATGAACCACGTGTGTCTGCCAGTCCGCTCCAAATCGAATATGCCTGATGGCGTCGAGCGTGGACCACACATAGCCTGACTGATTTTGCGCAGGTGCGTAGTACTTCCAGGAAATGCGCTGCGCGTCTAGCTCGTCGGCAAGCGTCTGGTAGTTGAAACAGGGGTAGACCTGGCGCGTGGCGCCATTGCCGGCGCGCTGCTCGACCCTGGTTCTGGAAGGCGCGTCGCATCCCCAGCGCTCCGACTCCCAGGAACCGTACATCGGCGGATTGGAGTCGATGTTGGCCCCTTGACCCGACACGGAGTAGAGGTGATTCGGGAAGCTCGGCCCCAGAATGTTCGAGAAGAAGCGATCGTCAAGCGTGAATCTCTTCGCATAGGCCCAGTAGTTGGGAATATCCGACTGGTAGAACTGTGAGTCGGCCATATCCGCTCCGTTCTGGATCGCTCCCGGAATGTGCCAGAACTTGTCCATCTTGCCACCGTCACGCGCCAGATGAGTGGCTTCCGGCGTATGCACGACGTCGTTAAACAGGTAGTCAATTTGGTGCGTCAGAGGGTGTTTCAGGCCGTCTGGTCCGATGAACGTCCGCGATCCATCCGCCCCCGGAAATGTCCCAAACATGCTGTCGAAGGACCGATTCTCCTTGTCCATGATGACCACATGTTGAATGGGGGCGCAGATCTGGCCGATTCGGCAGGGAGCGGGCCCACCCGTGGAGGCAAAGTACAGACGAAGCGCCACGGCCGCACAGATAAGCGCCCAGAGCAGCCACGCAACCACCCACCGAACCGACATCGTGCGTAGGAAGGAGAGAGAACTCATGGCGCGATCAGTGAGCAACCTGCACTACACGGACACCATATCCTGGCCCAGCCTGGAAGCGGAGTAGCGCGTGCCCCGGGCACCGTCTCCGTCCTGCGACACCAGGCCATGCACGAGGAGGGCTCGTCTCGCCCGCGCGAACGTGGTGTTCGGCATCCCCGCGGCGGCTCGCCATTCGGTGACGTTGGCGCCGCGATCGCCAAAGTCTTCGTGAAGCGCGCGCAAGGCCCGCATCTCTCGTTCGCGGAGCTGGATCGCGCCCGCGTTGAACGTCGAGGGGTCGGGTGATTCGTCGGAGACGTGAGCCGCGGCCGCCTCCAATCCATCCGTCACGAAGACCTCAGCCTCTCCGTCCTGGTCGAGGATCGGGCCGGAGATCACGTCCTGGGATCCCTCTGTGTGCGGCGCGTCGCTTGACTGAGTTTCACCCGTCAATACAATCAGACGTCCCTCAGCCCGCGACACTTGCTCGCGCCGCTTCTCGACTTCCTCACCGGCCTTCGTCAGCCGGCGAGCGGCCCGCATTCGCGCTTGTTCGATCTCCTGCTTGCCCTCTTCCCGAGCTTGCATATGCCTGTCCTCGGCAACGTGCAGCTTGAGCTGTGCGTCCGCGAGCTTGCGACGCGCCTTCTCCTCAGGGTCCTTTTTGTCAGCTTTCTTTGCCATGAAAGACCTCCCGACAAGACCGGCGCGCCCAGACCATCGGGACCACCGCTTGCATGCGTCCGCAAATCATGGCGCGTGTAACGCCTCCGTAACAACTATCGTACGTGAACGCCGCAAGGCGTCGCATCCGGCTCAGTTACTGGGAGCCGGAAAGGTATGAGATCCTGAGACCTCGAAACATACAGCGGATGGCGGGGATAGCCGTTCTGACGGCGTGTCGTGGGATGTTCAGACAAAGGCAACCTTCCTGCCCGTGATCGTTCCCATCAGGATGGCCGCGGCCCTCGACGATTCCAATTAAGGTGGCGAGCCGGAGCTTCCCTCTAGAGAACCGGGCTCTCGCTCCAGCCGTCCCATGCGGACGAGCTGCTCGAAGTCCGCGAGGTCCTCCGCATTCCCGAAGTGGTTCACGACGGCTCGCGCTCGCTGGGTCTGGTCCTCGGAGGCCCGCCCGAGCATTCTACTGACATCAAAGAGGTCCCCGGTGCGCCCTGCCATCAGCTTCATGTGCACGAGATACGAGAGCGGCATTGTCGGCAATCCAGCGATCCGATTTCCCTGCGCAGCCGTTATCGCCTCGGTCGCCCACGGCTCGGATAGCTCAATGAGGTCAAGGTGATGCCCCTCCGCGTCTTCCCAGGCGCTCCCCTGCACGATTCCGCCAAGCGACCCGACGTGCCTCCACGCCGCCGCTTGCAGTGCCGCCGCCGCCCTCTCTCGTTCCATCGCGGCCACCACCATGTCGAGGTCTCCCGTCGCCCGCGGTGGCGCATAGGCGTTCGTGGCCACCGCGCCGGCTACCGCGTGAGGAATGGCCTGCAGGGCTTGTTCAACGTCGGTCCACCACTCCAAGGTGATGTTCCTCCCGTCCAGCGCACCCAAGATACTCCCGGCTCCCGGCCGCTGTCGGCGAGCTACCATGGTCAGAAATTGTCTGCGCAGGTCACGCTTGTCCGCCATTCGTCGTCGATCTTCCTGGTGCTCCGTCACGTCGTCACCCAATCCGCCTATCGTCGCCTGCCAAAGCCTCCTAAGACGCGGGTTCGCCGTCCTTCTTGGATTGTCCCGTGTCCGAGAGCTGATCGAACACATAGAAGAGCGCAAGAAGCGCGTAAATGATCAGGCAGATGTAGGCGCTAACGAAAGCCACGGCGATCGAGGCTCCGTAAATGAACGTTCCGGCGCCGAAGCGCGGCGCCGATTTTCGCGCGGCCACCGGATCGAAAGTCTCGTTCAGCAAATCTTTGTGGCCCCCGACATAGATCCACATCGCCGCAAAGGTGAGTCCCATTGCCGTCATCGTGCCGCTGTACACGACCGCCGCCACATGGGAATTCTCGGGCGTGACGATGTACGCGCCCAGCAGAGCCGTGGGAAAGGGAATGAAGACCACCGTCATCAGGAACGCCAGATTCAGAAAGAGCAGCATTCTGTCCACCTTCTCGATGTACGAGAACATCGTGTGATGATTGACCCAGATGATCCCAATGGTCAGAAAGCTGACGGCATAGCTAGTGTATACCGGCCAGCGCTTGAGCAGCGCGGCGTACAGCTGCCCATCTCGTACCTCCGGCACCAGGACATTGAGGATGAGCAAGGTGATGGCAACGGCGAAAACGCCGTCGCTAAACGCTTCCGTGCGACCAGTCGCCATTCATCCCTCGTTGTTATCCACAAGAATACCCGAGTGTATCGGCTCGGGAACCGTGCAGCGGATGTACTCAACGATCCTGGACGTTCTTCCACCTGGGTGAGGAGCCCTTCGTCACACCAAGTGGCGGTCGCATGGACGAGATCATCCGCGCGGTGCGCGACTGCCCCTCCGGAGCGCTCAGCTACGCCATCGACGGTCGCGAGGCCCGCGAGCAAACGGACTACCACAACACGCGCGAGCCGGTTATTGAGGTCTCCAAAGATGGTCCGTACCGGATTAGCGGTGGGATCGCGCTCATCGATGGCGAGGGCAACGACGAGCACCGCAATCAGGGTGCTTCGCTGGAGCACTACGCGCTGTGCCGATGCGGTCACTCACAGAATAAGCCGTTCTGCAGCGGCATGCATTGGCATGTGGACTTCCACGACCGTCAGTCGATGAAGTTCGCCTTCGATCTGTGGTCCTACGCGGACGTCAAGCAGCACGCCGGCGCCATCCTGGAGCGGCTCCGCAACGGATCCATGCCGTGTGACGGAGCCTGGTCGCAGGAAAGGGTGGATGTCTTCCAGCGGTGGGTCGATTCCGATTTGTCCGCCTAGAGCATCGGCCACAACGTCGGTGATGCTACCTTGTAGCGAGATATAGAGCGCCGGGGGGCGTGCATCCCCTCGATGGCACATATTAACGTGGCTCTCATGGTCGTAACGCATGGTATCCGAATAGCCGCCGCAGTCCTTCTCAGCTCGCTCATCGCAGCGAGCCCCGCTGCGGCGCAGCGAGCCGAACGTCCTCACCAGCAGAAGACGTACACCTTCGACCTGATCCCCGGCATCACAACCAATCCCTTCTATGTCACTTTATTTCGCGGCGCAAAGGACGAGGCCCGGGTCCTCGGCGTCAAACTCGTCTCCTTGGGCGCGCCCGACGCTTTCAGTGCGTCGGCGCAGACTCCCTACGTCGATCTGGCGATTGCCCAGCACCCCGATGCCATCCTGATCGCGCCGACCGATGAGACGGCTATGGTGGCACCCCTCCGCCGTGCGGTTCGTGCCGGCATTCCGGTGATTACCGTGGACACGAGTATCAGCGCCCCCTTCGCCTTGACCCACATCGGCTCCCGCAACGTGCAGGGGGGAGCGCTCGCCGCACGGGCGCTGGTGCAAGCGATCCATGGGCGCGGCGCCGTCCTCAGTATCAGCGTGCGGCCCGGTATCAGCACGACCGACCGGCGAGAGCGCGGGTTCGTCCGGGAGCTTGGCCGCTATCGCAACACCCGGTACCTTGGGACCTTCTACGATGATGACGTCGTCAGCAGAGCGGTCCACATCACCATCAAGCAACTCGCCCGGCACTCGACGGTGGCCGGCATCTTCGCACTGAATGCGCTCTCCGGTGTCGGCGCCATTGGCGGCGTCACCGCGGCTCACAAGGCGAGACAGGTCCGGCTCGTGGAGTTCGGTGCCGAGCCGCTCCAGGTTTACACCCTGCGGCAAGGAATAGTCGATGCCCTGATTGCTGAGGACCCTCTGGCGATGGGCAATCTGGGTATCAGGCTCGCCTACCGCTGGGCGACGGGCCACCGCACGGGCATCACAAAAGACTACTTCACCCGGGAAATCGTTCTCACCCGCGCCAACGTCGACAATCCCCGATTCAAGCGCTTCCTGTACGCGGGTCACTAAATAGAGTGCTGCGCCAGAAGCGGTATCCCCTCGTCGTCCTCTTCCTTGGCCTCCTGCTGCTGGTGATCGCAGGGCTCGGCTGGCTCGTCAGCCACCGGCAATCGTCCGCCGGCGCCGGCATCCACAAGATCAAGCACGTCGTCATCATCATGCAAGAGAACCGCTCGTTTGACAGCTATTTCGGGACCTATCCCGGCGCGGACGGCTTCCCGCGTAAGAATGGCAGCTTCACGGCATGTGTCCCCGATCCTGAACAGAACACGTGCCTCCTTCCGTATCACAACCACGCCGACGTCAACCTGGGAGGCCCGCACCTCGCCGAAAATGTGGCTCCAGCCGTCAATGGCGGCAAGATGAACGGC
>QHBP01000308.1 GCA_003244175.1 Chloroflexota bacterium | reverse complement strand
GGAGATTCCGGACCACTATGGCCTCGACGACGCCGAGGTGAAGTGGCGGCGCGCCCGGGTCCTTCTGGATGCGCAAGTCCGGCGAGTTCACGAGCTCGAGGACCTACTGGGCGTTCAGCAATGTGAAGAGGAGAGAGAGCACCTCCGTTCCGAGCTGTACTCCCTCTACAAGGCGACGTTCGAGGCATTCTTTCTCAAGGGGATGAACAAAGCGATGGAGACGGCCGAAGTGCGCGAGAGCGCGCCGGCCGGTGCACGGGGATGACCGGAACCGTAGTGATTGCCGGCTCCCTGGCCCAGAGACCAGGTGTTGGCGGCCATACCTGGGTATTCCTGCAGTATCTGCTGGGGTTCCGGCGTCTGGGTTGGGACGTGCTCTTCATCGATCGCCTTGAACCGGAGATGTGTGTCGATGCTGCCGGTGAGCCCTGCCCCGTGGACCGATCGCTGAACCTGCGCTACTTCCTGGACGTCATGAAGCGATTCGACCTCGACTGCTGCTTCGCCCTGTCCTGCGATGGGGGCAAGCGATGGCTGGGCTTGAGTCGCGGACAGGTCCTGGAGCGAGCGAGGCGCTCGGACGTCCTGTTCAATGTCATGGGCTTTCTGACCGATGAGGCGGTGCTGGACGCGGCGCGGCTGCGCGTCTTTCTGGACATCGATCCCGGTTTCGGACAGATGTGGCGAGCTCTGGGACTGCACGACCCGTTCGCCGGTCACAATGAGTTCGTGACCATCGGCCAAAACATTGGCCAGGATGACTGCGGCATTCCAACGTGTGGACTCACCTGGATCACGACGCCGCAACCCGTCGTGCTCGATCTCTGGCCACCCTGCCCCGCCAGCCGGCGCCGGCGGTTCACCAGTGTCGTTACCTGGCGCGGCGCCTTTGGGCCCCTGGAGTATCGGGGGAAGACGTATGGCCTGCGAGTCCACGAGTTCCGCAAGTTCGTCGAGCTGCCGCGCGAGAGTGGTCAGGTTTTCGAGCTGGCCCTGGATATTCATCGGGACGAGGTAAAGGACCTGGCCTTACTGACCGGGAACGGCTGGTCACTGGTGGACCCTTCCATCGTCGCCGGGGATCCCTGCACCTACCGCGCATACATTCAGGACTCAGGTGCCGAGCTCATGGTCGCCAAGAACATGTATGTGGAAACGGCCAGCGGGTGGTTCAGCGACCGCAGCATCTGCTACCTTGCCAGCGGCAAGCCCGTTCTGGCCCAGGACACGGGGTTGGCTCAGCGGTATCCGGTGGGAATCGGGCTGCTCACATTTGTGACTCTGGAAGACGCGCGCGCCGGTGTGGCGGAGATCGCGGGAAATTATGATCGGCATGCCGCGGCCGCGAGAGAGCTGGCCGAATCGCACTTCGACTCCAACAAAGTCTTGCCCCGTCTCCTCGGCGCCCTGAGGGTGGCCTGATGAGCGGCCGCGGGGAAACGAGCGGATGACCAGCATCGTGGTGAGTGGGAGCATGGTCACCAAGCTCCACAACGGTGGCGAGCCGTGGGTGCGGCTGAGCTGGCTCCGCGGCTTGATGAAGCTGGGTTTCGACGTGTACTTCGTGGAGCAGATCTGCGCCGAGAGCTGTGTGGACGAGGCGGGTAACGTTACCGACTTCGACAGCTGCGTCAACCGCGCCTCGTTTGACCGCATCTGTGACGCATTCGGCCTGTCCGGTCACGCGGCACTGGTGTCTGGCGACGGGACGCGGGTTCACGGCATGAGCCTCTCGGAACTCCATGATCTCGCCGGAGACGCGGCCCTTCTCATCAACATCACCGGCCATCTTTCACTGGCGTGCCTTTTCCAGCGCTTCAGGCTCAAGATCTACATCGACGAGGATCCCGGCTTCACGCAATTCTGGCACGCCACCGGCAACCCGGCCGCGTGCCTCGCGGGCCACGACCACTTCTATACGGTGGGTCTCAACCTCGGGACGCCGGCCTGCTCCATCCCCACCTGCGGCATTGTCTGGCGTACCATCCGGCAGCCGGTGGTTCTCGATGACTGGCCGGTCTGCGGAGAAGGCGCGTTTGACCGATTCACGACTGTGGCCACATGGAGATCGCCGTACGGATCCGTGGAGTACGACGGCAAGACCTTCGGCCCCAAGGCCCACGCGTTCCGCGACTTCGCCGAGCTGCCGGAGCTGGCGCCGCAGCAATTTGAGATAGCGCTGGACATTCACCCCGACGATCGGAAGGGCCTGGACCTGCTGCGCCGCCATGGCTGGAGGATTGTGGATCCCAGGGTTATGGCGCCCGATCCACCATCCTTCCGCCACTACATCCAGACCTCAGGTGCCGAATTCTCCGTGGCGCAGGCGGTCTATGTGGACACCAATAGCGGCTGGTTCAGCGATAGGACGGTGAGGTACCTCGCCTCCGGTAAGCCGGCCCTGGTGCAGGACACGGGGTTCAGCTCACACCTCCCGATAGGTGAGGGACTATTGGCGTTCCGGAGTCTCGAGGATGCCGTGGCAGGCGCTGCGCAAATCGCGGATGGCTACGATTGTCACTGCATCGCCGCACGCGTCGTGGCCGAGGAGTACTTCGACTCCGACACGGTGCTGGGCGAGCTGATCGAAGATGTTGGGGTCGCACCGTGAGCGTCACAGGTGGTGACATGCCTCCCGAGATGACGACGCCCGAGTCGCGCTTCCAGGATGTCCGCGTGTGTCGATCCCCCGTGTTTGTCGTGGGGTCACCGCGATCCGGAACGACGATTCTGGCGACCGCGCTGGGACAGCATGGTGACCTGTGGTACGGCGCGGAAGGGCATGTCCTGAATCACCTCTTTGGTCAAGATCGGCTGGATGAGACGTATGTCCATGGATATGTGGGTGGAGGTCGGTGGCTGGAGCGGGAAGGAGTGACGCGCGAGGAGTTCTGGAGCGGATGGGATTGGGCTTCAACGCGCTCTTTACCAGTAGGAGCGGGGGCAAGCGGTGGATCGAGAAGACGCCGGAGAACTGCCTGATGATCGAGGTGCTGGGCACGATGTTCCCGGGAGCCCGCTTCATCCACATCCTGCGGAATGGACGTGATGTGATGAACTCGAGGGTCAACAAACCTGACAACGATTGGTGGGTCAGGGAGCCCGCAGCGGCATTTAGGGATTGGGAGCACCATGTGGATGCGGTGTTGGCATATGAGACCTCGCATCCCGATCGCTGTCTTACCGTGCGATATGAGGAGCTGGTGAGCAATCCAGAGAAAGCCTTCGACGTGATCTACCGATTCGTCGACGTACCGAACGACCGGGCGCCCATCGACTGCCTTCGCGCGAGGCAGATTAACTCAAGCTTTCATCCTGACTCCATGGTGCCCATGGAAGCGCTGCCGTCCTCAAACTGCTGGAGCACCTGGCCGCTACAGTACAAGCGAATCTTCCTGGAGGAGGGGGGAGTGGCCATGCTGCGATACGGCATGGTGAGCGAGGCAGAGATGCAACAGATGGCAGAGGACGCGTGCAATCCACGTGATCAGTCACCACCCTGGACCGAGGAATTGGAGGAGTACCGTGGCATACGAGAAATGGCAAGGGTGGTGGAGCGGGAGCTGCCCAGGGACGCGGTGGTGCTGGTGGTAAGCAAGGGAGACGAGCGGATGCTGGAGCTGGGCGACAAACGCGCTTGGCACTTCCCACGAGATGAGGATGGAGAGTATCCCGGTTACCATCCGGCGGGCAGCGACGAAGCGGTAGCCCGCCTGGAACGGCTGCGAGCTCAGGGAGCGGAGTATCTGGTAATCCCACAGAGTGGGCTTTGGTGGTTGGAGCACTACGGAGGGTTCAGGGAACACCTGGATGCGCAGTATCCCCGGGTAGTCGATGAGCCGGACCGGTGCGTGATCTATCGGCTGCGGTTGGTGCAGCAGTCGCACGGCGCACGAAGCGAGAACCCGAGGTGAGGCAGGTGCCGATCTGTCCCGATCCGATCTTCATCATCGGCTCACCGCGCTCGGGCACGACGGCATTTGCGGAGGCGCTGGGAGAGCATCCAGGGCTGTGGTTCTCGTGCGAAGGCCTTTCCCTTCACCGCCTATACGGCGGCGGTAGGCTGGAGGACGCCTATGCCGCCGAGATGCTTTGGGACAGGTGGCTCGCGCGAGAGCGCGTAACGCGAGAGGAGTTTCTGGAGCGGATGGGGCTGGGCTTCAACGCGCTCTTCAGCAGCCGGAGCGGAGGGAGGCGGTGGATCGACAAGACGCCCGACAACACTCCCATGGTCGCGACCCTGGCGGACATGTTTCCCCATGCCTCCTTTCTCCACCTCCTTCGCGATGGCCGCAGGACCGTCAACTCCATGGTCAACTGCGGCCTCGCATCCAGGTGGGTGGACGACTTCAGAGTGGCCTGCAGGGAGTGGAAGCAGTACGTTACCATTGCCATCGATTTTGCCTCTCGATATCCCGGTCGGTGCCTGTGCGTACGCATCGAGGAGCTCGCGGCGGACGCGGAGAGGGGCTTCGATGCGATCTACCGATTCGTCGGGGTATCGCACGCGCAAGCGCCAATCGACTACCTCCGCACAAACCAGATCAACTCCAGCGTCCGGCCCGGGAGTACGGTGCTAGGTCGCGCGAGGGAGCGGTACGATCCGTGGCCAACCTGGACGCTGCAGCACAAGCGAATTTTCCTGGAGGAGGCGGGAGTGGCCATGCTGCGGTACGGCATGGTGGGCGACGAGGAGATGCGGCAGATGGAGGAGGATGCGCGAGACCCCTGTGACGAGTCACCATCCTGGACCGACGAATTGGCGCAGTACCGGAGCGGTCGAGACATCGCGGCTATCGATCGGGACGTACCGCGGGATGCGGTGCTTTTAGTGGTGGGCAGGGGAAATGAGCGGCTGCTGGAGCTGGACGGGAGATGTGGCTGGCACTTCCCGCGCGATGAGAGAGGTGAGTATTCCGGACGGTCGGCGAGCAGTGAGGAAGCGATACGGCACCTGGAAGCGCTGCGGAAGCAAGGAGCTCAATATCTGCTGTTCCCGTCCGATGCCTACTGGTGGCTGGAGTACGACAGTCAGTTCACTGATCATCTTGACGCCCGGTACCGGCGAGTGGGAACCCGCGAGGACGGCTGCGTGATTTATGAATTGCAGCCACCGGACGAGGCGCGGACGGGATGATGCACGAGCCGGCGCCGGCCCGTACCAGCCGGGTTTCCATCTGTCCCGATCCCCTCTTTGTCATCGGGTCACCGCGATCGGGGACGACTAGTCTGGCCCGCGCGCTCGGCGAGCACAGCCACTTCTGGACCGCCGCCGATCTGGACGTCATGCGTCATGTCCGGGCATTTGGAGGTGTGGGTGCGGTGGCGCCGGTCTCCAAAGGTGAAGCAAAACGCCGCGACTTTGAACAGGACGAGTTCGTCCGTTTTCTTGGCGACTGCATGAGCGCGCTTTTCACCGGCAGGAGCGGGGGTAGACGCTGGATCGTCGCCAAGCCCTACACCGTGTACTTCGCGGACCTGCTGGCCGGAATGTTTCCGGACGCGTCGTTCGTTCACATCCTGCGTGATGCCAGGGGAGCGGTTGGTTCCCTTTTGAGCACTCTGAAAACCACCGGCCTCGGGCGAGAGGCGCTATGGGGGAGAGATCGGGTGCCCGGAACGCCGCGACAGTTCCGAGATGCCTGCGTGACATGGAAGAGCGAGGTGCAGGCGGCGATGGAATTCGCGGAGGCGCATCCCGGCCGCTGCTTGACGGTTCAGTACGAGGAGCTGGTGGCAGACGCGGGTGAGGCGTTCGGGGCGATCTACCGATTCCTGGGAGTGCCGCCGGAAGAGAGACCCATCGACTGTATCCGCTCGCAGGGCGTCAACTCGAGCCTTCCCTACCGAATGCCCATGGTGGAGGGCACGTCCAATCCGTGGCAGGCATGGGGCCGCGAGCGGAAGCGGACCTTCATGGAGGAGGCGGGGGAGGCGCTGTTGCGGTACGGGGTGGTGGCCGAGGCCGAGGCGCTGCAGATGGAGGAAGACGCCCGGGGCGCGGCGGAAAACACCTGGAGTAGCCCCGTCGGGCATGAGCTTTACGTGTGGTATGCGCGGGAAGCAGTGAAGCGGGAGGTACCGCAGGGCGCGGTGGTGCTGGTGGTGAGCAAGGGAGATGAGCGGCTCCTGGAACTGGGCGACAGGGAAGCCTGGCACTTCCCACGAGATGAGGACGGGGAATATCCCGGCTACTATCCCGCCGACAGCGAGGAAGCGATAGACCAGCTGGAACGGCTGCGGGCTCAGGGAGCGGAGTACCTGGTAATTCCACAGAGTGGGCTTTGGTGGTTGGAGCACTATAGGGGGTTCAGGGAGCACCTGCAAACCCAGTACTCATACCTCCATGGTGATGAGCACATGACACTCTACCGTTTGGAGAATCCGGGATGAGCGACCTATCGCCAACCGAGGTGGTGGAGATTGAGATCTGTCGCAGGCCGATCTTTGTGGTGGGGTCACAGCGATCGGGGACGACGATTCTGGCCTCGTCACTTCGGCATCACGGTGCGCTATGGTATTCGACGGAAGGCTACATCCTGAACGAGATCTTTGGTCCGGAGCGGCTGGATGAGACCTATGCGGTTGCACGTCTTAACCTCAACCGGTGGCTGGCCCGGGAAGGCGTGACGCGGGAGGAGTTTCTGGAGCGGATGGGGTTGGGCTTTAACGTGCTCCTTTCTAGTAGGAGCGGGGGCAAACGGTGGATCGAGAAGACGCCGGAGAACAGCCTGATGATCGAGGTCCTGGGCACCATGTTCCCGGGAGCCTGCTTCATACACATCCTGCGTGATGGGCGTGGTGCCGTGAACTCGATGGTCAACAAGCGCACCGCACCGGGTTGGGTCACCGATATCACATGGGCATGTAGGGCTTGGCGGCGCTACGTGGACGCGGCGCTGGAATATGCGGCCTCGCATCCGGATCGCTGTCTGACGGTCCGGTATGAAGAGTTGGTGGCCGATCCCGAGGAGGGCTTCGAGGCGATCTACCAATTCATCGGCGTGCCCTATGACCGAGCGCCGATGGATTTCTTCCGTACCCATCGGACCAGCTCCAGTTTCAGGAGGAGAATCCGTAGCCGGTCCTCTCATGAGGCACTTGCCGATCTCTGGGACGTGTGGCCCTTGCAATTTAAGCGGATCTTTCTGGAGGACGCGGGAGTTGCCATGCTGCGATACGGCATGGTGAGCGAGGAAGAGATGCAACAGATGGTGGAGGATGCACGGGATCCGAGTGACGAGTCACCATCCTGGACTGAGGAATTGGAGGGGTATCGAAGCAGGCGGGACCTAGCAGCGGTGGTGGAGCGGGGGGTGCCGCGGGATGCGGTGATGCTGGTGGTGAGCAAGGGAGATGAGCGGCTGCTGGAGCTGGGGGACAGGGAGGCGTGGCACTTCCCACGCGATGAAGACGGCGGACATCCCGGCTACCATCCGGCCGACAGCGAGGAAGCGATAGCCCGGCTGGAATGGCTGCGGGCTCGGGGGGCGGAGTACCTCGTATTTCCAGAGGGCTCCTTGTGGTGGTTGGAGCACTATACGGGGTTCAGGGATCACCTGGCTGCGCGGTATCCGCGAGTGGTCGATGAGCTGGACAAGTGCATGATCTATGGACTGCAGTCCGTGCGACAGGTACCCACGGCATGAAACGGGAATCAGGAACGAGACATGTTAGCTGGGTCGCCATGTGCCCCGATCCGATCTTCGTCATCGGCTCACCCCGATCGGGCACGATGATTCTCGCCCGCGCGCTTGCCGAACACAGCCACCTCTGGGCATCAGAGGAGACGGGAGTTCTGACCGATCTCTATGGCTCTGGGAAGGTGGATGATGTGTTCCGCGCCGCAACGGGCCCGGCGATTCCCAGCTGGCTCGTTGCCCAGGGAATGGACCGAGAGGAGTTCCTCCGCCATTTGGGCACCGGTATCAATGCGCTGTTTTCAAGCAGAAGCGGAGGCAAGCGCTGGATCGATCAGAATCCCGCGTACGTCTCGATGGCGGGTGTTCTGGCCGGCATGTTCCCCGGCGCCTCCTTCCTCCACGTCTTGCGCGACGGGCGACGCGTCGTGAGCTCCAGGATGTCCTTTGCCTGGCCCCCACAGCCGAACGTCGAATTCCGCGACGTGTGCCGGGAGTGGGAACATGCGGTTACCCTCGGAATGCAACTCGCATCACGCTATCCGGAGCGTTGCTTGACGGTCAGAAACGAAGAGCTCGTGGCGGCTCCGCATGAGGGGTTCGAGACGATCTCTCGATTTCTCCGGATGCCATCCGAAGCCGAACCCGAAGGCTTTTTTCGATCCGCCTGGCTGAACACCAGCTTTGGCGAGTGCTCCAATCGGCCTCCTTCGGATCACGATCTTTCGCAAATCTGGAACACCTGGACGTTGGACCAGAAGGTCGTGTTCCTCGAGGAAGCGGGAGACGCCATGCTGCGTCAGGGATTTATTGGCGACGAGGAGATGCGACGGATGGAGGAAGATGCGGGACAGACTCCCGGCCTCTCTGACCTCTGGAAGTCGTGGACACCGGAACAGAAGCGTGCATTCCTGGAAGCCGAGGATGAGCCCGATGACGTGGAGTATTTCCTCTACCTGCGGCAGATTCGCGAAGTCGTGGACAGGGAGCTGCCGGCGGACGCATCCGTTCTGGTGATCAGCGAGGGGGACGAGGGCCTGTTGTGGCTTAGCGGCAGAAGTAGCTCACACTTCCCCCGGGGTGAGTCAGGGGGGTACGCGGGCTGTGTCGCCGACGGCGTGGAGGCGATCTGGCATCTGCGCGCTCTCCGCGCCGCCGGAGCGGACTACCTCCTCGTTCCCTGGAGCGCTTCATGGTGGCTGGAGGAGTTCCCGGAATTCCGGGAGCATCTCGAGGAGCTCGGCCGGCTCATCTGGTCCGATGACGCCTGCGTCATCTACGAGCTGACAGGCCGGCCGACTGTGCCATATGCGAACAACTAGATGTCCGCCGGTTGCAAGCAAGGTCCGCACCTCGCACCAGCCGCGAGCGCTGATGTGAGCACGTGACCGCGCCCCTGTACACGATTCTCTTCAGTGGGATGGTGGCGGGCGTTCCGTATCAGGGGGGCGCAACCTGGGTCGTCCTCCAGTACCTCTTGGGCTTTCGCCGGCTCGGACACGAGGTGTACCTCGTCGAGCCCGTGAATCATGCCGCACTGCAGCCCACGGGTGCGGCGCTCGACTCGTCAATCAACGCGCGCTACTTCCAAGAGGTCATGGCGGACTTCGGGTTGCGGGAATCCGCCACGCTGCTGCTACGGGACACGACGCAGACGGTTGGCCTGCCGTACCCGCGGTTGCGAGAGGTCGCGCGTCGCGCCGACGTCTTGATCAATGTCGCGGGCATGTTGCGTGATCCCGCGCTGGTCGAGCGCATCGCGACGCGAGTCTATCTGGACCTCGATCCCGCCTTCGTGCAGCTCTGGCAGGCCGTCGAGGGCATCGATATGCATTTTGACGGCCATACGCACTTTGTAACGGTCGGCATGGCCATCGGGCAGCCCGGTTGCGACGTTCCGATGTGCGGTCACGCCTGGATCAGGACGCTTCAGCCGGTGGTACTGGAACGTTGGCCGGTTGCCACACGAGTTACCCGCGACGCGCTCACTACCGTCGGCAACTGGCGGGGCTACGGCTCCATCGAGCACGACGGTGCGCTGTACGGGCAGAAGGTGCATTCCCTCCGTCCGCTCATAACCCTTCCCAGGCAAACGGCGGAGAAGTTTGTGCTGGCGCTGGCCATCCACCCGGGGGAGGAGCGGGATCTTTGCGCGCTTGCCACTCACGGGTGGGAAGTGGTTGATCCCGCGCGAGTAGCGCGCACGCCGGACAGGTATCAGCGCTTCATCCAGGGTTCCAAGGCTGAACTCGGGCTGGTGAAGAGCGGATACGTACTCTCTCGCTGCGGCTGGTTCAGCGAACGTAGCGTCTGTTACCTGGCCTCTGGACGCCCTGTGATTGCTCAGGATACCGGGTTTAGCCGGTTCCTTCCCACCGGTGCCGGACTTTTCGCCTTCGACACGCGTGACGACATCCTCTCGAGCATCGAGAAGCTGAACCGCGACTATGTGTCCCAGGCGCGCGCGGCACGTGAGATCGCGGAACAGCACTTCGATTCGGACAGGGTGCTCACCGCCCTGTTGGACCGGCTGGGGGCGCGGATATGACCAGATGCCGGCCTGGGGGAAGCAGTGCGGCTCACATCGACGATATCCGGCGCGCTCTCGAGGGTGTGTTGACAGCCCACTTTGGCACTCTCCCCTCCCTGATCGATCTGGTGCATCGACCCTCACCGTATCGAGCGGGCTTTGCCCTGGAAGAGCTGGAGGTTCGGCTGGACGCCGGCGTCACGTTGCGACTCCTCTGCAAAGATCTGAGTCGAGAGGCATTGTTGGAGAACGTGCGGCGGGTCAAGCCGTCATTTCTTCACGACCCGCTCAGGGAAATAGAGACGTACCGGACGATTCTCGATTCCTCTCGATTGGGTACGGCCACTTGCTATGGAGCCGTTGTCGACCATGAACGGGGCCGTTACTGGCTCTTCATCGAGAACGTGGCGGGATGCACGCTGTACCAGATCGGCGGGCCCGCCTGGCATGACGCGGCTCGTTGGCTGGCGCGAATGCATTGCCATTTTGCCGGGCAGCCGAATCTGACCGACCAGGCTCGAGCAGCGCATCTTCTGCGCCACGACGGCGACTACTACCGCCTGTGGCTTCGCCGGGCGCAGGATTTTTCGCGGATAAGGGGGAATAGCAGGCGCTTCATCGAAGGGTTGACCACGCGATACGATCGAGTCGTCGAGCGACTGGTAACGCTGCCGCCGACGCTGATTCACGGGGAATTTTTCGCGTCCAACGTGCTCGTCCAGCAATCCTCCGAGGGTGGGCGCGTGTGCCCGTCGACTGGGAAATGGCGGCGATTGGGCCGGGCCTCATCGACCTCGCTGCCCTCACGTCCGGCTGGACAGAACGCGGTCGCGTGGCGCTGGCTCTCAGCTACCTTGCCGAAATAAACTCTGGCCGGGCATCCCCGCTGGACACCGCATCTTTCCTGACATCCCTGGATTACTGCCGGCTGCATCTGGCGGTTCAGTTCCTGGGGTGGTCCCCAGAGTGGACGCCGCCATCGGCGCACGCACAAAACTGGCTGGAACAGGCGGAGCGCTTGGTGGACGAGCTCGGCGTGTAAGCTTGGCCGGCTGATCGAGGTGCGCTATCTGATTGTCAATGCCGATGACTTCGGGCTGAGTCCCGGCGTCAACGAAGGCATTGCACGCTCTCACGAGCAGGGCGTCGTGACCAGCGCCAGCCTGCTGGTGCGATATTCGGGCGCCGTGGAGGCCGCCGCCTACGGCCGGGCGCATCCGGAGCTGAGCCTCGGTTTGCACCTCGATCTGGGTGAATGGGTGCATCGACGTGGCAAGTGGCAAGCGCTCTACGAGGTTGTCCCGTCGGACGACAGGGCCGCCGTGGCCCGCGAAGCCCGGCAACAGCTGGCGAGGTTCCGCGATCTGGTCGGTGAGGACCCCACACATATCGACTCCCACCAGCACGTCCATCGGGATGAGCCGGCGAGATCGGTGGTGTCGACAATCGGCCTGGAGCTCGAGGTTCCCATACGGCACCTCTCGGGGAGAGTGCGTTACTGTGGCGACTACTATGGTCAGACGGGAAAAGGCGAGCCCTATCACGAAGCCATTAGCATGGACGCTCTCTTGCGTGTTCTGGCCGCGCTGCCGGAAGGCGTGACCGAGCTGGCCTGCCACCCCGGCTTGAGAGAGGACCTGGAGACGATGTATCGCGTGGAGCGCGTTCAGGAGGTGTCCGTCCTGTGTGACCCGGCCATACGGACGGCAATTGCCCGGATGGGGATTCACCTGTGCTCCTTTCGCGCACTGCCTGGCAGCGGCTGAGCGCTCAGGAACGTGGGCGTAGCTCGCAGAATATCTCGGCGTAGTCGCCACCCGGCCAGAGATGCATTTCGCCACGGTAGCGAGCAAGTCCTAGCGCCGCGTCGTCGAACCTCATGATGTCGCACTGGCTCCGGTGGGCTCGAATGGCCTGCATCTTGGTCTCGATATATGGTGAGATATCCACGATCTCGTCCATGTCCTGCATGGGCGTCCAGACTTCGAACGTCAAAACCCTTGGGGCTCGCGTTTGAGAGCGCAGACCCGAAAGGGATTGACGCACCAGGCGAACCGCCGCGCGGTGATCGGGATGCATCTCACGGGCATGCGTCACGTAGATAATCCGGGGCCGGAACCGTTCGATGCTGCCGCGTAGCTGCTCGACGAGATGCTTGGTGGCGCGAATAGCCCCGTCCGGCTGGCGCCAGAACTCGAACTGAGTGAGGCCGAGGACGGCGGCGGCGGCTTCCGCTTCTGTCTCGCGAATGCGCGCAGTTTCATGAGGAGGGCGGCCGTCACCACCCTGTTCGCCGGAGGTCAGATGGATCACGTGGACGTCATCCCCACGGACCACGTGCCGGCGCAGCGTGCCGCCGCATCCAATCGACTCGTCGTCGGGATGGGGACTCACGACCAGCACGCGAGTCACGCCGGCTCCTTGCCCGCCGCGTGAAGCACGTCCATCGATACGCTCGTGTAAAACGCCTCGAGTTTCTTGAGACACGCGACGCTGTCCGCTTCCGCGAGCACGTAGCGACGGGCACGCTCGCCCATGGCCTGACACTCGTCTGGGTCGGCGAGCAGGCGCTCCAGCGTCTGCACCAACGCGTCCACGTCGCCCGGAGGAAGAAGGAATCCGGTTTCGCCGTGCCTGACGACCTCGGCTGCGCCGCTGCCCCGGCAGCCAATTACCGGAAGGCCGCACGACATAGCCTCCAGGTACACGATGCCTGGACCTCCCTCGTAGAAGGACGGCACGGCGAAGAAATGCGAGCGGGAGAGATGAGCCGGCAGCTCTTCGTGCGCGATAAATCCCGGCAGATCGAGCATGTCCGGCGCACCGGCAGTCCGGGCCATCGCTTGCAGCTCAGTGACCAGTCTCTCCTCCCTGCGTCCCACCATGGACAGGCGAAGATCGGGGTACTCTCCAACCAAGCGGCAGGCGGCCTCGACCAGCGTCTCGGCGCCCTTCATGCCCGACACGTTGCCGACGAAGATGATCGTGGGGCGTGGATCTTTGGGACCGGGCCGGGGACAGAAGAGCTGTGTGTCGACCCCCATGTGAAGCGTCGGAATGCGTTCACGGTCCACGCCGTAATGTCGAGAGCACCACTCGGTCGAGCAGCCGCCTGACGAAAAGATGGCGTCGGCCAGTCGCAAGCACGTGCCTTCCATGACCGTCCCCACGCGGTAGAGCTCGGAGTTCTGCTCCGGCCAGCCCACGGTGTGCGCGAACATGACGAGCGGGCCGTGCAGCTGTATCACCGTGGGTATGTGCCTCCACTCTGTCTGATTGAGGAGATGGATGTAGCCCTCGCAGCCCCAGTCGGGAAAATCGACCAGGTCCAGAGGCATCTGGTCGTGCAACACCGAGACTTCCGACGCGACCGTCGCGCTGTGAACCAGCCACTCCACGGGCGTCGTGTGTAACGGCAGACGATCGATAGCGTCTGGGGCACGGATGACACGCACCGGACCGTCCCCGTACTCGTGCCTGCGCTCGTCGATGCTGCCGGAGATGACATGCACGTCGTGGCCCAGGCCGGCGAGACCGTGTGCCTTGAGATATGTCTGGGAGCCGATTCCGCCATGCGCCGTCTCCGGCGGATACTCCAGGGATACCAGAGCCACGCGCATATCCGCCTACTGCTTCCGTGTGGCCAGTGAAAGCTCCAGGAATCGACGAAAACTGGGAGGCGCGAAGTACTCGAGGTATGTTCGCCTTGCGAGCTCAGATGCCTCCTTGAGATCGTGCTGGTGAAGAAACTCGAACACGTAGCTCGCGGTCAGGCCGGTGAATCCCTCCGGGACGCGCACCAAAAACCTTTCCCAGTTGATCACGCCTTCCAGCGGAAGCTTGTAGGCATCGCTTATCAAGATTGGTATCCTCCCATGCGCCAGAATTTCGTACAGGCGCCTGCTGCCCGTTCCACGGCCGCGAGGAGATAGGACGAATCTCGAACGACGCATCAGCTCGAAGCCGGTACGAACCATGTCGAAACGGGTAGCCCCATCCACCATGAAGATGGAGCTGCCCGAGGGCCGGAACTCCACGGTCAGCTCGGTCTCTCGCGTGCTCCACGAGCCGAGCGCTTTCCTGATAGGGTGTTGATCGAGGTGTCCCTGAAATGAGACATCGATCTGTGCCTCGGCGATGGGGCGGGGAGGACCCGGGTCAGGAACATTCTGTGGAAGCGTCAAGACAGAGGAATGTTGGTAGCTCGGATTAGTCTGGAAGAGAATGGATCCGCATAGAGGGGGACACGGCGTACCGAGATCTCCGTTGTCGATAAAGACGTGCTTCTCAGGATATTTCTCGTAGTGTGGAAAGTTGTTGAGGAAGGCTCGCACGATGGCTTCGCGCAGATCATTGCGCAGTTCCGGCTCCCCCGATCGCTGGCCTCTGAACACGAACGGCACCATAATATCGCCGCCGTTGTAATGCTGTATCGAGTGCAGACCGGGAATCTCAACGCGAAATGTGACGGGAACCAGGATGTAGTCGGCGTCTGCCGGATGCACGTCGTCCCACGCTGTCGAGGTGGCGAACGGATGTTCACTGATGGAAAGCGAGAAGTCCGTCCGCGGAATCCGCGGCGACGAGGGCCGGGCGTAGCAGAATATCTTCATTACCTGGCCCTTTGGATTGAAGCACGCGCCAAGGCGACCCCAGTTGCCAGCTCGTGGCGAGCGATCGAGCTGGGCACAGTGTACCCCGATTGTCGATTGCAGTCAACATATTGACCTCACTCGGGAAGGAGTGCATGGTGCGATCGCACACAGGCGGTGGAAAGGAGCTACGGCGGTGTCCGGGCGTGGGGGTATGACCCGCCTGCGCGCCTGGATCGTGGCGCATCCCGAAGTAGCTCTGGTGGCCGGAATTCTGACGGCTGCGGCGGTCGTTCACGCCGTCAACATGTTTGGCTGTCCGTACTTCGAGCATGACGAAGGGCACCGCATGTCGCGCGCCTGGTCCGTCCTGACGGCGGGGAAGCTCAGTCCGTACGTCTGGACGTACGATGAAACCCCGCTGTCGTATGCGCAGTTAGCGGGATGGGTGCTGCTGACTGGAGGGTTTCACACCTTTGGGGCGGCCATAGATTCCGGCCGTGTCTTCATGCTTGTACTACAGGTGATCGCGACCGGGTGCGTGTACCGGGTCGCGCGCACTCTATCGCGGAGCATGGTCATCGGCAGCCTTGCCGCGCTCTCATTCGCCCTTTCCCCATTTGCGGTCTATCTGCATCGAATCGTGTACGAGGACAACATCGCCACCTTCTGGATGCTGGTGAGCCTCCTCCTCCTTGTCACCGGTCGCCTGTCCTGGAAGCGGGCCGTCCTGGGCGCGATCGCGCTGGGTCTGTCGATCCTATCGAAAGAGCCGACCGTCTTCATGCTGCCGGGCTTCGCCTGCATCGTCCAGTGTCGGGTGGACGTCACGCGCCCGTGGAGGGCAGCGGTGGGGTGGGCCGCGCTGGTTGCCGGCGTGGTCTCGACGTGGGTCTTGTATGCCGCCCTGCGGGGTGAGCTGCTACCGTCGCCCGCGGGCCCGCAACACCGGAACACGCTCATCGGCGCGGCCCTCTGGCAGCTAGGGCGAGCACGCGACGGCGGGCTTCTGGATCTCTCGAGCTTGTTCTGGCGTACGGTACAAATCTGGTGCAGAGACGAACCCGTGCTCGTCATCGGAGGAACCCTGGGCGCTATCCTCTGCATTCTGGCGATGAGGTGGGATCAGGTAGCCGGCAGGATTGGGCTGACCTGTTTCTGCTACTGGGCCTTTCTGGGACGCGGAGGCATGGTTGAGCGCTACTACTTGATCGACCTGATTCCTCTGCTGGCCATCGAGCTGGCCCTCGCCTGTGACCTAGTCGTCTCAATCGTGATCTGGTATCGCAGGTGGCAGCCCGCCCTGCCGCAATGGCTGCACGAGCGGGCCATCGGGGAGCTTCTTCGAGCGCTCTCCTGGCTGTCCCTGGTCGCGCTCGGACACACCATGCTGGGCCGCTTCACCTCCCTCGTCTGCCGGCTGCTGGCGTCCGCCGGCGGGGACGACGACCAGTCCAAGCCGTCATTCTGGAGATGGGCGGCCGCGCGAAATCCACGGTTGCTTGTGGCAGCTTCCTGTCTGGCGGCCCTGACTGTGGTCGGGTATTCGAGACCGTCGGTGAACGTGCCGCACTTCGATCTGGCGCGGGACCACTTCCTGCTGTGGCACGATCAGCAGACGGCAGGGCAACGTGCCGCCTTGCGATGGGTCCAGACCCATGTTCCGACGGACAGCAGGATGGTGGTCGAGAGCTTTGCGTGGACGGATCTTCATGATGGGGCATATCAGGGACGCGTGTGGCCCCACGCATTTCCGCACATATTGGCGGAGCACAATCCGCACATTCGGTTCGACGTGCTGCACGACGATTGGAGGAGCATTCAGTACGTGGTGGGAGGGCGAGCAGTCATCAACTTCGCCTACCGGGCGGCACACCCTGAGAGCATCCGTGGCCGGGCGCTGGGAACGATCCTGCAGCGGGAGGCGCTGAGACATGCGACCATTGTGGCTGCCTTTGACAATGCCGCATATCCGGTGTGGGTGTTCCGCGTGGACCCGCGGTCCTGAGTTGTCGAGCCCGGCACGTCATGTTGGTTTCCCAGGATGAGGGTGGAGTGCATAGAGGACGCAATACGAATCCCGCCATGCTTGTACGTAATTCGTTTCGAGCGTGTTCCGAAAGCCGGCGTAAAAGTCGAGCCACCAGAAGGCGCTGAGGGGAACGAGTAGGTAACCCGCTCCTTTTAGCCGCAGGTCTTCCAGCATCCCGATCGCTTGCTCGGTGTGCGCTGGATGGTAGCCGGCATATACTCCATCCTCGTCCTGCGGAAAGTGCCATCCTGTGCGACCCTCGAATTGCAACAGGTTTTCGTCCCCTCTGCTCACCACCAGCACCGAGTCTCCTTCTGGAACCAGCTGCCCCACTATGTCTTGAATGTGCTCTTGGGTACGCTGATACCGTAGGAGACCCATGCCGGAAGAGCCGGGCTGCCGCTCGGCATCTTCCTCCAGCCGCTGCAATTCCGCCTCCGAAACTAGTCCGGCCTCCAGCATGGTCTGCCCTGCCTCCTCCATGAACACACGCTTCTGCGAGAGGGTCCACTCCTGCCATGGATCGGGGCGGTCTTCGGGTGTCGCGATGGCCGTTCCCGGGAAGCTGGACTGAATCCGACGGGAGCGAAAGAAATCGATAGGCCCTCTTTGATGGGGAACGTGGACGAATTGGAAGATGGTGCGGAACCCGGCCTCGGGGTCGGCAATCAGCTCCTCATACCGGACCGTTAGGCAGCGGTTTGGGTGGTGAATCGAGAAATCCAGGGCCGCCTCAACGTGGTCGCGCCACGTCTGGCAGGCTGCCCGAAAGTCCTGGCTCCATTTCGGCACAGAGGCGGCTGCCTCCCACTCCGCCCTCGTCTCCTCGCTGACTGCATCGAGGAAGTGGCACATGGAGTGAACCACCCGGCGGCCGTCACGCACGATGTGGATGAAGTAGGCGCCGGGCAAGGCATCGCCCAGTACGCCGGCAATGAGGCTGTTCCTCGGCGTTTTCTCGACCCAGCGCTTCTCGCCACTTCTGCTTGTGAAGAGGGCGTTGATGCCCAGGGCCACGTAGTGGTAGAAGTCCTTCCGCGTGAGCCCCCCCTCGCGCATCCAATGCGCGCCCTGAGAGTAGATCTCATTTAGTCTTGAGGCGTTGTCATGGAAGAGGCCGGGCAGAAAATTCGTCTCGGATGAGTACCACAGGTCACTGTGCTCCCCAAGCGAGCGAGCGAGGGCCGAGGTGCCGGACCGGAACGCGCCGATGATGAAGATCGGGTCGGGGCACACCCGGACCTGGTTGTGCACGATCGAGGCAGGTGCCGTGCTCACGGCTTCTCCGGGCTGTAAGGAAAAAGCGCGGACGAATAGCGACAAGCTCAGAGTAGCAAGTCCCGAGTCGTCGAAGGGTCACGAGTCTGCAACGCTACGGATCACCGAGCGTCCGCAGGTGTTGACCACTTCCAGATCTGGGGTAGAATGTGACCATCGTTGCGGTGCGAGAAGCCGGCGGGACGGTGGAAAGCGGGACACACACCATGAGAGCACTGGTCACTGGGGCGGCGGGATACATAGGGAGCGTCGTGACGCGACAGATGATTGAAGAGGGACACGACGTCCTGGCCGTCGACGACCTGCGCCATGGCCACCGAGTGGCGGTCGATCGCCGCGCTTCGTTTGAACAAGGAGACCTTCTGGATGCCGCCTGGCTTCGTCAGTGTCTGAGCGCCCATCATGTGGACGTGGTAGTGCATCTTGCAGCCGAGGCGCTGGTCGAGGAATCGGTGCGTGATCCGGGGAGATTCTATCGGGTCAATGTCTGCGGCGGGTTGAACCTTTTGGACGCCATGGCCGAGAACGACATCACGCGCCTGGTCTTCTCGTCCACCGCGGCGGTCTATGGTGAGCCGGAGACCGTGCCCATTGAGGAAGATGCTCCACCGAGGCCCGTCAATACCTACGGCGAGTCCAAGCTCGTCTTCGAGGGCATGATGGAGCGCTATCGGAGCGCGCACGGGCTGCGATTCGTCACCCTGCGCTACTTCAATGCCTGTGGTGCGGCGGAGAGCTTGGGAGAGTGTCACCGCCCCGAGACGCACCTGATCCCCATCATCTGTGAAGTGGCGATGGGACAGCGCGACGCCATTCGACTTTACGGCACGGACTACGATACGCCCGATGGTACATGCATTCGAGATTACGTCCACGTGGCCGACATCGCGCAGGCACATATCCTGGCTCTCAGCCAACTCGAGGGGATCGAGGCCGCGGTGTACAACCTCGGCAATGACACCGGATATTCCAATCGGCACGTTGTCGACACCTTCCAAGCCGTGACGGGACAGGAGCTCGAGGTCGTGCCGGCCGCCAGGCGGGCCGGTGATCCGGCCAGGCTGGTAGCCAGCTCGCAGCGAATTCGTCGCGAGCTGGGGTGGGCGCCGAGACATTCTGAGCTGGCGTCAATGATCGGCACGGCATGGGCATGGCACCAGGAGCATCCACGGGGATATGAGTCGTGATCGTCTCTCGTACTCCGGTCCGCATCAGCTTCGTGGGAGGAGGCAGCGACCTCGCCGGCTTCTATGCGCATGAGCCGGGAGCGGTTGTAGCCACGGGTATTGACAAGTACATCTATATCACGGTCAACCAGAAGTTCGACCGCAAGATTCGCGCGAGTTACTCGGTTACCGAAGTTGCCGAGAGCGTGCACGAGCTTCGCAACGAGCTCATCCGTGAATCCTTGAAATTGCTTGGGCTGGATTCCGGCATCG
>QHBP01000395.1 GCA_003244175.1 Chloroflexota bacterium | reverse complement strand
ACGGGTATCAAGGTCATCGACCTCGTCGCCCCGTTCTCCCGCGGTGGCAAAGTGGGTGTTTTTGGCGGCGCCGGCACCGGGAAGACCGTCATCATCCAGGAGCTGATCCGAAACATCGCTCAGGAGCACGGCGGCTATTCCGTGTTCGCGGGCGTTGGTGAGAGGACTCGCGAGGGGAACGACCTGTGGCTGGAGATGCAAGCGTCCGGTGTCATCGAGAAGACAGCATTTGTCTTTGGCCAGATGAACGAGCCGCCTGGAGCCCGTATGCGTGTGGGGCTGTCGGGTCTCACGATGGCTGAGTATTTTCGCGACCAAGAGGGCAAAGATGTCCTGCTGTTCATCGACAATCTGTTCCGATTCGCTCAGGCGGCGTCGGAGGTTTCGGTGTTGCTCGGTCGAATGCCGTCTGCCGTGGGTTATCAGCCGACTCTCGGGACCGACATGGGCGAGCTCGAGGAGCGCATCACGTCCACCAACAAGGGCTCCGTCACCTCTTTCCAAGCTGTGTACGTGCCAGCCGATGACTATACGGACCCCGCTCCTGCTACCGTCTTTGCCCACCTGGACTCCACCCTCGCCCTGGAAAGGTCGATCGTGGAAAAGGGCATCTACCCCGCGGTCGACCCTCTTTCGTCCACGTCCACGATCCTGACCCCGCGTATCGTCGGCGAGGAGCATTATCAGGTCGCCCGAGGCGTGCAGCGCGTGCTGCAGCGCTATCGGGAGTTGAACGACATCATTGCCATCCTCGGCATCGACGAGCTGAGCGACGAGGACAAGCTCACGGTCTACCGGGCACGTAAGATCGAGCGCTACCTGTCCCAGCCCATGTTCGTGGCGGAACGCTTCACAGATACGCCCGGCGTGTACGTGTCGATCCAAGAAACGGTGCGCGGGTTCAAGGACATCCTCGACGGAAAGTGCGACGACCTGCCCGAAGGTGCTTTCCTCTACAAGGGCACGATCGACCAGGTGCGCGAGGACGCGCAACAGAGCTAAGGGAAAGGCACTCCATGGCCAAGACCCGTCTCGAGGTGGTCAGCCCGGAACGCGTCGTGCTCGAAGATGATGCGGACATCGTCATCGTGCGTGGCGCGGAAGGTGACCTCGGCATTCTGCACGGCCACGAACCTTTGATTACGCCTCTGGACATCGGGGAGCTGGTGTACCGCAGGGATGGCCAGGAGGAGGTCCTGGCTATCGCGGGCGGGTTCCTCGAGGTCCGGCCGGACAAGGTGGTCGTCCTGGCCGATGCGGCGGAGCGCGCCGAGGACATCGATCGAGCCAAGGCGGAAGAGGCGCGCAGGCGCGCGGAAGAAAGTGTGGCCGAGCACCATGGAGATGAGATGGGAGCAGCCGCCCAGGCGTCCCTGCAGAAGGCTTTAGTGCGCCTCCGTGTGTCCGGGCGCCGACATCGCCGTGAGCGACCGGTGGGAACGGAAGGATAGGCGCTGGCTAAACAAATAGGAATCGATCTTGGAACCGTGAATCTGTTGGTGTACGTTCGCGGTCGCGGCATCGTGCTGAACGAGCCTTCGGTGGTCGCTGTCACGGAGGACAACAAGATCGTGGCGGTCGGCGATGAGGCGCGACAAATGCTGGGCAAGGCGCCCGCGAGTATCACGGTCGTCCGGCCAATGCGGGATGGTGTGATCGCCGACTACGTCCGGACCGAGGGCATGCTGCGCTACTTCATTCGCCGGGTGTCCGGCGCAATGACCATGTTTCGTCCCGAGGTCATGATCTGTATACCCGCCGGCATCACCAGCGTGGAGAAGCGCGCCGTCCACGATGCGGCAGTTCAGGCGGGTGCGAAACGCGCTTTCCTTATAGAGGAGCCAATCGCCGCGGCGATTGGCGCCAATGTTCCCATCGCCGGTCCGACGGGAAATATGATCGTGGACATCGGCGGTGGCACGACCGAGGTTGCGGTGATCAGCCTCAACGACATCGTCATCAATCGAACGGTTCGCATCGGCGGGATGAAGATCGATGACGTCATCGCGAACCACATTCGCCGTAAATACGGCCTCATGATCGGTGAGACTACATCCGAGGACGTGAAGATTCAGGTAGGGAGCGCTCTCCCTCTGGAGCAGGAGCTCAGTATGGAGGTGCGCGGCCGAGACCAGGTCACCGGCCTTCCGAAGTCCATTACCATTCGAACCAACGAGATTGTCGAGGCGATTGCCGACCCGCTCGCCGCCATTGTCGATGCCGTGCGAGCGGTATTGGAGGAGACACCACCGGAGCTGGCCTCGGACATCATGGATCGAGGGATGGTCATGACGGGGGGAGGGTCGCTACTGCGCAACATCCATTTGCTGCTGACTAAGGTCACGGACGTTCCCTGCCACGTGGCGGAGTTTCCGCTGTACTGTGTGGCGGTAGGGACGGGAAAGGCACTCGAGAACTACCAGATCATGAAGAGGCACCTGGCGTAGCTTCCGCGGCATATTTCTTGCATTGGGGCCGGTCAGATCGTAGGATTGGACCTGCGCGGTGAAGGAGGACATGGCATGCGAGACGTATGGAAGTCTGCCTTGGAGTGGTACATCTACTATGGTGACCGTAACCGCAAGGTTCTGTACGCACGCCTGATTATGGGCGTGAAGGACCGTCTCTCGGACATCCAGAGCAAGGGCGAGCTGGCGCGCCATTACATGAGCACCGACGGTCTGTGCGAAGACGTTGTGGCGCTCCTGCTGCCGGCCGACGAGGTGTGGATAGACCACCGTCGAACCGAGGATGTTGCCTACGGTCTGCGGTGTCTCGAGCTGTCGACGGGGAAGAAGTTTGACCTGATGCGACGCTCGCCAAGTCGCTGGCTCCTCGAGACCGTCGCCTAGCATCCGGCACGCCGAGTGCTTCTGGTGAGGCTCGTTGTGACGGCGGCATTGCAGCGAGAGTGGGGCTTTGCATTCAATCTCTATCTGCCGGATCACGTACAGACCGAAGCCGATCACGTGGCCGTTGAGCTACGCCTCCCGCCTCCCGGAGAGGACTTCGGCCATCCATGCCTTAGTGCCGCCGCTCGATTGCTCCGACACAACGCCCCCGCTTCCCTTCAACTATGAGTCGGACTGCGAAGACGCGGCCCGCCGTTTGCGCGCGCAGCTCGTCCAGGATGCCCGTGCCAGGGCGTGACCCCGCCACGCGGGACCGAATCGAGCGATTCCTGCGCGAGTTAGGGCGCCGGTATCGCGGCACAGGACGCCTCTATCTGGTCGGGGGCACGCAGATGGTGTGGGCCGGCTTCCGCCGCCAGACCGACGACGTTGACTATTCAGTCCGGCTGGAAGGCGGCGAACAGGCGTTCACCATGGTTGTGAGGTCCTTTCCCGCCTCGACACGGAGTCACTTCGCGTTGACGAGGAGGACTTTCGACGCAAGTTCGAGGCGTTCCTCCGGCTCGCCGACGGGACGTAGTCGGCCCAGGGGACGGGTTATAGCGGAACGTCAGGGTCCGCCATACGTCACCGGCTGGTCGGATGCTCGTCGTCCGGCAGGCTGCGTGCCGCTTCCTCGACCTCCCCAGCATCTTCCGGGTGACGGAGGAGCAGGGCAATCAGGGCGTCGCGCAGGCGGGCGTGGTCTGAGTGAGCAAGATCCAGGACGAGGCCAACTAGCGGGGCCTGGTCAAGCGGCAAGCGCCCGGCTCTACCTGCATCGGTCACGAGGTAGCGAATGTCATGGACCGCGAGGCGAGCGACGAGATCGGACTATGCCTCGGGCTTCGCCCTGCTTCGCGGCACTCCCGCGGCCATATTCTCTCTCACCATTGGTGTCCGTCCCTCAGAGCCTCGAGATGGATCTCACCATGCAGGCGCAGGATAGGGTCGCGATCCGGATTCAGCCAGCACCAGACGGCCACGCAGAGGTGGTGAACGAGGCGCAAGTGTCGGAGGAGCTCTAGATCGACGTTCGGGAAGGCGTCGAGGGCCTCATCGGGGAGCGAGGCAAAGTCCCACTCCGGAGGACCGATACATGCAGCCTCGAAGTCGATCCACCGGGGCCCATCGGCCGAAGCCAGGAGATTCCCCAGATGAGCTTCTCCATGGAGCGGCTGGATCGCGAGCGTACGCGCCTCGAGAGGCGCATATCCAGTTTCATGTACCTCTCGTAGGAACGCCTTGTCAGAGCGGTCGAGGGATTGTAGCGTCTCCTCCCGCGCGAGGATGGACCCGACTTCCTCCAAGTCTCTGGTATACGAAGGCAAACGCCCAGCGTACCCGGCCAAAGCGTCATGGAGCCGGCGAAGAGCGTGCCCCGCCTTTCGACCATCCACTTCCACACCCGGGTCGTGAGGGCACCACTCCCAGAACGTCAACTCGAGGCCGTCGTACATATGGAGCACTGGCGGTATCTCCCGGCTCGGACGCACGGCGAGTGCATCCTGGTCAGCCGGGTACAGGCCGATTCCCAGCTCGCTCTGGAAGCTTCGACGTTGCGAGGGCGTGGTCCTAACCTTGGCGACGATGGGGGCCGGAGAGAGGTGTATGACCGTGTTGTTCGAGTCATGGAGAATCTCCGGAACATGCGCGGCGACACCGAATGATGCCGCAACCTGGAGAGCGGCTTCGATGGCCCGCTCCTGTCGGGTTTCAGCTTCTTGCATCAGGAAGGCGTCGTCGGGCGAGACGTCATATGTTCAAACGCACCTGTGACTCACGGGTGCTTTGGCGGCGTCTCAGGTTCGGACGCCCTTTCCAGAAACTTCCTCAGTCGACGTTCGAGGTCGGTACGCGGCAGAAGAATGCGATGTCCGCACGTTGTGCATGACAGTCCAATGTCCGCGCCGAGACGCACGACTGTCCATACATAGCCCCCACACGGATGGGGCTTGCGCAATTGGACCACGTCACCGATGCGGAACTCAACGATTGGCATGTGGGGCCTTATCCCAGCCACGTTTCCGCCGCGAGCGCGCGTGCCTCGCGCGCTGCCGCCTCGGCAAAGTCTCGGCCGGAGGAAGCGTACAAGATCTGGCGCGACACCGAGATGAGAGCTTGCTGTCCATCATCCCCGGCCGCGGCGACCGCGGAGGCGTGTGCGCCCGCCCCCTGGACTCCCACACCGGGAAGGAGGAGCAGCGCATTGGGGAAGTCCGAGCGAATGTTCTGGATAGCCGAGAGCTGGGTCGCGCCTACGACAAAACCCACTTCGGTAGGACCGTCCAGATCCATGGCCCATCGCGCTATCGCCAGATACATGGGCACACCACGGATGTCCCGATCCTGTACCACCGATGCACCCTCATTGGAGGTTCGCGTCAACACAAGGATGCACCTGCCGGGATGTCCCATATAGGGCTCGAGGCTGTCAGGCCCGAGATAGGGATTAACCGTGAGGGCGTCGCAACCCAGAACATCGAAGAATGCCTTGCCATAGGCGCGGGCGGTGTGGCCGATGTCACCTCTCTTCGCGTCCGCGATGACAGGAACGCCCGGCGGAACGCACGCCCGTATCTCGTGCAGCGCCGTCCATCCTTCGGGTCCAAGAGCCTCGAAGAAGGCGACATTGGGTTTGTACCCGAGTGCGTACTCCCCGGTAGCTTCCACAATCTTGCGGCAAAAATGGACGATGCCCGCAGTTGTTCGAGGGAGATGTCCAGGCAAGCGATCGGGGTCTGGATCCAGACCGATGCACAGCCAGGAACACATACGATTCGCGCGATCCTGAAGTTTGTGCGAAAATGACGGTTCTTGGCATTTGAGTGCGCGATCAGTTACCATAAGGCACGTGATCGGCCCCTCGCCGTCCACACGCATCGTGTTCCGGGAGTTTGTCGTTTCCTCTGCGAATTTTGAGCGAGCGCTGTGCTGGCGCGGTGCACAAAGTTCGGGCCCATTAAATTAGCACTTGCCGGCGGGCAAGTGCGCTTCTGTGTTTTCCGCTCCCCCCACTACTGCCCAGCAAGGAGTCTGAATGGCTGTACAGATAACAGGAGACCGCCGCGTCTCGTTTGCACGTTTCAACGAAGTCCTGCCGCTGCCCAACCTTATTCAGATGCAGCTGGACTCGTTCGCCTGGTTCCAGAACGACGGGATCAAAGAGCTTTTCGAAGAAATTTCTCCTATTACGGACTTCGCAGGGAAGATGTCGCTTGAGTTTATCGTCCCGGACGTGCCGTTCGGCCGTCCGAAGTACATGGAGGCCGAGTGTCGCCTGCGCGATATGACGTACTCGGCGCCGCTGACAGTCAAAGCGAGACTGGTCAAGAAGGTTACAGCGGAGGGTGAGCCACTCGGCGAGATCACCGAGCAGGAAGTCTTCATGGGTGACTTTCCACTGATGACGAGCCAGGGAACGTTTGTGATCAACGGGGCCGAGCGCGTTGTCGTGAGTCAACTCGTCCGCTCTCCCGGAGTGTACTTTACACCGGATGAGGACCCGTCCTCCGGCCGAGAGCTCTGGGGTGCCAAGCTTATCCCAAACCGTGGCGCTTGGCTGGAGTTTGAGAGCAGTAACCGCGATGTGCTGACGGTGAAGGTCGACCGCAAGCGCAAGATTCCGGTGACAACTCTGCTCCGCGCCGTGGGGTATGGAACAGACGAGGAGCTCAAGGAGCTTCTCTCCAACCTTGATACCGATCCCGACCATCAGTACCTGCAGGCCACGCTTGATCGCGACCCGACGCACTCCATTGAAGAGGGCCTCGTCGAGATGTACAAGCGACTGCGCCCCGGTGATCCTCCCACGCTCGAGAATGCCCGCAGCCTGATCAATTCTCTCTTTTTCCACCCGCGGCGGTACGATCTCAACCGGGTCGGTCGCTACAAGTTGAACAAGCGGCTTCAGCTTGCCGAACCCACCTCGACGACGATTCTGACCAAGGAGGATCTCGCCGGCATCGTGCGGGAGATGATTCACGCGAACAACGGCCACGGCAAGAGAGACGACATCGACCACCTGGGGAACAGGCGGGTCCGCGCGGTGGGCGAGCTCTTGCAGAATCAGTTTCGCATCGGCCTGCTCCGCATGGAACGGGTGGTGAAGGAGCGCATGACGATTCAGGACGTGGAGTCCGCAAAGCCGAACGCGCTTATCAACATCCGACCGGTGGTTGCGGCGATGAAGGAGTTCTTCGGCGGCAGCCAGCTGTCCCAGTTCATGGACCAGACGAATCCTCTGGCGGAGCTGACGCACAAGAGGCGCCTCAGCGCACTTGGTCCGGGGGGCCTCTCTCGGGAGCGAGCCGGCTTCGACGTTCGAGACGTTCACCACTCGCATTATGGCCGCATCTGTCCGATTGAGACACCGGAAGGGCCGAACATTGGCCTTATCGGGTCGCTCGCGACCTATGCACGCACCAACGCATACGGCTTCATTGAGACCCCGTATCGCACGGTCTATAAGACTTTGCCTGTAGATTCGCCGCACCTTGTTGACAGGGCCGTGCGGGAGGATGTTTACGACAAAGCGGGCAAGGTCATTGTTGCCGCGAACAGCCGGGTGGACGAAGGTCTGGCGGAGAAGATCCGCGGAAGCGCCGTGGGGACCATCGAGGTACGGCCATTCGCCTCGACCGACATTGAGTTCCTGACCGCCGACGAAGAGGAGACCTACGCGGTCGCGCAGGCAAACGCGCCCCTCAACGAGTACTCGGAGTTCATCGAGGATCGCGTGTCCGTGCGGTTTGGCGAAGGTTTTGAATCGGAGCCGGTCCTGGGCGTTCATTACATGGACGTCTCTCCACGCCAGCTTGTGAGTGTGGCGACGGCTTTGATCCCGTTCCTGGAGCACGACGATGCCAACCGCGCTCTCATGGGATCAAACATGCAACGACAGGCGGTGCCTCTGCTAGTTCCCGATTCACCCTACGTGGGAACCGGGACGGAGCGGCGCGCAGCGTACGACTCCGGTCAGCTCATCCTTTCCGAGACGGACGGGATCGTCACGAGTGCGACCGGATCCGAGATCGTCATCACGGCCAACACGAACGGACATAAAGAGCACCGGCATGCCTTGCGCAAGTTTGTGCGATCAAATCAAGGCACGACCATCAACCAGCGCCCGATCGTTGACAAGGGCCAACAGGTCACGCGGGGCCAAGTCCTGGCCGATAGCTCCTCGACGGAGAACGGCGAGCTGGCCCTCGGTCAGAACTGCCTTGTAGCCTTCATGCTGTGGGAGGGTGGCAACTACGAAGACGCCATTCTCATCAGCGAACGACTTGTGATGCAGGACAAATTCACCTCAATTCACATGGAGAAGCATGAGGTGGACGCCCGCGACACGAAGCTGGGACCGGAAGAAATCACCCGAGATATTCCGAACGTTGGCGAGGAGGGTCTCAAGAATCTCGACGAGCGAGGGATCGTCTATTTGGGCGCGGAGGTCGAACCGGGAGACATCCTGGTCGGCAAAATCACCCCCAAGGGTGAAACCGAGCTGACCGCCGAGGAGCGTCTCCTGCGTGCGATCTTCGGTGAGAAGGCCAGGGAAGTCAAGGACACCTCGCTACGCGTACCGCAAGGTGAGCGTGGTAAGGTCGTCGACGTGCGGGTTTTCAGTAGGGATTCAGGGGATGAGCTTCCACCCGGAGTCAATCAGCTGGTGCGGGTGGGCATTGCCCAAAAGCGTAAGATCTCAGAGGGCGACAAGATCGCCGGTCGCCACGGCAACAAAGGAGTCATCTCGAAGATCGTCCCTCAGGAGGACATGCCGTTCTTGGCCGACGGTACTCCGGTCGACATGATCCTCAATCCACTGGGCGTTCCTTCTCGCATGAATATCGGCCAGGTTCTCGAGACTCATCTCGGATGGGCCGCCGCGGAGCTTGGCTTCAAAGTTGCGAGCCCGGTTTTCAATGGGGCGAGCGAACCACAGATCGTCGACGAGCTGACCAAGGCGGCCCTGCCTACCGACGGCAAGATGGTGTTGTTCGACGGTCGCACGGGTGATCGATTCGACCAGGAGATCACCGTGGGACAGATTTACATGCTCAAGCTGGCCCACTTGGTCGAGGACAAAATCCACGCGCGATCCACCGGGCCATACTCGCTGGTGACGCAGCAGCCACTGGGCGGCAAAGCCCAATTTGGCGGACAGCGATTTGGCGAGATGGAGGTGTGGGCCCTCGAGGCGTACGGCGCCGCGCACATCCTGCAGGAGCTTCTTACTGTGAAGTCCGACGATGTCATCGGACGCGTTAAAACCTACGAGGCCATCGTCAAGGGCGAGAGCATCCTTGAGCCCGGCGTTCCCGAGTCGTTCAAGGTCCTTGTGAAGGAGCTGCAGAGCCTGGCCCTGTCCGTCGAGGTCTTGAACGAGGAAGAACAGGAAGTTCACTTCGCGGACGAAGCAGGTCTGGATCAGATTCCTAGCCTGGATGTAAACATTACCGGATTCGAAAAGGGCGACTAACCAGGAGAAGTGATTCGCAGGCGGGCGGGAACTGTCTCCCGCCTGTCGCGCGGACGTCGTGTCAGAACCTCAGACCCCTCTGGAGAGAACATTGTTAGAAGTAAATGACTTTAACGCGATCAGAATCAGCCTTGCGTCTCCCGAGCAGATCCGCGGGTGGTCGTACGGTGAGGTCACCAAGCCGGAGACGATCAACTACCGCACGCTCAAGCCGGAGAAAGACGGGCTGTTCTGCGAACGCATTTTTGGACCCCAGAAGGACTGGGAGTGCTACTGCGGTAAGTACAAGCGCGTCCGATACAAGGGCATTATCTGCGACAAATGCGGGGTTGAGGTCGCGCGGGCCAAGGTGCGTCGAGAGCGCATGGGACATATCGAGCTGGCATCCCCGGTCAGCCATATCTGGTACTTCAAGGGCACGCCCAGCCGGCTTGGACTTCTGCTGGACGTCTCGCCGCGCAATCTCGAGCGCATCCTGTACTTCGCGCTGTATATCGTCACGTCCGTGGACGAAGAGGGCAGACGTCGAGCGGTCGAGCGCGTTCGCGAGGAAGAGGCGGCCCGCATCGCCGAAATCGAGGGAGGCGTCAATGCGCGTGCCGCCGAGCTGGTGGCAGCTATGCAAGAGGGAGATATCCGCCGCTCACAGGAACTAGCGGGCCTGGAACAGCGCAGGACAGACGCTATCAACGAGGTCATGGGCAGCGGACTGGAGCTGGCGGCCGCGCAAGCACGCGTGGAAGAGCTCGAAGCCCAATTTGTCACGGAGCGCGATGCGCTCGACCGTGGGCATGCGGAGCTCCAAGAGGAGGCGCGGCGTGCAGCCGATGCCGAGCTTGCGCAGTCGCGGACGGGACTCGATGATCAGATCGACCAGGTACGCGTGCAGACGCAGAAGCGTATCGACGAAATGGAGTCGGTCAAGCGAATGGCGCTCCTCAACGAGACGCAGTATCGCGAAATGAATGAGCAGTTCGGCTACTTGTTCAAGGCCGGAATGGGGGCCGAGGCAATTCGGGACATCATTCTGCAAGTCGATCTAGACCAGCTTGCGGTCGAGCTTCGCAACGAGATTCGCAACTCAAGCCAGTCGAGCCAGCGTCGCAAGAAGGCCACAAAGCGGCTCCGCGTGGTCGAGTCATTCCGCAAATCGGCTCAACGGCCGGAATGGATGATCCTGACGGTACTCCCTGTAATCCCACCCGATCTTCGACCGATGGTTCAGCTCGATGGGGGTCGTTTCGCGACCAGTGACTTGAACGATCTGTACCGCCGCGTCATCAACCGCAACAACCGCCTCAAGCGACTCATCGAGCTCGGCGCCCCGGAAATTATCATCCGGAACGAGAAGCGCATGCTTCAGGAAGCAACAGACGCGCTCATCGACAACGGACGACGCGGACGGGCTGTCAACGGCTCGGGCAACCACAAGCTGAAAAGCCTGTCAGACATGCTCAAGGGCAAGCAGGGCCGTTTCCGTCAGAATCTCCTGGGTAAGCGCGTCGACTACTCGGGACGCTCGGTGATCGTCGTGGGTCCGGAGCTCAAGCTGAATCAGTGCGGGCTGCCGAAGAAGATGGCGCTCGAGCTGTTCAAACCGTTTGTCATGCGTAAACTGGTGGAGCGAGGCTTCGCTCACAACATTAAGAGCGCGAAGCGCATCGTGGAGCGCGTTCGGCCGGAGGTGTGGGACGTCCTCGAGGAGGTCATCAAGGACCATCCGGTTTTGCTCAACCGCGCGCCCACCCTGCACCGTCTTGGCATTCAGGCGTTTGACGCGGTTCTCGTCGAGGGGAGCGCGATTCAGATTCATCCCCTCGTCTGCACGGCCTTCAACGCCGACTTCGACGGTGACCAGATGGCCGTCCACGTTCCGTTGTCCAAGGCGGCCCAGAACGAGGCGCGGACGAAGATGATGAGCTCGCGCAACCTGTTGTCGCCGGCCAACGGTGAGCCAATCGTCAATCCGACGAAGGACATGGTGCTTGGCTGCTACTACCTTACGACGCACAAGGAGGGGGAAAAGGGAGAGGGCTCCGTCTTCTCGAGCTTCGACGAAGCTCTACAGGCACTCGAGCTAAAACGGGTCTCCTTACACGCCCGTATCTACGTTGGCATTCCCCAGCACATGCTCGATCAGGACAGTATTCAGACGAGCGCGGGTATGGTTTCACGTTCGGACCTCGCGCTCTTGCCGAACAGCAATAAGGCGTACGCGCTCGAGACTACGGTTGGACGGATTGTGTTCAACGAAGTGTTGCCCGACTCGATTCCTTACAAGAACGCGATTCAGGACAAGGGGTCGCTACGAGACGTTGTCGCCGATGTGTACGCTCAATTCGGCCAGGAGCGGACGGCGCAGGTGGCAGACGAGATCAAGCGTCTTGGATTCCACTACGCCACGTATTCCGGCATTACCATGAGCGTTTCGGACATCACCATCCCTCTGACCAAGCCGTCGATTCTCCGCGAAACGGAGGATCGTGTCCTGCGAATTCAAGAGCAGTACGAAGAAGGTCTAATCACGGATGACGAGCGCTACCGCGAAGCCGTCGCGGCGTGGACGGAAGCAAGCCAGGAGGTCGAAGCCGCCGTCACCGAGAGCCTCGATCCCCATGGCCCGATCTACATGATGTCGGTTTCGGGGGCTGCCAAAGGCGGATTCACGCAGGTGCGCCAGATCGCCGGCATGCGCGGACTGATGGCCGACCCATCCGGAAAAATCATCGAAATGCCGATCACGTCCAACTTCCGAGAAGGTCTGAGCGTTCTCGAATACTTCATCTCGACTCACGGCGCCCGCAAAGGTCTCGCCGATACCGCTCTCCGTACGGCGGAGTCCGGATACCTCACGCGTCGCCTGATCGACGTCGCGCAAGATGTGATTGTCCGTGAAGTTGACTGCGGAGCGACCGCGGGAGTTACTTTCGGTGAGCGACGTTCAGACGGAATGGTGGAGTCGGTGAACAAGCGAATCGCGGGTCGATGGACAGCGGAAGCCTTCTACGATCCCGAGACCGGCACCATGGTGATTGACGGCAATGAAATGATCGACAAGGAGATGGCGAGTGAGGTCGGCGCCATTCTCGCCCGGCATCCGGAGGCGGGAATTGTCGTTCGCTCTCCCCTCAACTGCCTGGCGAAGCAGGGCATTTGCCAGCACTGCTACGGCTGGAGTCTCGCGACCGGACTCTTGGTCGAGATGGGTGAAGCTGTGGGCATCATTGCGGCCCAATCCATCGGCGAGCCGGGAACTCAACTTACAATGCGCACGTTCCACACCGGTGGCGTGGCGGGTTCCGATATTACTCAAGGCCTTCCACGGGTCGAAGAGCTGTTCGAGGCGCGCGTTCCCAAGGAAGTGGCCGTCATCGCTGAAATAGACGGCGTTGTTCGCATCGAACGAGCCGACAACGAGATGAAGATTGTCGTCGCATCGATGGAAGAAGAAGCTACCGAACGGCACGAGCTTGCGGCGGGGTACGTCAAGACGGTCAGCAGCGGCGAGGTAGTGGAGCCGGGCACGGTGTTGGCGCGCTACACAAAACGCGGCAAGAAGGCTGAGGCGGCCGAAGACGTCGTCGCCCTGACCGCCGGGCTGGTGTCGGAGCGCGATGGTCATATCCTCATCGCTCCCGAGCCGCTCGAAATTCGGTCGTACTCGGTTCCCGCCGTCGCGCGTCTCCGCGTCACCGAGGGACAGTTCGCCTCGGCAGGAGCACAGCTGACTGACGGCGCCTCCAACCCTCAGGACATCCTCCGAGTTATGGGCCGCGAAGCGGTCCAGCTCTTCCTGATCGAGGAAGTCCAGAAGGTGTATCGCACGCAGGGCGTGGGCATCAACGACAAGCACATCGAGG
>QHBP01000352.1 GCA_003244175.1 Chloroflexota bacterium | reverse complement strand
AACTGAGCAGTTCGCTCTCGCCTTTACGACGCCGGAATGAGTGCAACCGCTTCATACGCCGTCACGAGCGCTTCCGAGGCTCGGTCCATCTCTTCCTCGGTCGACCACCGGCCGAGCGAGAGCCGAAGCGCGCCGAGTGCTCGTTCGCGACTGAGACCCATCGCAAGCAGCACCGGCGAGGGTTCAACGGCTGCGGAATGACAGGCCGAGCCCGTGGAAGCCGCGACCTCGGGAGCGTACACCAAGACAGCCTGACCGACGGCGTGAGGCAGGCTGATGTTCAGGGTATTTGGCAACCGATCCACCGGGTGGCCGTTCAGCTCCGTCCCTCGTACGCCTTCGCCAAGGAGTCGATGTAGCCGATCTCGCAGGGAACGCAGGCGAGTCTCTTCCTCGCGGATGTCGTGCGTGGCTATGCCGGCGGCCACCCCCAGTCCCACGATGCCGGCAACATTTTCCGTGCCGGCCCGCATGCCGTGCTCCTGCGAGCTGCCGTGAATCAACGGGTCGATCTGCACCCCGCTCCGAAGATAAAGCGCTCCGACTCCCTTGGGCCCGTAAAGCTTGTGAGCGGCGATTGTCAGAAGATCGATGCCAAGCTCGGTCACGTCCACGGGCAGTTTTCCGACTGACTGCGCCGCATCCACATGGAACAGGACTCCGGCAGCATGCGTAATTTCCCCGATCCGCGCGAGCGGCTGGATCGTGCCCACCTCGTTGTTCGCGTGCATGATAGTGACAAGAACCGTCTCCGGCCGAAGTGCCTCGCGGATCGCATCGGGCGACACGGTGCCGCTCTGGTCCACGGGCACGAGGGTGGACTCGACACCGAAACGCCGGTGCAGGTAGTGGAGGGTGTTCAGGACCGCCGGGTGCTCGACCACACTGCTGATGATATGCGGCCGTTTGTCCAGGCAGGCGAAGACCGCGCCCTTTATGGCGAGATTGTTGGTCTCGCTGCCGCCGCCCGTAAAAATGATGTCGTCCGCGCTTGCGCCGATCAACGACGCCACGTTGGAGCGGCTGGCCTCCACGCCTTCGCGGGCTTCATAGCCGTACTCGTGAGCGCTCGACGCGTTGCCGAATCGCTTCTCCAGGTACGGGCGCATGGCCGCCACGACCGCGGGATCCACGGGTGCTGTCGCGTTGTAGTCCAGGTAGATCGGATCGGCCATTGCGCCCTCACTGTATCATCGGCTTTGCCATGCGGCTAGATGTAGACGTGAGTGGCGCTCTCTTACGTTTTTCGGCGCGGCACCCAACTCACTGCTGCGGTTCTCTCCTCCAGTCCGATGTTCTGAGCCTGCTACCATTCGCATACATGAAGAAGCTTGTCGCCCCATGAGCCAGTCAGCGCCAATCCGCGGCGTCATCTTCGACTTCGACGGTCTCATCCTCGACACCGAGGTCCCTGCGTTCACGTCATGGCAGGAGGTTTACAGGGAGCACGGGTGTACATTGACCATCGAGATGTGGTCCCGAGTGCTGGGTGGATCCGGCATCGAGTGGGATCACGTGGCATATCTGGAGAGCGAAACGGGCCGGACTCTCAATCGTGAGGAGATTCACCGTCAGCGGCTGATCCGGAAGGTGGAGCTTATCGAGGCAGAATCTCTGCTACCCGGTGTGCTCGACCGCATTGATGAGGGACAAGTGATGGGTCTTGCCCTGGCGGTGGTATCGAGCTCTCCTCACTCGTGGGTGGACGCCTATCTCTACGAGTACGAGCTAAGAGATCGATTTATAGCCGTTGTCTGTGGGGAGGACGCGCCGCGGTCGAAACCACATCCGGATCTGTATCAGGTTGCCCTCGCGCGCATGAGACTGCTTTCGTCAGAAACACTCGCCTTCGAGGACTCTCCGAATGGAATAACGGCGGCGCAAGGCGCGGGCATCTTCTGCGTTGTCGTGCCCAACGCAATCTCGCGCCAGCTTCCGATTGATCACGCGGACTTGTGCTTGTCGTCCCTGGCACAGATGCCTCTGGAAGCGTTGCTCCGCACGGCGCAAGATGTGTGGAGCGGCGGAGTTGCGTCGGTCTGACGCCAGCTGTGAGGTGTGGCATTCTCGCTGACGGCCCCGCGGTTTTTCGGAATTTTCTGGGATACGAACAGTTCTTCATACTGGGGCTCAGGGGGAAACAATAATGGACGATGCAATTGAAGGAAGCAAGGAGCTGCTTGCCGAGACGGTTCAGGCCTTCAAGACAGGGATGCGCGGTGAAGAGTATGTGCCGGGTAGCGGAGGCTCTCCCGGACTGCATTTGCAAGAAGAGTTCGACAGACTTGACGAGTTGCGCACATCGGGCACCTTGACCGAGGAAGAGTTTCAGGCGGCGAGATCTCGACTCGTGCACCCAACCGAGCAGAAGGATGCGGATCACTAGAAAGAGACGACCGTGCGGCGCGGACCCGTTGTGCGTCGTTCAGTGCATCCCTGTTAGATGCGAGAACATCCAACCGCGTCGCCTTTCACGCGTTCGAGGGGATGAGTCGCGACGCTGGCGGTAGGCGCCCGACACCGAGATCGGAACGGCAATGACCTGGCAGAGATTCGAGTCCTCCGCCCCTGAGTTCGCTGCTATGGCCAAGGCGCAGATCTGCAGAGAAGTAGCGTTGATCGGTACGATTCGAGCCGACGGCTCGCCGCGCATTAGTTGTGTCGAACCGTGCATCCTCGATGGAAATCTCTTTCTCGGCATGATGTGGCAGTCACGCAAAGCGCTTGATCTGTTGCGCGACCCGCGCCTAGTTCTGCACAACACCGTTTGCACCTCGACAGGGGACGAAGTGGAAGTCAGTGTTCGTGGTCTGGCGACGGAGATTCACGAGCCGGAAGCTAGGGGTACGTATGTGAACACGATGACGGAATGGAAGGGTGCGCGCTTTCACCTGTTCACAGTGGACATCGACAGCGCAGCTCTCATCCGGTACGGTCACGGCCAACAGTCCGTAAAGCTGTGGCCGCAAGACAAAGAGTCCGTTCGCTCGTACCCTTAGCTGCGCTCTGGTGCGCTTCAATGAACTCGCTGCACGTCGACCCAGGGGCCACGTGGAGGAGTGAAAGCCCGGAAAGGCGGCGACCTGCGTGAACTCGTACGTCGTGCGGTCTCGGCTGGCGGAATAGACGATTCGAGTGGAGCTCAGGAAGAGACGACGCAAATGTGCCTTGTACGGGGAGGGAAACGAGCTTCGCTCTTGCAGCGCCGCACGAGGACAAGGCCGCCTGATCTGACGCATTCCATTTTCAAAAGGAGGCTCGATCACGCGGCAGTCGGTGCGCCATTCCGCAACGCTCCGGTCACGAATTTCTGCATGCTAATATCAGCCGTTATGCTGCCATCGACATGTGTCGTCGTGCCGACGTACTGGTCGCGTGCCGGGGGCGCCTCGTGTGCCGGGGACGCTGTCTACGATCACCCTACCGCCGTGGACGCTCCCAGCACACTCGACGCCCTGCTCGAGAGCCTCGAGAAGCTCGACACTCGCACCTTCTACCTGCTGATTCTCGTGGCTGTCACCGGTGCGGACGTCGCGCGAGACGCCGAGGCCCGGGTGCGCGATCTTGTCGCGGGGTATCCGGGTGTGACAAGTCTTGTCTTTGGTCCGTCCACTCTTCAGGTGCTACGGGAGCGGCTCAACGGTGAGGCCGGGGAAGACCGAACCTCATTCCTCGATCTTGCGCGATATCCAAAGATTCGAAATCTTCAGCTAGCGATTCCTCTGACCCTGGGGAGTCAAGCGATCGTCGCGCTCGATGATGATGAGATCGTGACCGATTCCGCCTTTCTCCGCAAGGCCACCGAGCCGCTTGGAACGAGTATCGACGGTCGTGTCGTCGACGGTCTTTCGGGGTATTACCTGCAGGACGACGGCGGCATCTTGCTGCGGATCGATCCCGATAAGTCCAGGTCGCCCAACATCTTCGATCGCAAAGCGTCGATCATGAATGCGGCTACGGAGATGCTGCAGCGCGACCCCGGGGACATTGTCCTGACGCCGTTTTGCTTCGGCGGCAACATGGAATTCACGCCGGAGCTCGCGGCGAGTGTCGGTTTCGACCCACAGATTACGCGTGGCGAGGACATCGACTACCTGATCAACGCCCGCCTCGAAGGTAAGAATATCTTCATGCGCAAGGACCTGCGTATTCTCCACCGCCCTCCCGCCGGGGGCTCGTACCAGGACGCCTCCTGGTCGAAGCTCGAGCAAGACGTGATGCGCTTCACCTACGAGCGCGAGAAGCTGCTGATCTCGCAGACCGTGCCGGATCTGCGGCCGCTCACGGTCGAGGAGCTGATGCCCTATCCCGGAGAATTCCTGTCGGACAACCACGAGGAGGACGCCCGCGAGGCTTTGAGCGCCGCTCGCTATCCCGAGGATATAGACGGCTTCCTGCGTCACACTACGGAGACGGCGAGGGAAAAGATCGATGAGTATCTCCGATTCCGCACGTCATGGCCGAACGTCACAGCTCGTCTCCGCGATGACGCGGGGCTGCGCGACAAGCTGCTTTCGCGAATGCGAGGAGTGTGACGCCCTTTCCGGTGGTCAAACGAGAGACATGAGTGCGTCGTTGAGCGAATTCACCTGGTACAGCCGTCTCGCCATTCTTGGTGGATGTTTCACTCTCATAGTGCAGGCTGTAGCTGGTCGTGGGTTCGCGCCACTTACGGTTCTGGCAGTGATGGCCGTCAGCGCGGGGCTGCCGGCGTTCATTGGCGGTCTGATTGCCGACGCACGAAGTCCGCAACCGGTGCAGGACGAGCTCGCGGCCGAGACGACCCAGGAGTCGGCGAAACCCGTGGTAGGGGAGGAAATCGCCGCTGAGAGCCGGCCGCCGGATGCCGGGCCCGTGGTGCAGCCCGTCATTGTGCCCGTGGGGTCGACACCGATCGCCACGGCTGACGAGGCCAGGATACGCACGATTCGTGTCGGTGTCGACTCGTTGTCCCGTCCGTGCGCCACGTGCAAAGAGCTTCTGCGTGCGGGTGAAGTTGCGGCAGTATGTAACGTTTGCGGCTCAGCCCATCATGCCGGTTGTTGGATCAACTCGGACTTTCACTGCTCCGTACGGGGCTGCTCGGGCGCCGGCAGCCTGCAGCCACCCGATCGCAGTGTTTCCCCGGCGGAAAGTGTGGAGCTGTAGGATGCGACGGCCGCAAGCGGCGATTGGCGCGTCTCTGCTAGTGCTCGTGGTCGCGGCGGCTGGAGTAGCGCTGGTGCGGCCTGCCGGGCGCAAAGCGGAGTCCTACGCGCCACGTGCCGGACATCTCGCTCCCCTTTTTGCTCTGAAAGACACCAGGGGCCGGCTCGTCACCCTGCGGCAGCTCAAGGGCACGCCGGTGCTTATCAACTTCTTCGCCACCTGGTGTATTCCGTGCCGCAGTGAGATGCCGCGCATCGAGACGTTTTACCGCTCGCACTCCTCGGACCTCCGGGTACTGGCCGTGGACAAAGCGGAGCCGGCCTCGGACGTGCAATCCTTCGCCGCCTCCTTCAAGCTGCAGTTCGTTCCGGTCCTGGATTCGAATTACGCGGTGTCGAATCAGTACGGGGTGTATGGAATCCAGCCTGTGAGCTTTTGGCTCGACGCTCGCGGGACCATTCGTGCCGTCGACTACGGACCCATGACCGCTGCTCAAATGTCTGCCGGGCTCCGCAAGGTCCAAACCGCGTAATGGCGTGCCCCAAAAGGGGCCCAAGCAAGCCGTAAGCCGAGTTCTGTTCCCTCCCGGCCTTGCGACCGAGCGGGTGGCGATCATCTATCTAGGGCAGCGATTTCTCGTTGCCTCAAGCGACCTTACCCGAAGGACCAGGACGAGCAGCCCCGACGCGCCGGAGCGCATCGCCTTCCTACACGGTCTTGCTCCAGGTGGGGTTTACCCGGCCAGCAGATCACCCTGCTGCCGGTGAGCTCTTGCCTCACCATTTCACCCTTGCCGGCCAAGGCCGGCGGTATGTTTCTGTGGCACTTTCCTTGGGGTCGCCCCCACTGGGTGTTACCCAGCACCCTGCTCTATGGAGCTCGGACTTTCCTCGTACGGCCTCGCCGCACGCAACCGCCCGGCTTGCTTGGACTCCCAAGTCTAGGGTCTTCGAAAAACTCGGTCAACCAGGATTACAAAAAGACCCTGTCTTTCGTTGTTACTCGTAGAGACATGCGAGGAGGATGAGATGATTCGGCATGTTGCACGGTCGCTGACTCTTGTGGCGTTGGCATTCGCCTGCTTGACTGCGAACGTCGGTGCCCAGACACACACGGTGATACCGACCTACCCACCAGGCTGGAACATGGTGGGTGGTCCGCCCGGAACCAATTTTGGCGCCGCTTCGCGTTTGCTCGCGTACACATCGCAAACTGGATACTCTGCTCCGAGCAGCAGCGTGTCGAATGGCTGCCGCGGTCTGTGGGCTTACTTCGACAAGCCCACCTCGGTATCCCTGCCGATGGATTCTTCCGTCCAAACCGCAATATGCGCGCTTCCCGCCGGCTGGGGTCTTCTTGGCGACCCCTTCTCGCAGGTGGCTGAGCTGCTGGCGGGTGAAGCCGGATTTTTCTGGGACTCCGCTACTCAGCGGTACGATCTGCTGCGAAACATCGGTGTTGGGCAAAGCATCTGGGTCTACAGCTCCACGGCACGCGCCATCACTTTGACGACCCAATCGGCCACCATCAGCGCGACTCCAACCATCTCCATCAACGCTCTCGCGCCGAATGGGGTATACCAGGTACACATAAGCGACACCATCGAGGTGTTCGTGCCCTTGGACACCCCATACCAGGTCTCGGTCTCGAGCGGCAACGCGGGTACATTGCAGTACATCACATCCGGCGTCCGAGGCGATCTGTCGTGCATAGGAGATCCCTCGTGCGCGCTGTCGTTCACGACGCGATTCTGGATTTACAAAGCGATTGCACCGGGCACGGCCACCATCGTCCTGTCGGCGGCCTGCCGTCCGGCCTGCGGCCTACCGTCGAGAGCGATCAGCATCGAGATCCTGGCTTGAGCGTCACGGCCACGCGCCATGCGTCGGGTTCACGCTCTCTCGGCCGTGATCATCATGTGGTATCCCCAGGAGCCGGTGGGAATCATATCCTCGAGAAGGTAAACGCCGAAGTACAGGTACTGCGCCAGGTCGTACAGGCGATGTAGCCGCTGCCACGGGCGCATCACCATCAAGAGCGGCAGGTTTACAAGCTCGGCGATGCCCAGACCTGAATATTCGACGTCCAGAAGTCGGAACCCGGGTTCGAGCCTCCCTCGCATATCGGCGAGGGTGTAATGCCGGTGGCGAGGAGAGGCCGGCCACGAGGGATCATCCGTGGGAGCAGACACGCGGCCGCGAAAAACATGCTGGTAGACGTTCAGCGAGTCCGCCCTCGAGAGAGCGCCTCGGTGGGGGACGCTCAGAATCAGCCTCCCGCCTGGACGCAATACCCTTGCCAATTCGTCGATGACCGGCTCCTCGCGTGGCACGTGTTCGAGGACGTCTAGCATCACAATGCCATCGAAGAATCCATCAGGATAGGGCACGCTGTCCGCTGAGCCGCACGTAAACGTGCCCGAAGGCACGCTCTTTTTTGCCTGCTCGATGTATTGCGGCGAGAGATCGTGCCCGAAGGCTCTGTACCGCGTTGCGAGGAAGCGGGTTCCGAATCCGAAGGCACACCCAAGATCCAGCACGCGCGACCGCGGTCGAAGATCGAGCTTACGCGCCGCGCGCGTCCACCGTGCCACCCCTATCTCCCTTTCGCGCTCGCCTAGGCTGAACAGGATCCCGAGAGTATCGTCGATCTCAATATCGCCTGCCCTTCCACACGGTGCCCCGACGAAGAGCGGCACGACGCATCGAGTCGAGCGCGAGGACCTGAAACGTGGCCGAGGCCAGCGGGTGAAGCAGGGCGTACGCGGCCGGAACGTCGGCCCGACGAAGCCATGGCACCAGCGCCGCGGCCGGCGTAAGATATAGCGCGATGCGGCCCCTCCATCGCGGCGTCCGGAAGGCTCGAGGTACCGCCGAGGCGAAGGCCACGGTTGCCGCGGCCGTCACAAGACCGGAACGGGGAGAAGCGGCGATGAAACGAAATGCGTTTTTGCCGAATCCCTCCCAAATGCTCGCGAGTCCGTCATACATCCGGACCGACACGTCCCGTTCGGCACGCAACAGAAGCACACGCTCTCCGGCGTTCGCTATGCGAGACGCGATATCGACGTCTTCGACGAGGCTGCCGCGCAC
>QHBP01000211.1 GCA_003244175.1 Chloroflexota bacterium | reverse complement strand
AACGGTGACGGCACGTTCACCGACGTCGCGGTCGCCGCGGGTGTGGCCCATCCCACGACTCGCACGACCTCGGCAACCTTTGTCGACTATGACAATGATGGATGGCTCGACCTGTATGTGGGGGCCGCGTACGGACCGAATGTGCTTTACCACAATAACGGAGACGGCATGTTCACGGACGTCACAACCCGCTCGGGCCTCGGTGATACCGGCCGCACTATGTCGACGGCGTGGGCGGACTACAACGGCGACGGCTATCTGGACGTCTTCGTCGCCAATTACTCGGAGCAGGCCATCACGTTTAATCCAAACGATACGCCGGGACAGAACACCCGGCACGTCATGCGCTTGCCCCGCCCCCAGAGCCGGCTGTATCACAACAACGGAGACGGCACCTTCACCAATGTGACGCCGCAGCTGGGCTATCTTCCAACCGAAGGCCTCGGCTTCTCCGCCGTGTGGCTCGACTATAACGACGACGGCCGCCCGGATTTGTACGTGGTGTACGACTTTGGGTCGGTCCTCCAGCCGAGTACGCTCTGGCGCAACGATGGACCTGGTGGACCGACCGGTTGGCGTTTCACCGAAGTGGAAAGCCAAATGGGCGTTGACACCAAGATGAATCCCATGGGCGCGGCGAGTGGCGACTACGACAATGACGGCTGGCTCGACCTGGCCGTGTCCAATATCGGACCCAACCTCCTGTATCACAACGAAAGAGGCCGCGGGTTTCGCGAGGTGGCTCAGCAGGCGCACGTGACTTATCACAGTCAGGTCATCGATAACATGCTGGATCCCTCAATGACCTGGGGCGTGAGCTTCGCCGATTTCAATAACGACGGCTGGCTCGACCTCTACATGGTTGCCGGCCCCATGGATTATGAACACGTCCCACAGCCCAACCTTCTTTTCCTGAACGACCATTCGGGAAGATTCATTGACGTTTCCGCGGTTTCCGGGACCAACGACCCCGGACAGGGTCGAAGTGTTGCGGTGGCGGACTATGACGGCGACGGATCCCTGGACATGTTCGTGGCGAATTATGGCCAGCCGCCGTTGCTTTATCGCAATGTGGGCCGCTCCTCGGCCAATAGGTGGGTGCGACTCAAGCTAGAAGGCACGGAAAGCAACCGCAGTGCAGTCGGGGCGCGTGTCACCGTGTTTGCCCACGGGATGCGTCCTCAGACACGGGAGGTGCAGATCGGCCAGGGTTTGGGTTCCTGCGACGACACGGCCCTGCATTTCGGGCTGGGAACAGCGGCGGAGATCGAGTTGGTGAGGATTCGCTGGCCCAGCGGCCGGAAGCAGACTCTCCGTGGCGTACAGTTCAACCGCGTGGTCGGGGTGCGCGAGCCCGGCCCCTCCCGTTGGCCACAGAGACGGTGAAGTTCGGGCGACTTGGGACAAGCTTTTCTCTCTCGTCCACAATCTGTAGGCGGGCGGTCTCCATAGGCTTCCTGGTAGCGTCTCTCCCCTTCGTAGCATGCACGACCCCTCTGCGCGCGACTCCGTAGTAAACGGCAACTATACGCTAGGGGACAGCCGGAGAGGGACCACGCGGCCTACACCGCGTCTACTTCCATCTACCGCTAGTCGGCGCTTTTCTGCAAATCTGTCCCAACGCCTACCGCTGTCGGGACGTGAGTGGGGACGCGGACTTCATAGACGGCCTGATGGCGCGGAGGATACGCTGTGAGATGCGAGTGGGCGGGGCCGCGACCCTTTCGCAGCTGCCTCTGCTGGTGGGGCAAGCTCGAGGGGAACAGCGTGTTGAGCGTCACGAAGCGGTAGCCCCGCTGCTTCAATATCGGAAGCAGGACGGAGACCGCCGCGACCGTCTGCGCTCGATATCCGCCACCGTCGTGAAAGAGGACGATGCTCCCGGGGCGCACGGAAACCAGCACTCTTTGCACGATGGCCGCCACGCCCGGTTCCGACCAGTCTCGCGGATCAACCGACCACGTAACCGTGCGCAATCCGAGTCGGGCGGCAAGCGTGACAACACGCGCGTCGACTGCGTCGAATGGAGGCCGAAACCACAGGGGAGTGGTACCGGTCTCCGCGCGCACGACCCGTTGCGTGGCCTGTAGCTGGGCAATCGCCTCATCTTCGGGCAACCATGCGAGGTCGACGTGCGTATAGGTGTGATTGCCGAGCAGATCTCCGGCTGTCACCTCAGCCTTGACGATTTTGGGGTAAGTTACCACGTGCATGCCCACCACGAAGAACGTCGCTGACGCATGGTGCGCCCGCAAGAGCGAGAGAATAGCCCAGGTATAGGGGGACGGGCCGTCGTCGAAGGTCAGGGCGATGACGTGGTCGCGAGTCACCGCGTCACTTATGATCGCATTGAACCCTGGTTGTCCGCTCGCCCCGAACACCCGCTGTGGACCGCACAGGAGGGCAAGCGTGATGGCGATGGAGAGAAGGCGGCGGAAACGAGCGCGGTCCATGAGCCCTCCTTCACGAGGCGAATATCCTACGTGCATGACGCTATGTATCCCATTGCGCCGCTCGGCCTGCAGATGATCCTCAACTGAGACGTTTCAATTCAGTTAGCGCGCGAGCTGCCTCGAAAGTTACAAACTTCTTGGACACGTGTAACGAAGCCGCCCCGGAGCGCGTTGTAATAGGTAAGACCGGCGGACCGCGATGGGAGGCACGGTGAACGACCTGGCACTGGCGTATCAGGCCGAGTCGACGCTTGCCGTGCCCTGCGCCGCGCTCGAGGAGCAGGAGTGGGTCGAACGCGCCCGAGCGGGAGACATGGACGCCTTCGACGCCATCATGATTCGCTACGAGCCGCGTCTCCTCCGTTTTCTCACGGGTGTGGTGTACGATGCCGAGACGGCACGCGAGCTGTGTCAGGACACGTTTCTGGCGGCATATCAGTTTCTCCCACGTCTCCGAGGCGAGGTGCGGTTGTCGGCCTGGCTGCACACCATCGCGCTCAACCGCGCACGCAGCTATCATCGCCGGCGGCGGTTGCGATTGTTTCTCCCGATCGAGGAGGAGTATTTCAAGTCGGCGCCAGTCGACATTGGGGACGCGATCGCGGCAAATGAGCTGGTTGAGCGCGTGCTCGCGCGCATGCCCAAAAAATATGCGCATGCGTTGCTTCTGCAATTGGCGTCGGGTTTGAGCTGCCGCGAGATCGCCGGCGTGGTGGGGTGCAGCGAGGGCGCGGTAAAGGTGCGCCTCCTGAGGGCACGAGAACATTTCCGCTGTCTGTACCAGGAAGAGGATCGAGGACCATGCACATAGGACGGTGCCGGACCTATCGTCTCTGGATGCAGGCGGACGATCTTGACGCTTCGGCTCTCGCCGCTCTGCACGCGCACACCCGCGAATGCGACGAGTGCCGCGCCGTACTCGAGGGGCACGTCCAGGTCGATGACACGATTGGAAAGTATCTGGACACTGCTTCGCAGTTTCCTTCCTCTCGCGACGTCATCAAAGCCCGCATCATGGTTGGGGAAGACGCCACGCAGCGGTCTTTCTTGTCGCATCAGACTCGCCGGCTAAGAGCTTTTCGACTTCGCCCACGATTTCTGGCCGTCCCCTTTGCGCTGTGCGCTCTCGCCGGCGCGCTATCCATTCCTCAGAATGCGGATAGCCCGGTTTTTCGCGTGCAGCCTGTCGCCGCTATCTCCTGGGCACGCAGCAACCCCTACGTGGGTTTCCCCCTTGCGGTCGACGCGACACGGCCCGGTCATCTGCTTGCCGGCGCGCACGGGAGGGTGTACGAGTCGTACGACGCGGGCGACCACTGGCGTCCGTTGGCGCCATTGCCCCCTCATCTCGTGATCCGCGCGGTTGCCGTGGACCGGCAGCATTCGTCCCGTTACCTCGTGGCGACCTTGAGGTCCATATACGTCACGAACGACCATGGTCGACACTGGAGTGCCGCCGCAACCGCTCTTTTGGGAGCAGAGGTCATGTTCCTGCTCCAGGATCCGCGGAGGGCGGATACGTTCTATGCAGGACCGAGCGTGTTGTGGAGAAGCACGGATTCCGGGAAGACATGGAAGCGTTTGGGCCGAGGACGAGTATTTGCTCCGAGCGGGATTCAGTCTCTGGCATTTATGCGAAATGGAACACTGGTGACGGGCATCTGGGGAGGCGGAGTCGCGGTCTCTCACGATGGCGGCGTCACCTGGCATCGCCGCTCCTTGGGCCTGGCCAAGAACGTCATGGACGTGTCTCCCCTGGCCTCCGGGAGGATCTACGTCGCGACGGATCGCGGAGTATTTACCGGCGTGGCCGGTGCGACGGCATGGCGAAGGTCGGGGCCTGCTCAACACTTCTTCGCGACGAGTCTGTTGCAAGCCGGCACGTCGATTCTCGTCGGGGGAGACGGCGCTCTCTACCGATCGGATGACGGGGGAGTGAGCTGGCAGCTGTCCATGGCCGGCTTGCAGCTCGCGCCGTACATCAACGCCCTGACCCTCGATGCCTTCAAGCCGGACAGGGTGTACGCGTCCGTCAACGCCGATGGCCTTTTCCGCTCGGACGACCAGGGAAGGCATTGGGTAGCCATCAATCGCGGCATTCCGCTATCGCCGGTGCCCGGTACGTCGACTCGTATCCTGTTCTTGCGAAGCGGCACGCTCTGGTCAACCGATAGTCAGGGAACAGATCCGGGCGTTCTAACAGTGGATGCCGATGTGCGCGGCGCTTCCCTCGCTCCCGACGGACGCGCGATAGCGTATGTTGTCGGTGCGTCGCCTACCTGGGAGGTCAAAGTCCTGGCGCCACGAAAATCCGGCGCACGGACCGTGGTACGGCTACACGATCGACGGCCGCCGAGGTTGTACTGGTCCCCTGACTCCGCTCTGCTGGCGGTTGCGAGCTCCTCCGCGGTCACCGTCTCCAATCTCACGCGCACGATACACACGTTTTTGCTTGCGGGGAATTTGCGCCCGGTGGGATGGATGGGTGACGGCTCGACGTTCCTCCTATGGAGCGGTCGGACGAGGCGCCTTCTCCGCTTGTCGCGGGCCACGAGATTGACGCCGGCCACCATCGAGTATGACGGCGTTTATGAGATGCCGCCCGTGCTTGCACCCGATCACCGGCACGTTGCCGCCGCCTACCGCGGCCAACTTTTTGTGCAGCCTGTTGAGGGTGGGCCTGCCACAACGACCTCCGTTCCCGCCACCTGCATCGTTCGCACCTGGTCCCAGGACAGCAGGGCGGTTGTCCTCTTCTGTGGACGGGAGGTGCAAGTACGAGCCGTCTCGGGTATCGTCCTGGGGCAAGCGCCGGTCGCGGATGTCACTCAAGTGATCGTGCCCAACGCGGCGCGCGGTCCTGTCCTTCTGTTCGCGCGCGGCGCACTCTGGAGCGCGACGAGATCGGGACAGATGCGGGAAATTGTGGCCGCGGCCTCGCCCGCGTGAGGTCGCTCGGCAAGCGCACGAGCCTGCCCCTATTCTGATATATGCGGATTGAGCTCGAGATCCCCGAGCACATCCTTCACGATCTGTTGGATGGCGTAGACCTACCTCGCTTCGCGACGCTCAGCTACACCATTCGGACTCCACCTGCCCTTCGAGACCTCGGATCCGCGGTCCTGGAACAGATGGCGGAGCCAGGGATCCGAGAGATGTTCGAGCCCGGCCAGCGTATCGCCATCGGGGTCGGCAGCCGGGGAATTGGGCGCCTACCTGAGATCGTCCGCGGAGTTGTATCCGCCATCCGCCGGCGAGGCGCTGACCCGTTCATCATTCCCTCCATGGGCAGCCATGGCGGAGCAACGGCAGAGGGCCAACGCCGTGTTCTGGCCCATCTGGGCGTGACCGAAGACAGTGTGGATGCGCCGATCGTATCGGACATGGACACGGTTGTGATCGGCCACATTGCTGACGGGACAGCGGTGCACCTGGATCGACGAGCGGCGGGAGCGGATGGTATCGTCTTTGTGGCCCGCGTCAAACCGCACACGGCATTCCGTGGCCCGTACGAAAGCGGACTGGCCAAGATGATTGCGATCGGCCTCGGCAAGCAAGCCGGCGCCTCAACGACGCACGCGCGCGGCTTCGGCGAAATGGCGGTGATGGTGCCCGAGATGGCCCGGATCGCTCTGGAGAAAGCGCCGATTCGTCTCGCGATCGCCGTGATCGAGAACGCTCACGACGAGCCCTACAAAGTTCTCGGCGTGCCTTCCGTCCAAATTCTCGACCTGGAGCCGGAGCTGCTGGTGGAAGCGCGGGCCGCCATGCCGCGCCTCCCGTTTGATGAATGTGACGTCCTGATCATCGATCGCATCGGCAAAAACATCAGCGGCGACGGCGCCGATCCCAATATTACGGGTCGCTACCCAACCCCGTACGCACACGGCGGACCACAAATCACGAAACACGTGGTGCTGGATCTGGACGCAGCGTCCGCGGGGAATGCAAACGGCGTGGGCACGGCGGATTTCACCACTGTCCGCCTCGTTCGCAAGCTTGTGCTGGCGCAGACCTACCCCAATGCTCTGACGTCTACTGTGGCGCGTCCCGTCGCTCTGCCCATGGTCCTCCCGTCCGATCACCTCGCGATCGCAGCGGCTCTGTTGACCTGTAACGCGGTGGGACGACCCGCCACGGTTGTCCGTATTCGGGACACGTTGCATCTGGACCGCCTCATTGTTTCCGAAGCGCTCTTGAATGAGGTCCAGGGACGAGCGGACATCGAGGTGCTTCACGGCCCGGCACCATTGGCATTCGACGAACTCGGCAACCTCCTGGACCTGGACGAATCTAGTGAGAAGCAGGTTATTGGTCTAGAGATGCACGACGTCTGGTAAATCGGACAGAAAACGAAGGGGACGACGCAAATTGGACCAGCGTCCGTGTGTCGCGCCATCTCGACTTTCTCACGGAACTTAGTCAGAGCTTTGGGTACACATATTTGGCATAGTGTTGGCCGACCCAGTATGGTGACACCACCACCTTTTGCTGGCAGCGAGGCATGCCGGCGTCCAAACGCCAACACGTTATCCCCACCGACGATTGGCAGCAGCTCCGCCTTCACTTGGACTGGCCGGAGCAAATTACCTATGAGCTGATTCGCCCCGTCATTGTCTATGGCCAGTCGATTGTAAAGCGGGCCAAGGAGACAGGAGCGGCGGTGCGAACCATTCGACGTAAGGCCGACCAGTTCGACGTCGCTGGCATGGCCAGTCTCTTTCCCGCCAGGATGCGGAGTGATAACGAGAGGCTTGAGCGGCGAGAGATCCCTCAGCCGCTCCGTCAACTGCTCATCGATCTGAAGAAGGAGCATCCCGGATTCCGCGCCCACGAACTGGCGACGATTGGCTATGTCGCCTTCGGTCGACGCCTTGATCCTCGGACCGTGCAGCGGATTCTGGCGAGTGGTCTTCCTCCGAAGGGGATCACCCGTCGCTTCCCCCACTACGCCGAGATCCCAGACCCGGTCGAGCGACGGTCAGCTATTGTCCGGCTCCATGCCGAGGGCTGGAACGTGAAGAGCATTGCCGGCTACTTGGAGACCACCCGCCGGCGCGTCTATGAAGCGCTGAAGCGCTGGATACAGGAAGGGGTTCATGGACTTGAGGACAAGCCACCCATTCCAAAGCAACCCGCGCGCAAGGTGGATCTTCGCAGCATGCACACCGTGCAGAAGTTGCAAGAGAATCCGGAGTTGGGTGCCTTTCGGATGCATGCCGCGCTGAAACAGGTCGGCATCGAGCTGAGTCCCAGCACCTGTGGCCGCATCCTTGCCCTGAACCGTTCTCTCTATCAGCTGCCAGGGCCAACAACGGAACCACATGAGGCTAAGCCCATGCCGTTCCAGGCCAGCCGACGACATCAGTACTGGACCGTGGACGTTCGCTACCTTGATATGCACCAGCTGGGCGGCGGGATGATCTACTGCATCTCCATTCTCGAGAACTACAGCCGGTGCATCCTGGCCAGCATGCTCTCCCGCTCCCAAGACCTCACTGCCTACCTCATGGTGCTCTATGCTGCGGTCCGTCGGTATGGGAGCCCAGAGGCGTTGGTCTCTGACGGTGGAAGTATCTTCAAGGCAAATCGAGCGATGACTATCTACGAGGTTCTTGGCATTAGGAAGGAGCAAATCGCGAAGCGACAACCCTGGCAGTCGTACATCGAAAGCCAGTTCAATGTGCAGCGTCGCATGGCTGATTGGCACTTCGCTCGAGCCACTACCTGGGAGGAGTTGCTGGCAGTGCATGATCGCTGGCTCGAGGACTTCAACACTCAGGTCCATTGGGCGCATCGGGAGCGGGAAGACGGGAGACACAGCCCCGCCGAAGTCCTCGGCTGGGTTGCAGGCACGCAGCATTCCCAGCAAGAACTCTACCGCATCTTCTACACGACACGGTTTGGGCGGCGGCTCAATAAGCTGGGTTACGTTCGCTTCCGTCATTGGCGGCTGTATGGCGAGCAGGGCGTTGCGCGACAGCGTGCGGCGGTGTGGCTCTATGGAGATCTCCTCACAGTCGAGTTCGCCGATGCCCTGCTTTCGCAATACCTGGTTACCTACGCACCAAACCACGTCCAGCTGCGGACAGTGACCCCGCTTCGCCGATTCCAGACCCCCTACCAGTCACCACAGCTCTCGCTGTGGGACTTGCAGCCTCATGAATGGCGATTGGCTCTTCCGCTACCGGCGTATGCACCCCGACGGAAGTGCGCCGCCCGGGCAGTGCAAGGACGTCTCGCGATGTAAGAGCCCGGTTGGGCTGAGAAAGAGGTGTGCACTTGCTCGTGGCGCTGACAACCGAAGTGCTCATAGACGCGCTCCTCCAACTCGCTGGCCTGGCAAGACGCTGCGGGACAGATGTCCGCTCCCGCGTGGAGCAAGACTGAGATGAACGTCCGGCGGAGATCGTGAGGGCTGGACGACGATGCACGCCCGCCTCACAGGCACGGTGTCCCAATGCACCGAGCTTGACGCTGGTTCCGTTTCTATTTTTAGTCTAAGAACTCGTTTCAGAATGAACTGCGTCGGTCCGGCGCCACGACCCCCTTGTCAGACGGCGTACGCTTTGATCCTAACCTCACCCTTCGCGAAATCGACGGTTCCCGGCGCCCAGACCTGGATTGGGTTCACCCAGGAGTACTCGGCGGCGGAGGTGGTAAGCGTCACGTTCTCCCGGAGCCGAGCGACCGGCGATCCCGGCTCTAGAATGAGAACGCCATCTGCGGCGAGCGCGATCTTCTTGCCGTCCTCGGTCGTAATCTCGGCGTGGATGTGGAGCTGGACACGGCCGTCGGCACGCACGTGGAGGTAGTCCACGCCCTTGACCGCGCCTTTGAGCTTCGGCCCAGTGGCAGGGCCCTCGAAGGCCACGTCGAAGCGCGCTCCCTCCGCGGGCGGCGCCGCCGCGCCCGACAGCAGCGTGTCCAAAGCCACGCCGTACTCCGTCACCTGCGTGAATTGCACTGTGTACTCGTAGATCAGCTCGCCCGGCATTCCTGCTTGTTCGCTCATCGTGAACCTCCGTTTCCGTGTAAGGGGTGATCGAGGTGGGGAGCCTCGCATCCGATCCGAGTCTAGCGCATGATCATGCGGCTTGTTGTGCGATGAGGTGGTCCTGACAGTGACAGTGAAAGTGCGCACAGACACGCTCCACCAGCTCAGCGGCCGAGAGCAGGCGAGCCGGCTCGACCACGGCCCGCTTCCCGTGCACCCATTTCGGTTCAATCGGATTCAGCCAAGGACTCTTGACCGGCAGCTGGCAGGTGATGATGCGCACGCCACGGCCCGCTTGCTTGACCTTCCGGTTGTGCTCGCGGATCCAACCCTTGACCGCCTTGCTGATATGCCAGGAGGCGTTGTCCCACACCAGCAGCAAGGCTCTCTTGCCGCGTGCTGCCAGCCGGTCGCAACCGTCGGCCAGGAACTGCGTCGTGATCGCACTCACCGGGCGACCATCGACAAAGCGCAGGCAGAGTTCCTCGGATTCACCACCCGAGGGGCGAAGGAGCAGGCCATAGCGGACCAGGGCTTTGGGATCAGGATCGTCTTTCGCGACCGACTGCTGGACCAGGCGCACGGGTTCATCCGTCCAGGTGTGGAGCGAGGGCTGAGCCAGGCGGGTCCACCAGGTCTCGTCCCCAGCCACACCGCCGAAATCCAATCCAGAACGGGTCGGGTTGACTAGTGGCTAATCGCGGCTCAACCAGATATGTGCTTCTTATGCTCAGCATAGTACCGGTTGAGCTAATGTCAACCCCTCCATACATCCATCGGAGAGAGTAGCGGTCGGCCACCGATGTCCCACCTATGTGTACCCACAGCTCTGAGTAGGTTCCTTTCTCACGAGCACTATCGACGATCCTGGAGTATCATGTCTATAGGCCCTGAGCCTCGAGCGCGCACGGAGGATCGATTGCAGACGCCCACAGATGAAGAGACCCAGGAGACGGTCACGTCCGTCCAGAAGAGCGAGGAGCGGGACGGCGGAGCGTCGGAGATCGCGTTCGAACAGGCGTCTCGACCCAATGAGGAGCTGCGGATGCTCTTCATCGGGTTTGGTACCGGTATGTCCGTCGGTCTAATATTCCTCATATACATCATCGCGGCTTCCGCGCACGTCCTTCCGTAGTTTGCTCCGGGAGCCACTACGGCTTTGACCGCTCCCGCAGCTTGGGAGTAGAGACCACGTCGAGGGCGTAGGTCGTGGTGATCTCGCCCAGTCTCTGGTTGCGGATACCCGAGATTTGTACTGCCGTTCCGGGCGTTATGTCCGACGCGGCGCCAGTGCGACCGTGTCCGAGATGAATTTGGGTGGACGCAGTGATGCGCACCGTCATCATCCCCTTGTAGAACTCAACCTTCAGCGTTGCTCCGCCATCACGCACGGCCGTGACCAGGCCGTGATGGGCGTTGAATGGGGTCAGATCGAGATCGACGAGTGTTCGAGAAGCGTACGTCAATGCGCGTTGCGGATCGGGCCGCGCGATCGCCTGGATTCTGTCCCCGACCCGGAAATCTATAAAGTGCGCAGGGAGAGGCACAGCCATTCGATAGACGGTCGAAGGCCCGACGAGAAGGGTCGCCTCGTTGCCACCCTGTATTCGTAGTTGCAGGTCGCGCCCGTACGAGTGCGTCGAGATCTTGACCAGCGTGCCGTTCAGTACGGTCCGCGTGATTCTGTCACTTGTGGGGCAGGTTTTCGTTCGCATGGCCAGCGGTGGAAGCGGAGCCTGCGCGAGCTGAAGAGACGACGACAGGGAAGCGGCATGTGCGTCGCGTGCATTAAGCGAGGGCAGGCCAAAGGTGTCTTCGATGAATCTGAGGATGGATGAGAAGTCCATGATGTGGTGATCCACGAAGTGCTTCTGAGAATAGGGCGAGATGATGATGGTGGGAACACGGGGTCCGAGACTGATGTAGTCCTGACGAGGCGGCGCGACGTGATCGTAAAAGCCGCCAAAGTCATCCCAGGTCAGCACGATCACCGTCGACTTCCAATATTTGCTGTGCATGATCGCGTTGATCTCTCGCGCCGTCCAGTCCTGACCAATGCACATGCTGTAGGGCGGATGCTCACTGTTCTCCTCGCTTGTCACAAGCCAGCTCACTGCCGGAAGCTGACCGTGTTTGACATCCGTCACAAACTGAGTATCGGGCAGCACGTTCGTGTGCCAGAGCGAGGAGTAGCGGATGTGCCGGATCGCGTCCAGGGCAGACCAGGTATAGCCGGAGCTGTACAAACCGGGGGCGTAGTACCTCCATGACACATGATGCTGCTGGAGAGTGTCGGCGAGCGTCGGCATGTCGAAGCACGGCTTTTCTCGATAGTGCCGGCCGGTCTGGGGGTCGATTGCATCCACCATGGAGTAGGCGCCCCCGTCGCAGCCCCATGCGTGATGTGTTTGCCCCGTCGGATTGTCGACGGCGTTGCCCGAGTCGGCGGCGATGCTGGCCAGGTGGTTGGGGAAACTGGGACCCATGATAGTCGAGAAGAAGTGGTCATCAAGCGTGAAGTGGCTCGCGTAGCTCCAGTAGAGCGGAATATCCGCCTTCCGATATTGAGATGTCGCGATGTCGCGGCCGTCTTGCATCGCCCCGGGAAGCGTGTTGAATCGGTCCATGCGTCCGCTGTCAACCGCGTACGCGGCGGACGCTCCGGCATGTGCGATATCGAGCAGCGTATGATCCGGCGTGTGGTTCAAGGGGACAACGTCTCCGCTCGAGACTTGCGCTTGCATCGTCCCATCGGCGCCCGGATACTGTCCGAATATGTTGTCGAAGCTGTGGTTCTCCTTCTCCAGGATGACCACATGCTCAATGGGACTTGTGATCGAGCTCCTATGCGCGTCGACCGAGCCCGTCTTGATCGAGACCGCCGTCAGGGCACAGGCAGAAGAAAAAGCAATCGCCACTCCCATGAAGCGGCGATTGCGACAGAAGATCTCGCGGACGGCCCGCGAAGTGGGCGCGATCAGGCGATGCGTTTGCGTTGCATCCGGTCAGGAGACACGCGGCGCACGCCGGTGATCAGATGAAGTTTCTCCAGTAACCAAATTGTGTATCCGGAGAGGTCGATCTGGTACCACTTCATCCCATGAAAGGCCGATTCAGGGAAGGCGTGATGGTTGTTGTGCCAGCCTTCTCCCAGCCCCAGGACCCCCACAATCCACTGGTTGTGGCTGAAGTCGTCGGTGTCAAAGGCGCGCCGCCCGAACTGGTGGCAGATTGAGTTCACCGACCACGTGATGTGATGAGTTATGAAGACGCGGACGAGACCGCCCCACAGGACGCCCCTCCAACCGTCGATAAAGTACGGGAATGCGATGCCAAGGACCGCCCAAAAAAGGAATGTGCGGCTGATGACGCCCGCAACTGGGTCCTTGAGCAGATGTCGTGCATCTTGAGCAGGCACTCCGCGAGCGGATTTGAAAAACCACCCGACGTGAGCGTGCCAGAGACCTTCCAGAGGGCTGTGTGGATCGCCGGGCTTGTCCGAGTGCTTGTGATGCTTCCAGTGATCGGCCGTCCACTGGATGACGTCTCCCTCGATTGCCATCGAGCCCAGCGCGAGCATAATGAACTCGACCACCCGATTGCTCTGAAAGCTGCGATGTGTGGCGAAGCGATGAAAACCGACGGTGATGCCCAGGCCCGTGAGGAGATACATCACCACCATCATGACGATGTCCACGGGCACGACGTCGCGTTGCCACAGCTTCACGATCGCGAAAACGGTGGCGACAAAAGGAACCGCCACCACGGCCAAAGTGATGGCTCGCGCCATAAAGCTCTTTGGTTGGAACGCGGCCGGTTCCACCTTCAGTCCGTACATATGTTTCTGTCCTTGCATTGAGCGTCTCGTCACAGTCCGCAAGAGCAAGCCCTGTGCCATGCAACGGCTTCCCTAGTGTACGGGACGCAGCAAGACCCATGTGTTTTCAGACGTCACCAAAGACTGTGAAAAATGTCCCACGGTGCGGGTCCCTGGCCGGTGGGGTGACAGTTGGCGCTCACTGGCGGACGTCGAAGTGCGCCTCCGAAACCGACGGGGTGCGTGTCCCGAACCAGAGAATCTGGACGAGGACCCGCTTGCTGCGCAAGCGCTTCGACAACGTGCGAACCGTGAAAGAGTATGATGCCTTGCCCTCCGCATCGAGTGAGAGCGAGTGAGAGGCATAGCGCCCGTCCGGGTATAAGATCTGAACCTCCAGCCTTGCTGCCGCTGGTCCCCGAAGCGAGAGGCTCTGTCTCTCGCCGCCGCGCAGAGACGAATGCCGGACGGAGATCTTCAGCGCAATGACCTTGCGATTGCCTTTCGGCCCGTGCGTCATGACTCGCAGCGATGTCGTCCCCAGTACGGTCATGCTTCTGCTGTTGAGGAGGCCGTTCAGGGAAACAACTTCATTGACAATCAGGTCGGAAGCTGAGCCGTGCGAGCCGGTGGCCGTGACGATCCGCGTGTGACGGCTGACGTTGACAATTACGCTTTGCGAGCCGGTCATGGCGCCGAAGTACGATCCATCCGGGGCCACCGTAGTTATCACGACTCTCTTGTTGTTCCACGGGACCAGTGACAGATCGCGCAACGTGAAGGCCGTGTAGACGAGCGCTTTTTGCGGGTCGGGTGTCGCGCGAGTGGACACCTCATCGCCGGGAGAGACAAATGAGAAAGGGAACCTTCTCGTGCCCGTCCGGTCTTCCATGACGTACGACGGCCCGAAGAGAACCGAAACGATCGTCCCTCCTTTGATTCGCAGGACGATGCTATTCAATCCCTTGTAGGTGTGTGGCCGCTCGACCTGACCAGAGAGCGAGGTGGACGTCGCATAGGCGCTCTTTGGGCAGCGCGCGGGCGTGAGGTCCAGCGGGCGGAGGGGCCTCTGCTTGAAATCGAAAGAGGATGTCATGGACGCCGCGTGCTTGTCGGCGCTCGTCAAAGACGGCAGGTGAAAATCCTCTTCGATGAAGCGCAGGAAGGAATTGAAGTCGAGCACCGAGTGGTCCACGCCGTGTCGTCGCGCGTAGGGTGAGATGACGATGGTTGGCACCCGTGGCCCGAGGCCGATTACGTCACGTCGCGGCGGGGCCACATGATCGTAAAAACCCCCAAAGTCGTCCCAGGTCAGGAAGACAGCGGTGTCCTTCCAGTAACGGCTGCGCATGATGCTATTCACCGCGCCCACCGTCCATCCTTCTCCAAGGCAGATTGACGCTGGAGGATGGTCGCTGTGCCGGGCGTCGGTGACGAGCCAGCTGACCGACGGTAGGTGACCATCTTTGACGTCATGGACGAACGACGTGTCCGAAGGTACGTTGTGCTTCCACAGGCTCGAGTAGCGAATGTGCTTGATGGCATCGAGCGACGACCACACGTAGCCGGACTTGAGATAAGCGGGCGCGTAGTACTTCCAGGACACGTGGTATTTCTGGAAGAGATCCGGCAATGTTTTGAAATCGAAACAGGGACGAATGAAGTAGGACGAGCCATCCGCCCGGATGGCTCGTACATGCGACTGAGAACCCGCGTCACACCCCCAGGCGTGGAGAATCTGGCCCGATGGGTTGTCAATCGTGTTTCCGGACGTGCCGGCAACCGTCACCAGATGGTTGGGGAAGCTCGGACCCATGATCGTGGAGAAGAAGTGGTCGTCGAGAGTGAAGTGTTCAGCGTACTTCCAGTAGTTGGGTATGTCGGCCTGCTGGTATTGCGAGTTGGCGATGTCTTTGCCATCCTGGTGTGCACCCGGCAGAAGGTCAAATTTATCCATTCTGCCGCTGTCCACGGCGAGGAACGCCGCAGCTCCCGCGTGACCCACATCGAGGAGAGTGTGATCCGGTGTCCTTACGAGCTCCACGTGCCGGCCCGTGGAAAGGTGCGCGTGCGCCGTTCCATCAGCTCCCGGGAAACGGCCGAAAAGGTTGTCGAACGAGTGATTTTCCTTGTCGATGATCACGATGTGATGGATCGGAAAGGAGGCGTGCCCCGGCGGCCGAGTCGGATCCTTGGGCCGCTGATTCGGACCGAGTACGGCCGCCGTGGAGATGAACACAGCAGCGACGCTCACACCCGCGGCCGCGAACAGTCGCGCCCGAATCTTCCCATGTCTGGGAAAGGAACGTGTCCGCTCTTTGAATATCCTAAGTGCTCTCATGGCGAGTCCAGCTTGTCCGGGCGTTCGAATACTAGTACCATGCATGCGCGACCGTTTGGATTGAGGCTATGATAGTACCGGTCGGGAGGGTCGGACCATGGCTGCGGATGATTCCTCGCATGCGTCCTTCCAACGGTTGCTTCGTGCTATCGGAGCGTACCTTGACCAGGAACAGCCAAAGCATTTTCGCCTGATCGAAGAGCATGACAGCTTCACTGTCGTGACCGAAGACGGTGACAGGCAGCCCAACTTAACGCTGACGCGCTTCGATATCGCTGAAACGGCCGAACGTGCTGAACAGCTGGTCCACGGGCGCAAAGTGAGTGGCAAAGCTCAGTCTCGACCCTGGCCTCTGGCAGGCACCTCACGGGAGGACGCGCTGCGAGCTCTCGGCTTCGAGCTCGACGACGCGGGAGCCCATGGGATCGCAATCGACGAAGGTCAAGATGAACTGCTGGTCACGTACAGCTTTCTGGATCCCGGACACGGTTACGCGTGGCGGAAGCGCATGGTCGTTTTGCGGCATGCCGATATGCAGGAGGTGCTTCAGTCGGCGTACAGCCGGAAACACCGAAAGGGTCTGCTACGCGTGCTGCGACGATAAACGTGATGATACGTCGCCGGCGAGCGCTTCTTGCATCCACGCCACCTCTCGCGTTCGGCGCGTTGCGATTTCTTGCCGGACGAGGTCCCGGTGCGACCTCGATAGGCGCGTCAAAGCCTCTCCCAGCTTTCTCGACAGCGCCTCACGCCGTTCCACCTCGTCGCTCCGCAGCTTGCGCCGCGAACGCGGAGTCTTGAGGCTGGCCAGAAGCCGGCCCCAAAAAGCAACCGTGGCCCGCAACGTCAGTGACACCGACACGCGCTCGTCGCCCGATTGCCGCAAATCCGCTGTGGCGGATGCGACGCATAGCTCGAGCGCTCTCGCCTCATCGACGATGAAACGGTATTTGAGCTTGATATCCCGAGGCGCCGTTGCACGCACGACAAATCGCGTAATACCCATGGACTTCTCGTAGTAGTGCACAACTCGGCCCAGCGTCTCGATCTCGTCACTCGTCAAGTCGAAACGTATGGTGGCGTCCTGCACGTCCCGCGACTGCTGTTTTCCGGGAGCGATCATGTTGCCGTCCGTTTCAAAAGTCTTGGACCATTGTATGAGCGTCGCCCGCTCCCCTGTGAAAAAGTTGGTGGAGCAACTCGTGGATTCATGAGGACAACCGGTGTTCGGCAGTGGATGCAAGCAGTGCTAATCCCTGTCCTATGGGGACGGGAAGCAGCGAGCCGTCGTGAGAACGCGTCTCCTCCCATTCGACATAACGTAATTGCCGTCCCATTCGCGGCTCTCGCCGCCCTCGACGGCGCGTCGATATTCGGGTACTGTTCACCCAGGTAGTCTGTGAGAGGTGGGGATTACCAAACCGGGTGGCTCCGGTCACCCGGCGCACTCATCTAACGTTTGCCTTCTCCTTTCCGTCCCGCCTGCGGGTGGAGCTCAATTTTCGCTCCACCCGCAGGCACCGCCGCCTCCCTTTCAGACTCCCGCCGACCGCTTCCCGTACGATGTGGTGTGACGCCTGTGCGCGGGCAGCGGGCACTGCCGATTCAACGGAAGCGGATCGAGGGACGTGATGGGCTACACCGGAGCGCGGTGATGGGTCGGGCACGGGCGTGATCGACCTGCACAACCACATCCTTCCAGGCCTTGATGATGGCGCGGCCGACCTTGAGGAAAGTGTCGACATCGCTCGGCGTTTCGTCGAGGAGGGCGTGGCCACCGTCGCCGCAACGCCGCACTTCAACCCCTTTCGCCCCGACCAAAATGGTCAACCCGTGCGCGAACGCGTTGAGGAAGTGCAAGCGGCTCTCCGCAGCCGGCGTATCGACCTGACGGTCCTGTCGGGCAACGAAATTCTGCTTTCGCCGGATCTGCCCGATCTCCTTCGGTCGGGCGCCGCGTTGTCTTTGGGCGACAGCACGGCCATTTTGGTGGAGTTCTCGTTCGAGCACCGCCCAACATTCCTCGAGGACACTCTATTTCGGCTGGAGGTGGCCGGGTACCGTCCCGTGCTGGCTCATCCCGAGCGATACGGCTATGTGCAGCGAGACGTCGACAGCACCGCCGATTTAGCTGGGCGTGGCGTCGCTCTTCAGCTCACGGCGGCATCGCTCTTCGGCGGATACGGTCAGCGGGCGCGCCGCACGGCGGAGCACCTGCTGCTGCGAGGGCGATATGCCTGTGCCGCCAGCGACCGTCACCACCCCGAGCAGGCGCGCTCCTTGCGCGACTTGCACAATAAGATCGCGCAGCTGCGCGATATCGAAACAGCGGATTTGCTGCTTATCGAGAACCCAAGGCGTCTGCTGGATGGAGAACGGGTGCGCTTACCGGCTCCCGTGGAAGAACCGCGGCAACGCTCATTCTTGAACCGGTTGTTCCCGCGATCATCTGCCGAAGAGTAGGTATTAAGAGGCCGGTGCGAAGAGGCCGGTGCGAAGAGGCCGGTGCGAAGAGGCCGGACGGAGCGGCTAGGGACATTCAAAAGCCGGCTAGCGCGGGGCCCGAAGTGCGCGGCGGTACAGATTACTCTGCAGCACCTCGTCGGGGTCCAGTTGCCGCTTGAGTTCCAAAAATCGGTCGACCGCGTCATCTCCCAGCATGCGTCGAGCCGTGGGTCGGTCGAGCAAGCTGTCCTTTGCCAGATAAAAACGGCCCCCGGCGGGCAGAACCACGTCGGTCGTCAGGCCCGTGAGGGTCCGCTGAAGGCCGGCGTAATGTCGCTCCGTGGCATGAAAGTCCAGCGACAGTGAATATCCGTCCACCGAGTACCTCAGCAGGGATGCGTCGGCCCGATGCAGCTTGAAGACGGCTAGATAGGGCGTGAACCCATGTGCCGGCGGCTCCTCGAGAATCGCGCGGAACACGGCGGGCGCATTTTCCCGCGGCACGAAGACTTGATATTGCAGAATACCGCCGGGTTGCCATGCCCGTTTCCAACCCGGCACGAAGTCGTGGAAAAAGTGGAACTGGACATGCGGCACGCGCGTCATCCTGCCGGCGCGCTTCGATCCTGCCGCGTACCTCAGTCGATTCACCGCGCGCATGCCCACGTCGTTGACCACCGGTTTCATCGCCAGCCAGAGGCGTGATCGCGGGATAATGCCGAGAACGGTGTCTGGAAGGAGCTGCGCTCTCGCTGAAAGTGTCCGACCCGGTTCAGGATCGTCGTGAACATGCGTCGCGATCTGCACCAGTCCCCGGCCCAGGTCGTGGCCGGTCGCAAAGCCATCGATCCATCCGATGAGATAGTCGGCCCGCGGGGAGTGCGAACGAAACGACGCGAACATTTCGTCGAGAGAGCGGACCGCCTCTTCGCGTACATTCAATAAGCCCGACGAGATGCGCTCGAGCCGGAGGGTCAGGCTCGTGAAGACCCCCAACATGCCCACGCCGCCAACAGTGGCGCCTAGCAGTTCGGGGTTGTTCTCCCGGCTGAGGGAGATATGCTCACCTCCGGCCGTGACCATCTCCGCGGCCAGGATGTGGTCCAGAATCGTTCCGGCCTTCCAGTTATTTTTGCCGTGCACGTTGGTGGCAAGGCAGCCGCCCAAAGTGGGGTGCATCGCTCCCGGCACGACCGGCGGCCACCAGCCGTCCTCGAGCGTATAGCGCCAGAGCTGTTCGACGGTTGCTCCGGGTTCCAGCCGAATGATCCCAGTTTCAGGGTTCCAGTCGAGGATGCGGTTGAGCCGCGTCGTGTCGAGAATGATGTTCTCGGCGTTCAAGGCGGTGTCACCATAGCTGTAGCCCGAGCCTCTCGGCACGACCGACAGGCGAGACTCCCGAGCGAGCCTAAGGACGGCGAGGACGCCTTCCGGCGTAGACGGGCGATACACGTCGCCTGCCGCTCGGTGCAGCATTCCCCAACCCTCGGCAACACCAAAGCTTCCCGGTGGAAGGGGTACGGAGGCGCGCACGTCCTGATCGGACGCAGTCGTAATCATTTAATCGGCAGGCGTTCCAGGACAGGCGCGGGAATGGCCCGTAGCACGGCGGCGACGATACGCCACCAACCCGGCACAAAGACGACGCGCTTGCCCGCAGCGGCCGCCGCGAGAATCTGCCGGGACGCCTCCTCCGGTGATATCGCTGGAAGTGGAAGAGGAGCGTCTCCAATCAACGGTGTCCGGACGTACCCGGGCTTGACGGTCACCACAGTCACACCCCGACCCGCCAGACGCGTGCGCAGAGACTCGAGGTACACGTTCAGCCCCGCCTTGGTTGCCTGATACACCGGATTCGTGCGGCGCCCTCGCTCACCGGCGATCGATGAGATGCCCACGATGGTTCCGGAGCGCGTCACGGCGAAGCGTTCCGCCGCCGCGTTGAGCCAGGCCACCGCGCCCGTGAAGTTGGTTTCGATGGTGATGATGTCATCCGCTGTGGGGTACTGATTCGAACCCACGGGAGGCATCACGCCGGACGCGTACACCACGAGATCGAGACCTCCGAGCGCCTTTGCGATCTCTCGCAGCAAGGGCGCGGCCGCTGCCGTGTCTCGCACATCCGATGGAAAGACGTGGGCGCGAGGTTCCGGCGCAGCCGCATTTATGGCGTTCGCGATGCGTTGCAGCTCCGCGTGCCGCCGCGCGACGAGTGCGACGTTACAACCCGCGCTCCCCAGGTCTCGGGCAATCGCCTCGCCTATTCCGGAAGATGCTCCCACGACGGCGGCGGACTTCCATGGAATATTCATCGCGTGCACCAGCCCGGTTTCGTCACTATCACGGACGACCGAGCGCACGCAGGCCAACGCTCTTACCTCGAAGACTCATCTTCCAGACTATGCGATTGGGAACGGATGTCTACATCAGCTTGCCGGCCAAAGACATGCCGAGCTTGCGCGCCATCGGGTTGCCGAGCACCGCCAGCACGCCGCTGCTGCCGCCACTCCCGCTGTTGAGCTGCGTGCCCATCACACCCGCGAGCGCACCGCCGTGACTGTTGAAGACGTGCTCCGCCAGAGATGCGAGCTGTGGCGGACCGGCGCCGCCGACACCGACGCCCATGCCAAACTGTGAGGCGACGCCGCTCGAAGATCCTCCATCCTTCTCCACGGCGCTCAGCAGCATGCTCGCGAGGCCGCTGCGCTGCTCCGGACCGGCATTCGCAGCTCCTTGCTGCACGCTTTGCGCGAACCCGCCACCTCCCAGCGAACCCAGGGCTTCACTGACGGCGCCCGTCACATGATTCTGCGGCGCGGCGTCCAACATCTGTCCCACGTTGTCGTGGAGAGCCGGGCCCTCCATCGAGCTCGCGCCGCCACCGGCGAATTGCTGGATAAGATTGTCTAACATTGTTCCCTCCCTGAAAACTCATAACCACATCACATTGTGCGCCAAGTCGTACAGTGACGGGCAATACGCGTGCCCAATACACACTCCGCGCCGGAGGCGCGTCAGTGCGTGTCAGCCGTAGATCAGCCCTTCAGAGCGTCCACGCCCCCGCCAAAACGGTTCGTATTCACCAAGACGTCTCCGTCCAAAGCTCCGACCATCCCTATGCCGGCTCACAACGTAGCTCGGCCCTCCGCGGCCGTCCGCGTGCAGCTAAGATGCCCGCGGCAGAAACGTCGTCTCTTCAACATCCTCCAGACATGATTCATATTGTAAACCAAACTTGCCAAATTGTAAACACATATGTTAATAATCGCTTCATGAATGAATCGCAATCGAACTTCCTTCCCGCCGACTGTCCCGTGTGTCACGGAGACTTGCACGTCGTTCGCCTCCAATGCCCGGTGTGCGGAACCGAGGTGGCGGGCAACTTTACCTTGAGCCGGCTGGCCAGTCTCCCCGAGCCTCACGCCTCGCTCATCGAGCTATTCCTCCGAGTCAGAGGCAATGTCAAGGACATGGAGCGAGCGCTGGGCCTTTCATACCCCACGGTTCGAGCGCGACTGGAGGAGGCGCTTGTTGCGGCCGGCCTGATGCGCACGGAGGACCGTGCCGCTGAGGAGACCGCTCTCAGCGAGAGGCGCAGTGACGTTCTGGACCAGCTGGAGCGTGGCGAGATTGGAGCCGCCGAGGCGGCGGAGCGATTACGTGTTTTGAAGAAAGGGAGGTCGGAATGAGCAGCGAGGAACAGGCGAGGATTCTGCGCATGGTGTCGGAGGGAAAGATCTCAGCGGGTGAGGGAGCCGGCCTTCTGGATGCGCTACAGCCCGAGGGGCCACCGGAGCAGTCGATGCATCCGCAAGTGCAGTCGCAGGTGCGCCACGGGGGAGCGTTTCACACGGTTCCGGGTCCCATGCCGCCATCTCCCGAGCTGAGCCGGCGCAGCCTCGTCATCCATATTTCGGAGGGTGGCGACTCCAAGGTCAACGTCCGGATCCCGCTCGGCCTAGCACGCGCCGCGGGCAGGTTCATCCCTCGCCAGGCGCAAGAGTATCTGGATAACTACGGTATCGATCTCAAGGAACTGCTGAACGATCTCGGCAACAGCCTCGTCGAGGGTCCGCTGATCGAGATCGACGACGACGAAGATTCCGTTCGCATAGCTGTGGAGTGAGACATGAGCGTCACCATTGGCCGTCTGCACCTATCTTTTGAGCTTGTCGGCCACGACCGGTTGGCCGAGCTGGAAAATGAGAAGAACAGGGCTCGCGAGCGTGTTTGCCGTCAGGCCATCGCCCTTCGTGCTATCGAGGAGGAGCGCCGGCGATACGCGTTGCTCCTCGCGCTCGCCACGGGTCGATTCTTGTGAACAGCGTCGAGAAAACGGGACAAGCGACGTTTGAGGCACGGACCGAAGCGAGCACACGCCGGCGACCCGCACTGCTGGCGCCGCTGGCAATTCGCGACTTTCGTCTGGTGTGGACCGGCGAGACCATCTCTCTCCTGGGTGATCAGTTCTACTTCGTCGCCCTAACCTGGCTGACTCTGCAGCTCACCGATTCCGCTCTGGCCCTCGGCACCCTCTTCATGGCCGCGGCCATTCCGCGAGGCGTTCTGATTCTCGTGGGCGGCGCGCTTACCGACCGTTTCTCGCCGCGCCCCCTCATGCTGGCGTCGAATGCGTTGCGCTGCGTCATCGTCGCGGCCATCACTGCCCTGGTCGCGCTCCATGCGGTGCAGCTCTGGCACCTCTACGTCCTATCGATAGCATTCGGCGTCATCGACGCTTTCTTCTACCCGGCGAGTGCGTCAATTGTCCCCTCACTCGTCCCCGAAGAGCGGCTGACGGCCGGCAATGCGCTGATGCAGGGCTCGATGCAGATCACCACCCTGATTGGCCCCGCGCTGGCGGGCGCCCTGATCGCTGTGGTGGGATCCGCGACCGGAAACGGTACGTCCTTTGGGATAGATGCGCTCTCATTCGCCGTTGCCACCGCGATGCTGATGATGATGCGTGGTGCTCGCCGCGGGCCATCACCGGCCGCCGACATAGCCCAGGCGCCCGCGGAAACGTCGCCAACCAGCATGATGACGGAGATCAAAGCGGGCTTGCGCTACGCGTGGAACGATCCCGTCCTGCGGTCGATCCTGTTCGCGATCGCCGCTATCAGCTTCAGCTTCGACGGACCGGCAATCATTGGATGGGCCCTGCTGGCGCATAATCGCTTCACGGCCGGTGCGGCGGGCTTTGGGGCGATGGTGGCGGCAGTCGGAGGTGGCGCCATGATAGGGACGCTAATTGGCGGCTCGATCGCGCGGCCGCGGCGCCGCGGTCTGGTGCTTCCTGCGATCGTGGCCATGATGGGCGCTCTCATGGCATGCCTCGCGATCGTTCCCAACCTCCTGTTCGCCGCTGCCATCGTCGCCATCACCGGTGTTGGGAGCGGCCTGGCCAACACCATCATGATCCCGTGGCTGCAGACCAGGACGGAGTCGGCCATGCTAGGTCGGGTGATGAGCCTGGTCATGCTGGCGTCGTTCGGGCTTGCGCCCGTGTCCTTTGGGGTGGCAGGACTTCTGGCGAACCTCAATCTGCCCCTTCTCTTTGCCATCGCAGGCGGCCTCGTCATGCTGTCGTCAGCGGGTATGCTGGCGAGCAGACCCTTACGCAGCATCGACTAGCTGGGGCCAGCCACGCACCGCTGGTCGCGCCCGATGGGGTTCCAAGTCATCGACAAAGATCCGAGGCTTCCGACTCTCACCGGAGCCGTGTGGAGACAGTACAAGGAGACACGAATGACATACTCGGCCGAAATCAGCCGCACTAATCCATCCTGCTTTCTCTTCCTGATAGATCAGTCAGGTTCGATGGACGATTCCTTCGGGACGGGGGACACGCCGAAGCGCAAAGCGGATGGCGTCGCTGACGCAATTAACCGCCTCTTGCAGAACCTCGTCATCAAGTGCGCCAAGTCGGAGGGCGTGCGCGATTACTACCATGTCGGCGTCATTGGCTACGGCGGGAAGGTCGGGCCGGCCTTTACCGGTTCTCTCGCTGGGCGGGAGCTCGTGCCCGTCAGTGAAATCGCGGACCATCCGGCGCGAATCGACGAGCGCACCCGGAAAATCGATGATGGCGCCGGCGGGTTGGTCGACGAGACCGTGAAGTTTCCCGTTTGGTTCGATCCAACGGCCCAGGGTGGGACTCCCATGTGCGAGGCGTTGACGCAAGCGTGCCGGAGTCTCGAGGGGTGGCTCCAATCGCACCCGGACAGCTTCCCTCCGGTTGTCGTCAATATCACGGATGGCGAGTCGACGGACGGTGATCCCTCCGCGGCCGCCGCCGCCCTCCGCGATCTGGCAAGCCACGACGGCCATCCGCTGCTTTTCAATGTCCATCTGTCGTCTCATCGAACCGCGCCTATCGAGTTCCCGTTCGGCACGGAGAATCTGCCCGACGACTATGCGCGGCTGCTATTCGCAATGTCCAGCTCATTGCCGCCGTATATGGTCAGTGCCGCCTCTCAAGAAGGCATTGCCGTCTCCGATGCTTCCCGAGGATTCGTCTTCAACGGGGACATCGTTTCCGTCATCCGCTTTCTCGACATCGGCACGCGGCCGAGCAACTTGCGCTGAGAGGTGCACGTCTCGCTGCTTGTACGGGCGTTGCACAAGGGTGGAAACGAACCGGCGGAGTACGAAGATGCCGCTTGGCCCGCGGCCGGCATGACCCGTCGGGCTCGCGGCTTTCGTTGCGCCGTTGCCGACGGCGCGACGGAGACATCCTTCAGCGGAGAGTGGGCACGTTTGCTTGTTCGGTCGTGGTGCCGGGGCGAGTCGGAAGCCCGCTGGTTTCGTAGGACACTTCCGCAACTCCGCGACACGTGGAGCGAGCAGGTGGGCAAACGTCCGCTCCCGTGGTACGCCGAGGAAAAGCGCCGGCGCGGCGCCTTTGCGGCCTTCGTCGGACTGCATCTTGCCTGCCGCGAGGGCCAATCGGGTTGGTGGATGGCGACGGCAATTGGCGATAGCTGCCTTTTCCAGGTAAGGCGGCATGAGCTGCTGACTGCATTTCCGTTGACACGTCCCGAGGACTTTACGAACCGTCCGCACCTTCTCTCCACCCATGTTCCGCCGAACGGCACAGACGCGCACAGCTTCACTGCCCTCCGGAATGGGGGTCTCCTGGGCGCAGCCTCTGAGGGTGCAGCGTCGCTTACTCGGATCGAAGGCGGCTGGACGAGCGGAGATCGCTTCTACCTCATGACCGACGCGCTCGGGCAGTGGTTTCTGACCTGCCATCTGCAAGGCTCGCAACCAGAGCGATTCCTGTCACCGCTGCTTGCCGGGTCAAACGAACACGAGTTTGAAGCGTTTGTGATGGCGGCCAGGGAAGCGGGAGAGCTGCGCAACGACGACGTCACTCTCTGTGCGCTCCTGGTCAAAGGCTCGCACGAACCGTGAGCTGGCCCACACCGCAGGAGTACAACGAGGCGATCCAGAGCCCGACCGCCAACTTTCTCGACGCCGACTTGCGCGCTGCCAAACCCACCCTCACGCCGCTTGGGCTCCCCCTCCCGGTGACGGGCAACTTTGCGAGCGTCTACCGCATGCAACGAGGAAAAGAAACCTGGGCGGCGCGCTGCTTCTGGCGGGACTTCCCGGACATCGCACACCGCTACGAACGCATCGCCGTCCACCTTCAGCAGAGCCGCTTGTCGCAGACGGTCGGGTTCGACTATCTGCCCACGGGTATCCGTGTGCGCGGCCGCTGGTATCCGTCGTTGAAGATGGAATGGGTCGAGGGAGTTCCCTTGCATCGATGGGTCGAATCGTACCTGCACCACCCGCACGCCGTGCAGGACCTTCGGATGCGATGGGAGGAGCTCATGAGCTCCCTCGAGAGCGCGTCCATGGCGCACGGCGATCTACAGCACGGCAACGTCCTGGTCGCCGGCGAGCGGCTGATGCTGGTCGACTACGACGGGATGTACGTACCGGCTCTCCGGGGCATGGGAAGTCACGAGCTTGGTCATCCCAATTACCAG
>QHBP01000184.1 GCA_003244175.1 Chloroflexota bacterium | reverse complement strand
CCCTTACCCTCGTCGCCCCACTGAGCGCCCACGATGGCGGTAATAGGCATAACTCGCTCCTCCCGCTCGGGCTTGCCCTGAGACCAAGGCGGATTATAGCAGCCTGAGGAATGCGATAGGCTGATAAGCCATGAACGAATCCGAGCTCGACTTCGAAACCCTCGCCGTGCAGTCAGGACTCCGGACGCGAATCGGCGACTCGATATCCACGGCTCCGCCGATCGTTCCGTCCACCACCTTCACCCACGAGTCCATCGAAGGTGTGCACGCCGCTCTCTCTCCGGACGGGGGAGGTTTCGCCTACGCCCGCAATGCCAACCCGACGGTCGTTGCCTTGGAGGCCGCCGTCGCCAGGTTGGAGACGGCAGCGGAGTGCGTGGCATTCGGTTCGGGCATGGCGGCAGTTCACGCGGCTCTCCTCGGACCCGGCCTGGCCGCCGGAGACATCGTGCTTGCCGCCTCTGATCTTTACGGAGTCTCCAGGGCCTTGTTGGTGCAGCTTGAAAACTACGACATTAAAGCGGTGCTCGTAGATGTCCTCGACCCGGATGGACTTGAGCACGCGCTCGACGAGTACAGGCCGCGCTTGCTCTTTCTGGAGTCGATCAGCAACCCCCTCCTGAAGGTCCCCGATGTCGCGTCCATTGTGACCGCGGCGAAGCAGCACCGGTGCCTCGTCGCTCTCGACAACACGTTCGCCACACCGTACTTATTTCGCCCGATACGGTTCGGTGTCGACATCGTGATCCACAGTGCCACCAAATACATGGGCGGTCATGGCGATGCCGTCGCCGGGTTTGTTTCGACACACGCCTCGCTGGCGCGCCGCATACGAGATATGCGAACCCTAACGGGAGGGATCGTCAGCCCTTTCGAGGCGTGGTTAACCCTCCGGGGGATGCGCACCCTTCCCGTCCGGATGGCGCGTCATTGCGCCTCCGCCGCGGAGCTAGCCGCATGGTTGCAAGGTCAGGAGTGGGTGAAGCGAGTCTACTATCCGGGTCTTGAGCACCATGCGCAGCGAGAAACTGCGGCCCGACAATTCGGAGATCGCTTTGGCGGCATGCTTTCATTCGATCTCGATGCGGACCGTGCCGGCACTTTGCGTTTCCTGGACTCCTTGCAGCTCGTGACTCCCGGCACAAGTCTCGGCGACGTGGAATCTCTTGTGCTCTATCCTCCGCTGTCCTCGCACCGGGCGCTCTGCCGCGAGGAGCTGGGGGAGGCAGGCATCGGGGACGGACTCGTTCGCATGTCAGTCGGTCTGGAGTCGGTCGGCGACCTCATCGCCGATTTGGAACGCGCAGCCCGCTCTGTGGCATCACCGTCCCGTGTCCACGACGTCTCCTGACGACACCCGAACATCCCAGGTTCTATAATCACGGCACCGAATAGCCGCTGTCGGAGAGTCCGCTGTGGGGATCGTCGCGAGGCTCGCACGTCGCAGTGCGAACGCCAGGGGAGAGCGAGGGCCCACCGGTCTAACACCCGGCGACGAAACCCTTTGTGATGGTGCTTCCGAGATCGAGCTGGTTTGGAAGGAGAGCGCATGAAACCCTATGCCACCGAACAGATCCGCAATGTTGCACTTGCCTCGCACCAGGGAACCGGGAAGACATCTCTGGTCGAGGCGTTCTTGTATCTGGCCGGCCACACGACGCGCCTCGGAAAGGTCGAAGAAGGCAATACGGCGTCCGACTGGGACCCGGACGAGATCAAGCACCAGATCTCAATATCCACAAGCTTGGTCCCGGTGGAGTGGAAGGACCACAAGGTCAACGTGTTAGATACTCCGGGCTATGCGGACTTTGTGGGCGAGGTGCGCGAGGGATTGCGCGTCGCGGATTCAGTCCTGTTTCTCGTATCGGCCGTGGATGGACTTCAAGTAGGCACGGAAACGAGCTGGCATCAGGCGGACGAGGCCAGCCTGGCGAAGCTGGTTTTCGTCAACAAGATGGATCGCGAAAACGCGGACTATGAGGGCGTCCTCTCTCAGCTACGGGAGAGATTCGGTATGCGCGTTGTGCCCGTGGAGGTCCCGCTCGGACGGGAACACTCATTCCATGGTGTCGTCGATGTCCTGACGCGCCGTGCCTATACGTATGCGGATGGGAAGGCGGGTCCGACGGACGTTCCGGGCGAGTTGCAAGGAACTCTCGACGCGTACCGCCAGCAGCTGGTCGAAGCCGTGTGCGAGACGGACGACGAGCTGATGACCAAGTACCTCGACGAGGAGGACATCTCGGATGAGGAGTTGATGCGGGGATTGCATATGGCGGCGGCCCGTGGCGAGATCGTGCCCGTGCTTTGGGGATCCGCAACCGGCGCCGTGGGCGTGGATCGCTTGCTGGATGCCGTAGTTCAGTACATGCCAAGTCCTTCCGAGGTTGGGATCAGCGCCAACGGCCAGCTCGCCGCCCTCGTCTTCAAAACGATTGCGGACCCTCACGTTGGCAGGCTCAGCCTTTTCCGGGTCTTTAGCGGGTCGATCCACAATGACAGTCACGTCTTCAATGCATCGCGGAGTCACGACGAGCACATTGGCCATGTAGTGGTCGTCCGCGGTAAGCAACAGGAGCCGATGCCGGAGATAGGGCCCGGCGACATCGGCGGCGTCGCGAAGCTTCACGACACGGGGACGGGCGACACGCTGACGAACAAGGACAAGGCCGTTACACTCGATCCCATCACGTTTCCCGAACCGTCATTCTCCGCGTGCGTCGTCGCCAAAACGCGCGGCGATCTCGACAAGCTGGGCAACGCTCTGTCGCGCACCTGCGAAGAGGATCCGACGCTGCATGTGCAGCGCGACCCGGAGACGGGAGAGACAATTCTCTCCGGCATTGGAGAGTCGCACCTCAACATCACTGTCGAGCGTTTGAAGCGCAAGTTTGGCGTCGACATCGACCTTAGCGATCCCAAAGTACCCTATAGGGAGACAATCCTTGGGAGCGCCAAAGCCGAGGGTAAGCACAAGAAGCAGAGCGGCGGCCGAGGCCAGTTCGGCGATGTGTGGGTAGAGTTCGAGCCCTGTCCGGAGGCGGAATTCGAGTTCGTGAACAAAGTCGTGGGCGGCTCGGTGCCCAAGCAGTACATCCCGGCGGTGGAGAAGGGCATTCAGGAGTCGATGCGGCAGGGACCCCTCGCCGGCTACCCGGTGATCAACCTCCGGGCGACGCTGTATGACGGCAAGTACCACGACGTGGACTCCTCCGAAATGGCCTTCAAGATCGCCGGCTCACTGGCCTTCAAGGAGGGCATCATGAAAGCCACTCCGATGCTGCTCGAGCCGATCATGCAGGTCGAGGTCATCGTACCGGAGTCTTATATGGGCGATGTGATCGGCGACCTCAACTCAAAAAGGGCTCGCGTGCTGGGCATGGAACCGATCGGTAGCGGTCAGCAGCGGGTGCAGGCGCAAGCGCCCCAGGCGGAAATGCAGCACTACGCCACGGCACTCCGCTCGATTACCCAGGGACGTGGATCGTTCTCCATGTCCTTCTTGAGTTACGACCAGGTGCCGGCACACGAGCTTCAAAAAATCATCGAGACGCATAAGGACAAGCAGCTCCACCCCTCTGCTCACTAAGAACAACCACACGCTGGACGTTGTCCATTTCGTATCGGCCGGTGCGATGGGGTCGCTCGCGAGCGACGCGCCTGCCAACGTACGTACGTGGGTCGCACAGTGGCAGGAGAACGGACGATTGGTGACGCGCGGCGGCTCTGCCGCCGCGCGATTCATCCTTCTCTACAATGGACACAACACGAAAAGGGGGGGAACTGGTGGGCGACGTACTGACGGGGACAGCATCCTGGACCGATCCGACCCTTCTCGCCACCGACTGGTATCCCTCGGAGGTCCGGACTGCCGAAGATCGTCTGAAGCACTATGCCTCGGTTTTTTCGCTGGTCGAGGTGGACAGCACGTATTACAGCCTGCCCGCGGAGCGATCGGCGGTCCTGTGGGCGGAACGCACGCCGGATCACTTCATCTTCGATATCAAGGCCTTTCGACTTTTCACGGGTCACCCCACGCCCGTGGGCAAGCTGCCGAAGAGGCTACGAGAGATGCTGCCGGTCGACCTCGGCAAACGCTCCAGCCTGTACTCCAAGGACGTACCACAAAAGGTCGTGGACGAGGCGTGGGGGATGTTTCATTCTGCTCTGCAGCCGCTGTATCGAGCCGGCAAGCTCGGTGCGGTCTTTCTGCAGTTTCCTAAATGGTTCTACTTTAGCCGCGAAAACCTGGATCGGTTGGAGCAAGCGCGCGTTCGACTCGGGGACTATCCGATGGCTGTCGAGTTCCGTCAGCGCTCCTGGATGGACGACAGGCATGCGGACAAGACGCTCGCCTTCCTGAAAGAGCACGGCATCGCCTACACGTGTGTCGACGAGCCGCAGGGCACCACAGCCAGCGTTCCACCAGTCGCGGTGGCGACGTCCGACCTGGCAGTGGTCCGGTTTCACGGGCGCCGGCAGGAGACGTGGGACAAACCGGGGGTCGGCGTGCAGGAGAGATTTCGCTACCTGTACGACGAGGCCGAGCTTTCGGAGTGGGTACCCAAGCTTCGCGCGCTCTCCAAGGAAACGCGTCAGGTCCACGCTCTCATGAACAACTGCTATGCCGACTATGGTGTTCGCAACGCCCAGCAGCTCGAAGATCTGGTCCGTCAAGCGAGCATCCCCGTCCACGTTTCGGGATAGCTCTGCCGTGCATGAGGTCCGCGACGCTGTGGGACGTCAAACGTCGCTGCTGGTGAAACGCTTGGGCAAAGAGGCCGGATTCGATCTCGTTCGCATTGGCTCAGCTGCGCCACTCTATGTCGAAGGAGAGCGCTACCTTGCGTGGGTCGACGAGGGCAGGCAAGGTGACATGGGGTGGATAACGGCGGAGCGCGCGCGTCGCTCATCAATTCCGGGAGCGACGCTTCCTGACGCGCATTCGATCATCTCGGTGGCACTCGCGTACGGCCGCCGGGACCGTCCCGGGGATGCGCGGGATCGCGGAAGGATCGCTCGCTACGCATGGGGCCGCGACTATCACCAGGAGCTCGGCCAGCGCCTAACGACTTTCGCCGCGAGCCTGGAAGCGGCGTTTGGGGGTAACCACCGTTGGTTTGTGGACACCGGTCCCCTGATGGACAAAGCGCTCGCCGCCCGATCCGGGTTGGGTTGGTATGGCAAGAACACCAACGTGCTGACCGAGCACTTCGGCTCCTACGTCATGCTCGGTGAGATCGTGACGACGCTCCACCTGACGCCCGACGTCTCCCTCAATCGCGATTGCGGCAGCTGCTCCCTCTGCGTCACCGCGTGTCCCACGGGCGCGTTAGGACCCGCGTATGCAATCGACGCAAGGAAGTGCATCTCCTACCTGACGATCGAACACCGCGGGGCCATCCCCTTCGAGTATCGAGATGCCATCGGCGCATGGGTGTTTGGGTGCGATATCTGTCAGGATGTGTGCCCACCGGCCGTGAGACCCTACGTGACTGGACAGCAGGACACCAGACGCTGGCAGCGGGAGGTTCGTGCCCATATTCGCGCCGCGCACGGAAAGACCGATGTCTCCACTCCCTATCAGGGGAGTGACGTCGAAGACGCCGGAAATGCGGCTTTCAAAGGCACCGGGGCTCGGGAGGCCGTCGATCTTTTCTGGTTACTCTCCCTGTCGCATGCGCAATATCTGGATGCGTTCCGAGGGACGGCCATTCGCCGTGCAAAGGTGTGGATGCTGCGTCGCAACGCCGCGGTAGCCCTGGGTAATGTGGGTTCCGAAGAAGCGATCGCCCCACTATTCACCTCCCTGCAGAACGACGACCATCCCCTGGTCCGCGGTCACGCCGCATGGGCTCTGGGCAAGCTCGCCCACCGGATTGGAGACCCCGACATTCGCATGGATCTCGAAAGGACGCTCGAGGCTGAAGCCGACGACGGGGCACGTTTTGAAATCACCACCGCCCTCATGCTGTGACACTGCATGCCCGGGGGCTAACGCAAAAATTTACCACCCGGTCTCGCTTAGCTGACGTACAAGATCGACGATCGTGCCTACTCCCACTCCCGTGCCCCCTTGTGGCGCGTACGCCTTCTTATCGGGGGCCCAGGACGTTCCGGCGATGTCCATGTGGGCCCACGGAATGTCGGACACAAAATCGGCAAGGAAGGCGGCGGCCGTAAGCGCCGAGGCCGGCGTGCCGCCGGTATTCTTGATGTCGGCGATCTCGCTCTCCATGGCGACGCGGTACTCCGGAAACATCGGCATCTGCCAGCAGCGCTCCATCGCTCCATTCGCGCACGCCACCACCCGCGATACCCACTCGAACGGGCGTCCGGTGGCGAGCGTGGCGACATTTCCGAGCGCGGTTACGGCACCCCCGGTCAGGGTGGCGAAGTCGACGAGGTGCGTCGCGCCCCGCTGCTGCGCGTACGCCAGCATGTCTGCCAGCACCAGCCGGCCCTCCGCGTCGGTGTTGAGGACCTCGATGGTCTCTCCGGTCATCGCCCGCACGACATCTCCCGAGCGCATGGCGTGTCCACTCAACATGTTCTCCGCCGAGCCGATGTAGACGCTGACGTGAATGTTCCTCACGGCGAGCTTCGCGACTGCCAGTAGGCCGGCGATCACGGCGGCTGCGCCGCCCATATCTCCCTTCATGGTCGACATGCCCTCGTGGCTTTTGATCCACAGACCGCCGCTGTCGAAGGTCATGCCCTTGCCCACGAGCGCAAGTTTCACGGGCGATGCCGGGTTACCGTAACGCATCACAATGACCCGCGCCGGCTGGTCGCTCCCCGAGGAGACCGCGAGAAGGGCTCCCATGCCCAGGTCCAGCATCTCGCCCTCGCCCAGCACCTCGCATTCCAGCCCGTTTTCCTCGGCTAGACTTGCCGCGCGCTCTCCCAAGATCGTCGGCGTGAGATCATTCGGTGGCAAGTTGACCAGGTTGCGGGCCACGGCGGCGCACTCGCCCACCAGCCGGCCAAGGCGAGCGCCCTCCCCGATCTCGTCGGCGTTACGCGCGGAGAGTACGCGAATCGATTGGGCCGCGACCCGGCGTTCCGGCGGACGGGTTTCTTTTCTCAGTGCAGGGTCATAAGCCCCCCGAACGATTCCCTCGACGGCGGCACGCCCTGTCTCGCACGGTGAAAAGAAGCCGCGGTCAAGTACCGCCATGTCTCCCATTCCTCTCGCCGTCAGGTGGCGCGAGCCCGATGCGGCTACATGCATGAGGGTGAGAGGCTCGAAGGAGGCGGCCTTTCCCGCCTGGACGGCGAGAACGGCGGGCCGTTTCTCCACCTGGAACGTGCCCGTCACCGCGTACTTGAGCGACGGAAGCAGGTCCTGCCGCAGGACATCCCGAAGCGGAGCGTGCTCGAGCAGGCCGGTATTTTCAAAGCCACGGAACTCGTCGTCGCTGAACACCGGGAGGATGACGACGGTGGACGGGTCGAGATCGGTGGTATGGCGAACGACGTACGTCATGCGCCCGCGCTTGCCGCGGGCTGACCTGCTCCGACCAAATCGAGCTCCTGCCCCACGACTTCAAAAGCGTGGAGCGCGGCGTCGAGGTCCTCGCGAGTATGGGTCGCGGTCACGATAGTGCGAACCCGTGACCTGTCATCAGGAACAGTCGGATAGCCGATCCCTTGTGCAAATACGCCTTCTTCGAACAGGCGGTTGCTGAGACGAGTCGCCTTCTCGCCGGATCCCGCGATCACGGGAGTGATTGGACTCTGGCTGTTGCCGGTGTTCAGTCCGAGGCGGTGAAGACCGTCCTTGAAGTGCCGCGTATTGTCCCAGAGCCGCTCGATGAGCAGGGGCTCTGTCCGCAGCACGTCGATCGCCTCGATGCAGGCCGCCGTTACTCCGGGCGGGTGCGAAGTGCTGAACAGAAACGGTCTGCCCTTATGGATGAGTAGCTCTCGGAGAGCCTGGCTGCACGCGACGTACCCGCCAAGAACGCCGATTGCCTTTGACAGTGTGCCGACTTGCACATGGACGCGGCCATGAAGCCCGAAGTGGTCGACTGTGCCGCGGCCATCCTTGCCGAACACGCCGCTCGCGTGCGCGTCGTCCACGAACACCATTGCCCCGTACCGCTCGCTCAGATCAACAATTTTGTCGAGGGGAGCGAGGTCGCCGTCCATGCTGAACACGCCGTCTGTGACGACCAGACGGGTGCGAGCGCCCTGCGCTGCCTTCAGCTGCTCCTCCAGGTGGTTCATGTCGCTATGGCGGTATATGAACCGCTTCGCCTTCGAGAGCCGGATGCCGTCAATGATCGAGGCGTGGTTCAGCTCGTCGCTGATGATCGCGTCGCCGTCCTCCATGAGGCTGCCGAGCACGCCGGTGTTCGCGGTGAAGCCCGACTGGAACGTGAGGGTTGCCTCGGTGTGCTTGAACTTCGCAAGCCGCTCCTCCAGCTCCTGGTGTATCTGCATCGTGCCGATGATGGTCCGCACCGCGCCGCTGCCGACGCCGAGTTCCCTCACCGCTTCTTCAGCCTTCTGCTTCAAGTAGGGGTGCGTGTCGAGGCCGAGGTAGTTGTTCGACGAGAGGTTAATCACCTCTTTGCCGTCGATCACGCAGACCGCCTTCTGCTCCCCGTCCACCACCCGCAGCCTGCGGTACAAATGCTTCTCTTTGAGCGCGTCAAGCTCGCCGGTCAGGCGAGCGCGGAGTGTTTCTTGCATTGGTTTCTGGCTCCTTTCTATAAGCGGGCTTGAACTCGTGGTCGCGGGTCAAGAAGCGTCCCGCAAGCTGGGCTAACTTAGGCGCTTAATTGGATCCTTGAAAGCAGTATGAAGT
>QHBP01000285.1 GCA_003244175.1 Chloroflexota bacterium | reverse complement strand
CGATGAGCTCATCGCGCGTCACATCGACCTTGACGAGCTCGACGAGGCGTTCGATCGTCTTCGCACGGGTGAAATCGCGCGTCAGATCCTCGTACTCGATCCAGGTACAGATCCCGTTTCGCAGGACCGTTCCAAGTTCATTTCTGTCCAGTCATAGGTAACCGGATACAGGAGGAGACACATGAGGAAACGCCACTTTACCGTCGCGGCCAGCGTTGTCTGCGGCGTCGGACTCATTGGGGCAGCTTGGGGACCCACGGCAAGTTTGGTGAGCGCGAGCAGCCCACGGGTGAACGCGAGCACTGCGACTTCGGCGAAGGCGTTCGGCGGCCTTGCCGGGTTGATCAAGGCCGCGAAAAAAGAGGGAAATCTCAATGTCATCGCCCTTCCCCCAGACTGGGCGAACTACGGCGCCATCATAGCCAGCTTTCAGAAAAAGTATGGAATCAAGATTAACTCGGCGAACCCGGATGCAAACAGCCAGGATGAGATCGATGCCGCGGTACGCCTCAAAGGCCACGATACTGCTCCGGACGTCTTCGATCTAGGTACCAACGTGGCCCTCAAAAACACGAACCTGTACGCACGCTACAAGGTCCTGACGTGGAAAGACATTCCTGCAAACGTCAAGGCCAAGAACGGTAAGTGGTACGGGGACTACGGAGGCTACTCGTCGATCGGATATAACCCGGATGTGGTGCCAGCGCCAAAGAGCATCAACGATCTTCTCAAGCCGGCGTATCGAGGGAAAGTCGCTCTCAACGGCGATCCGACCAAGGCTTCCGCGGGCTTCCATGGCCTGATGATGGCCAACATTGCGGAAGGGGGCACGGCAACCAACCTCGCGCCCGGTGTCGCTTTCTTTCATAAGCTGTACCAGGAGGGAAACTTCCTCAAAGTCGACCCAACCCCGGCGACTGTCCAATCAGGCGCCACGCCCGTGGTCATCGACTGGGAATACCTCAATGCGGGGTACGCGAAGGAGTTCGCCGGCAAGATTAAGTGGAAGACTCTCGTGCCCAAGAACGACGTTGTGGGCGCGTTCTACGATCAGTCGGTCAATAAGGACGCTCCGCACCCGGCAGCTGCCCGACTCTGGGAGGAGTATCTCTACTCTAATGCTGGGCAGGTTCTGTGGCTGAAGGGGCTGGCTCGTCCGGTACGCCTTGCGGCGATGCTCAAGGCGCATGCAGGGAGCAAAGGTCTGGTGGCCGCGCTGCCCAAGGTGACGGGAAAGCCCCTTGTCCTAAAGCCGTCTCAGATCGTGCAGGATCAGAGTTACCTCGAGCAAAACTGGTCCTCGGCCATAGGTGGCTAGCGGACTGCGATGACCACCGACGCACGTCCGGTGGTCGAGGTCACCGGCGCGCCTGCGGCGAGCAGGCGCGCCGGGTCTGGCCGCCGCCGATCCAGCAACCTTCGGACTGCGATCACGCCCTACGCCGGTGTCGTTCCCTTCTTCGTGTATATCGGGATCTTTCTGCTGTGGCCTACGTACATCGTTCTGGTAGGCGCGTTCCAGGGCCCCACCGGCAAACCCACATTAGATAACTTCCACGCGATCAGCTCAGCGGTCTTCGTCACGGAGTTCAAGCGGTCCGTCGAGGTTTCTGCGGTGACGGCTCTGATCGGCGCAATCTGCGGTATGCTGCTGACGTGGGTCGTCGCATCCCGCTCACGGACCGGCATCCTGAGGCAGGTCATCATCGCAGCATCAGGCGTACTCGCTCAGTTTGGCGGCGTCACGCTGACGTTTGCCTTCCTGGCGACCTTCGGGTTCACCGGGATGTTCACGGTCTTTGTGCAGAGTCACTTCGGCATCGATCTCTTTGCTACCGGCGCCTGGCTGTATGAGGTACCGGGTCTGGCACTTGTCTACACGTACTTCCAGATCCCCTTGATGGTGATCGTTTTTCTGCCAGCGATGGATGGGCTGCGGCCTCAGTGGAGGGAGGCGTCCGAAACCCTGGGAGGCACTAGCTGGACCTATTGGCGNNTCGTTGCCGGACCAATTCTCGCGCCTGCATTCATCGGAGCCCTCCTTCTGCTGTTTGCCAACGCCTTCTCGGCATATGCGACCGCGGCAGCACTGATCTCGCAGGGCGACCCCATCATCACATTGAAGATCGCCGATCTGCTGAGCAGCGAGGTAAACCTCGATCAGCAGAATATTGCGCAGGCTCTGTCCTTCACAATGGTCGTCCTGGTTGCCGTTATCATGACCCTGTACGCGCGCTTGCAAAGGAGGACGTCCAAGTGGCTTCGGTAGTTCGCAGTCCGGTGGGAGCCCGTTCCGCTCGATTCTCTATCTCCGGGTATACTGTTTTTCGATCTCTTGTCCTCCTCCTACTAGCCTTGTACTTCTTGCTGCCGCTGTTTGCAATGCTGGAGTTCTCGACGCGCGGCATCAAAGGACGGAGCGCCTATGCGTGGGTGAGTGTCGTCACAGATCCGGATATAGCGTCGGGAATCAGGACTTCCCTCGAGCTCGCCGCGATTACCGTCGTCCTGACCCTCTTGCTCCTGGTGCCGACGATCACCTGGGCGCGCCTGCGAGTGCCGCGGGTGAGGCGCATCGTCGAATTCACTTGCTTACTCCCGATCGCGCTTCCCGCCATTGCTCTGGTGGCGGGTATCGCCCGGGTTTATAACACTGTGTATAACCTACTCGGCGGCTCACCTCTTACCCTGACATTTGTCTATGTAATTCTCGCCCTTCCCTTTGCCTATCGATCGATCGATGCCGGGTTCGGCGCGATCGACGCACAAACGCTAGCTGAAGCAGCGCGCACGCTGGGTTACTCTTGGCCCATGGTGATAGCGAGAGTGCTTGTTCCCAATCTGCGCGCCGCAATCATGTCGGCGGCGGTCATCACAGTTGCACTTGTCCTTGGAGAGTTCACGATAGCGTCCCTCCTGAACTTCAATACTCTTCAGGTGGTGATAAACCTCGTCGGCAAGCGAGATGCGGAAATATCCGTGGCCGTCTCGCTGGCCTCACTGCTCTTCGGATTTATCTTGCTATTGATCATTTCGATTGCGGGCCGAGGGCGCTCTGTCTCGCCGCTTGTCGCAGAGGATGAGTCATGACCATACAACAGCAAGAGCAAACCAAGCCAGCGAACGTTTACCGGGCCGGCGTTGAAGTCGAGTTCATCGAATTGCACAGGTCATTCGGACATGTTCACGCGCTCCGCGGGCTTACCCTCCACATCGCGCCCGGTGAGCTGATTGCGCTCCTTGGTCCATCTGGTTGCGGGAAGACAACAGCCCTGAGAGTGCTTGCGGGCCTGGAGCAGCTGGATGCGGGCCAGGTTCTAGTCGGCGGATCGGGTATCACGTCGGTCCCGGCAAACAAGCGAAACATGGGGGTCGTGTTCCAGGCATACAGCCTGTTCCCGAATCTGACCGCTCGAGAAAACGTCGGATTCGGCGTGCGCCTCCGCAAGCTGGGTCGGGAAGAGCGAAAGGTCCGGGTCGACGATCTTCTCGAGCTAGTGGGGCTGGCAACGCACGCCAATCACTACCCGCACCAGCTGTCGGGCGGTCAGCAAC
>QHBP01000058.1 GCA_003244175.1 Chloroflexota bacterium | reverse complement strand
TGCGATCCGGGTCGCTTCGGTTCGACCCTGTTCGGTAAATGCGCGCTCGCTGAGTGCCTCGGCCTCATGCCGCATCTGCTGGGCGCGGGTACGAACTTGTTCGGCTTCCCGCTGCTTGGCCAGGATGGAATCGTATCGTTCCAGGTCCTGCAGGGCCTGTGCTCGTGCTTCCTGGTCCCGGCGGACAATGGCGGCAAGACTGCCGCCGGCAGTCTCCAGCTCGGTAAGGAGATCCGTAAGGTCAGGAACCCGGGTTTCGGTTGCGGCAGGCACCACAGCCTGCTCGTCTGCATCACCGGAGTTGTCTTCCGGGCTCGGATCGAGCCCGAGCGCGTCCGCGAGTTCGCCGAAGCTCGTGAGGGTAATGGATTGGGCCATGGCGTACCTCCAATTGAAGGGGAATGACGAAGCGATGCTGTGCAATCAGGCACGGTGCGGATGTGCATCGTCCCGGTAGGGCATCAGCGGATCTAGTCGGGATGCTGGACCGTGCTTCTCAGAGTTTCCCTGCCTGGATTCGTACTCGATCGGCACAAGCAGGGTCGGTCCGCTCTGCTGATTGGCAATGGCAATCCACTGCTCGGCAATCACGGCCAGCAGGTCGTCGCTGCTGAGACGCGTGTGATTCACTTCGAGTGCCACACGCAGCAGTGCGGATTGAGAACCGTCCGGACGCTGTCGGAGCTGGTAGCAGCCCGCGAACTGCCGATCCAGCATGATGACCTGCTGGACGACGACGGCGATATCACCCAGCGGTGGCGGACCGAGGAGGTGCCGCAGCTGACGTAGTCCGGCGCGCAGTTTGCGTTCGATCTTCCGGCGCCGGCTGCCGTTTGTTACCAGCACCGCGATTGGGACCCGATCGTGTCGATACCGAATGGCTCCCCGGCCAAACAGTGCAGCGTCAGTCACGTGGCTCGCCGCTGTTATCACCCAAGTGGCAAGCGAATGCGCGAAGATGCGGAGACGGTTGGACATGGTATTGGCTCCTGTGTCTAAAATGCCCGATGCCGAGCGTTGGGCTCGGCATCAGCGAGATCATTTAGACGCGGGGAAGCTCCTGGGGGCGCGCGAGACATGGTTCTCCTCCTCTGATTCACGACATCGATCGAGGCCTCGACGAGAAGGCTCAAGCTCTCAGTTCACACGGATTTCGGCCGCTGCAACGGTCAGTGGTTAGAAATGGACGCTTGGTGAGACCCTCCACAGGGAGGGCGATCGCTAGACTGGAGGTACGGCCAGCGAACAAGCCGTCTCCCTCCTCCATCGTGAGATTGGTCGCAACGAGAGTCGTCGCGTCGAATCGTGGGTGGCCTTGCGGGGTTTCATGGGATGCATGAAGAGGACGAAGGCACCGCGATAGGATGTCATGTCCGACACCGAATCAGAGCGACAACACCGAGCAATTGACGCAGCACAGCGTATCGCGGCTTTGTACCGCATCGATGCTCACCATCCCACGATTCTCCAAGACTCCAACCACACGGTCATCCACCTTGCGGCGTCCATAGTCGCGATGGTGAACACCTCACGGGAAGAGGCGAGCCTCGCCGATGAAGTGATGATTGCTCAGTTCCTGGTGGCGANNCTCGATGGATGGGCCCGTCGTTCCTCCAGCCTCGCTTCTGCCCCCGGCCCGCACCTGTATGGCGGGTTGGAGGTGAGCTTCTGGGAGTACTGCTTCCACGCCTCATGCGAACCTTCGCCCAACGTACTCGGAGAGTCCCTCCGCGTCTTACATGATGCCCTTGCTACGTATCCCAAACCGCTGCGTGCCTGGGATTGCTTCGATGGCGTAACGAGGATCCTTGAAGCTTCCTCTACGCTTCAGGCTCTCCCACTGGATGACCAAAAATTCCTTCGGCGCAGATATCAGGAACTCCTCTCGGCTATTAGCCCGTTTCGCCCGGCGATCCGGCCACTTCATGGTGAGCCACACGGCGCGAATTTGCTGCTCTCGCCCCAGGGTCCCGCTGGATCGACTTTGAGTCGGCCTGCCTTGGCCCATAGGAGTGGGATCTCACCGTGCTCTCCGACGAGGTAGCCGCTCACCACTTCCAGGACATTGACTGGGATTTGCTGCGGCTCCTCCGAGAGATGCGCTCCCTCTGTGTCGCCGTCTGGTGCTGGGCTGATCCGGACCGTGCACCTGTCCTACGGCAGGCGGGGACGTATCACCTCGCCGTACTTAAGGACCTCAACGACTCATAACGATGTGATGGCCCAGTGGACGTGGACCGAATGCACGGATGTTGAATCTCGATAACTCGTACCAGACGTAGTCTCGAGAATGCATGACGCTCAACCAGCCAAACTCTCATCAGATGATGCCATCTGAAGGTGCACTCGACGTCTGCTTCNNCGGTGATCGCCCGCACACGGATCCGCGTGCTCTTTGGCCGGCGCTCTCCGCGTGGGAACCCGTGGGTATGGCTGAGCCAGTGCACCGCGTGCGCACTCAAGCCAGCGCCACGGCGTATGTTCGTCCCAATGATGGGTCTGTCCCTCTCTTACGTCAGCTGGCGTTGACCGGCGCCGTCCCCGCTCCAGCGGTACTGGACGCTCGCACTGGATGGCTGCTCCTCAGTGCGCTTCCCGGGATTCCACTGCATCATGTTTCCGTGTGGCGCCAGCACTCCACCGAGACGGCGCGAATTGCGGCGGAGGCACTGCGATCACTCGAGCGTGCCGGCGTGAACCACGGCGACATGTGTCTCCCCAACATTCTTGGAGATCCGAGTACCGGTCAACTCACCGGGATTGTTGATTGG
>QHBP01000041.1 GCA_003244175.1 Chloroflexota bacterium | reverse complement strand
GTTTGTGGTCATACCCAACGCCATCGTTGTGAAAGTCCCCAGCGCAGGTCATCAGGACTAGACCTCGTTCTCGAGTGTTGCCATAGATGAACCGCGATGGTACTTGATTGTTCCAGTACTCAGCCCGCCAATCGACCTTGAACGTCAACCAGCCGCCATGTCGGTAAGCCACCTTCACGACATCACCGCGGTGTAGAGACTTCAGACGATAAAAGACAGCCGGGCAACAGTATGAATCAAGGTGACCAAAAATGGTTGCCCTCCCCGGCTCGCCAGGCCTAGGGCCCCGGCTGTACCACGCAACGTCACCCCAGCGAAATGGAGCCCTAAGGTCGCCTGGCTGGTCCATACGTACCGCTTCTACAGAAGCCCGCACATGGAGCCTAGGTATCGCAAGTGCCCTGGGCCACCCTTGAGGGAGGGACTTGAGCTTGTTGGAGGCCCAAGCCGACGGTGATGAGAATAAAATAGCCGCTGCGACTGCAACAGCCGCGGTCAGCGCGAGACAACGTCGGACCATTCGTAAGGACCTCAGATCAGTGTTTGACTTATTGCAAGAGTAGCGCACTCTCGCCGTTCCGGCAAAATCCATGAAGTGCTGCAAAGCGCCGAAACATCACTAATATACATGGGGGGACATGGTAAAATTTGCCGCCGTTTTGGCCGTCCGAGTTATTAGCCGGACATATGGTGACCGTAGCTCAATAGGCAGAGCTCTGGATTGTGGATCCAGTGGTTGTGGGTTCGAGCCCCATCGGTCACCCCAACTAGCCTAACGGGAGATCCACCCCCGCAAAGCACGGAGTTTTTTTAGAGTGGAAGACTGGCAGGAATGGCAGCAAAAGGCTGACAAGGTAGCTTCTCAACTTTCCGAGGAGGCAGACAACCTCGAACGTCAGTTCCTCTCGGAAGACGGAGACACCACACTCAGAAATTTTTGGCCGCATTTCCGGAGCTTGAAGGAACGCGTCCGCACCGCTCCCGCCATCCGTCTGGAGGCGAAGCTCGCGCTAGAGCGGCGTCTGAGGGGCCTCGGAGCACGAGCATATAGGCTGCAGACAGAGGCATACGCACGATCCAGCGAGCGAAAGGAGGAGCTGCTCACGGCAATACAGGAGCTCCGTAACCGAGCGGCTTCAGAAGAATCACCGCAGGTTCTGCGCGGCATCCGCAGGGACCTTAACCCCATCCGCTCCAGTTTCGATGCCCCGCCGCCGATTGCACCTCAAGACCGGCAAGCCTTGTGGGAGGCGTGGAGAGACGCGAGCCAGTTTGTATGGGACCGGCTCACGGGTCTGTGGGTGCAAAACGAAAGTCAGCTTAGGGAGGTCCTTGCGTCGGCGAAGGAACAGCTTTCATCCGGACACCAGGAGCGCGTGCGCGGAACACTCCGACAGTTTTTCGCGACGCTTAGCACGCACGAAGCCAAGCAGGACACAGTACGGGAGCTCAAGAGTGAGGCGGAGGGGATACTGCGCGAGGCGGAGCAGATCGAGGATCGACGGTCGAAGGAGCAAGTCCAAGTGCGTGAAAATGCCGAAACCCCGCTTGACCGCTGGCGCTCGCAGCTCGCGAAAGTGTCGGAAACGGTCACCCAAGTGCGCGAGGAGGTCACAGGAGTTGAACGGGAATTATCGGAAGCGCGGTCGGTTCTTGACCAATCGGTCGTGCGGGGCACGCTCATGCAGAAGCGCAGGAAGCTTGCTGAAGCCGAGCGCGCGCAGAGGGACCTCCAACAACGCATATCGAGTGCCGAGGATTCTCCGATGATAGTTGCACCGTAACCTCTTGGACCGCACAGGTGTCATCACCGACCCCTTCAGAGAAGCACCGCTTTGAACGGCAGAGATGTCAGGACGGAGGTGACCCAGCTTGTCAATCGGAAGAATATTCGCAGTGCCGACAAAGCGAACCTGCGATTCATGCTGGCGAAGCTAAGGCATGGCGCCTCACTGACGTATACTGAGCGCTTGAACCTAACGGCGTATCTTGACCGATACCGCGACACGTCAACGGAGGCTGACACCTGGTGAAAGGGTCTATAGGTCGGGCACCGTAATGCGACGGCGCTATTATGTCCTCGTCAGTTTCGCGTATATCATCCTCGGCTTCATCGTCCTTGTCCGCAGCGTCATGGCACACACGCTCGTGATAGCAGTTCTGGGAGTAGTGTTCCTTGCTTTGGGGGCGTTCCGACTCCGAGACTACGCGAAGTGGCGCGGAGGCTCCTCTTGATCATCGAGTCGTTCACGCCCCTCGGAGCATTCATTGGCACGGCGTACGTGCTTGTGATCGCTTCGATATTTACTTGGATGCTGCGTGTGCCAAAGGCCGGCGCCGTCGAGCAGCACATCAGCCGAATCACGAGAGAGGCTGGGCGTTTCTCCCGTATAGTGGTTCCCGTGCAAGGCGACTTTCTTTCCGACCGGCTCGTAGCACTCGCAAGCCAGATGGCCAAGTTCCGGGGCGCCACAATGGATGTGCTGTACGTCATTGAGGTGCCGCTTAGCCTACCGATAAATGCATCAATGGAGAACCAGGAACGAAGCTCGGAGCAGGCCTTCGAACGCGCAGGGAAGATAGCGTCAAAATATGACGTGAAGATCAATAGACGAGTCGAGCGAGCCCGTCAGGCAGGTCCGAACATAGTTCGCTACGCGCGGGATAACAACGCAGATTTACTTCTCATGGGCGATGAACCCAAGGGAAATAAGCGGGGAGGCACAAAGTTCGCTCGGTCGGTTGAATATGTCTTCGAAAATGCCCCCTGTGAGGTTCTGATCGATCGGCCACCGATAGACCCTCCGCGCTAGGTCCATGAATCTAGCCGGAGACACTGGTTGTGGCTGTGACGCCGCCATGTTCGCCTTTCTTTCTCAACTCGAGAACAACAAAGAGAAGGCTCGAGATGGCGATAAATCCCAAGAGTGCGGCGAGTCCCCCGCGCGTTCGGGAACCGAAGATCGGGTGCCGAGGGTCGAGCCACCAGAACGCGAATGCATTGATCGGGTACTTGTCCGCCGGGTTCGATACACCGGGGGGACCGGGATGCACCCGTAGCTCATAGCGCTTCTCTCCCAGCTTCAGCCGAATCACTTGGTAGACGTTGTCCGGCTGTATCAACAGAGGCGACTGCCTCACATCCCAGTAGTAGTGGTATCGTCGTGCGCCCCAGTGAAAAGGCTGTCGTGTTCGCTGCTCGATTGCTTCGATCCTGTACCAGAACCGCCAGGGAGTAACCGTTATGGCAGATAGCTGTACGAGGAAGCTCGAGACAACCAACAGCAGCAGTGTGAGTCGCAATGCACGTGCGCGTCGCATCCAGGTGGTGAGGATCTCCCCCAGGGGCAGCACGAGATACGGCACGGCGGTATAGAGGTACCGCGGTCCCCAGGCTGGATCTCCATGCCAGAACACGACATTCGAATAGAACGCTAAGGGCAATACAGTGAGAACGAGGGAGAGAGCCGCGAAGTAGGGCGCTCTCCGATAGAACCCTCTGACGCACCATGGCAGTAGGAAGATCAGGGGAACGTACCAGACGATTCCCTTGCCTGGGCTAACCAGAAGTCCGAGCAGGCCAGAAAGGAAAGGTTCGCCAAAGGTCTGTTCCTTGAGTCCTGTGAGGAAAGGTGAACCGAAACGCAGGTCGTTCCACACCAAGATGGCAGCCATCCAGGGGAGAACCGCTGCACCAAAGATGAGAACGTCCCCCAAAGCTGGTCGAGCCTCTCGATGACGCAGGCGAAAAACGAGCAGGAAGGCGGAGAGGGCCGGAAGAAATATGACAGCGTCATATCGGGTAAGGAGCATCAAGCCGGCAGCCGTGCCAGCCAGCACGAGCCACTTACGACCGAGCGCATTTCTGCGAACAAAGCCCCAAAGAGCATAGACGGAAAGAAGCAACAACAGATTAACCTGGGTCT
>QHBP01000054.1 GCA_003244175.1 Chloroflexota bacterium | reverse complement strand
AGCCGGAGAGGGACCACGCGGCCTACACTCCGCGCGGGTGGCCGGGGGGCTTGTGCGCTTTCGCTTCCGTGGAGGAATTATGCAAGATGCTGTCATCCTTGTCGCCCGATCTCAAATCGGCGTCCCGACGCCAACAACGGTGACAGCAGCGGGCCGAGAAGGGGGCGAAGGAGCAACCAGCCGCGCGGCCTGCGTGATCCATGCCGCCTTCGTTCGGGGTTCGAGAGCGTCTCGACGGATCGTTGGCCGCCTACCGCAAGGGTGCGCCGCGGACGCGGATGCGCTGGAGCGTCACCACCAGAAACTCCTCGAGATGATCACTGTAGCGGTGGAGGACATCGTCGAGCCGGGCGATCCGGATAGGCAGGGGGACGTAGGAACCGAGCCGAAACAGGATCACGCCGCTGTGTGGCTGCCTGTGGTGAAACACCAGCTCGCCAAAATCGGTGTCGTTCGTGATGAGAATGCGGTACTCTTCGTGAGCGACGGCTAAGACGCGGTGGTCGGGCAGACCCAGGGGATAGTCCGTGCCTAGGCGCGTCACATCATGGCCAAGCGCGTTCAGATGGGGAAGGAGACGCGCGTCGGCGCTTTCATCGAGCACAAATCTCATCGAGGGGCGGCGGGTGCTGGAGGGCCCTCCTTGCGTGTTGCCCGTTTGTTTCCCGCTTTGACCACCGACTGTGCGTAGGCGAGTGATGCCTGGACATCCTCACGACTGAGTTGAGGATAGGCGCCGAACAACTCATTCAAATCGGGGTTGTAGGCTAGGTGACCAAGCACCAATTCCACAGGAATCCTCGTACCTTTGATCACGGGCTTGCCGGTCATGATCTCGGGGTCCTGAATGATGCGTTCCTGATAGAGGCATCGTTCAGCTGCCATAGTGAATCCTTCTATACGTTATACGGTTGTGGTACGGCGAGTGACGGCACTCCCTCGTAGGTAGTGATTGCTTGACATATTACACTGTCACGCGCCAGCTCAGCAGGCTTACGGCGCCTTTCGCCCCTCCTCCAGCATCTCCACCGTCTTCTCGATCCGCCGCGAGCGCGTCGCGGATCTCTTGGCGGACTCAACCCATGCCACGTACTCTTTGCGATGCGTGAACGAAAGCACCTCGTAGGCGGAGAGCGCGTCGGGCGCCGCAGTCAGCGCTCGGGCTAAATCATCCGGGGAGCTCCACGGTACGAGGCTCCTCATCGAGCTCCAGCAACACCGTCACGGCGTCGTTTGCGTTCAACCCGGCTGCCTCACGCACCTCTTTACGGAACCCGAGGTAGGATTTCCCGCCGTAAGCAGCAACGGTCGTGCGGTAGGAAAAGCCGTTGAGCGTCGCGCGGACCGGCGGCCGCTTGCCCTTGCCGAGGCCGGCGACGATGTCGTCCGGCACTTCGATGAACAAACCGTTGCCGTCCGTCTGCACGATGGTATCCAAAGAGACTGCAGCCACGGTGTATCCACCGTCTGAAAGCGGCTTGCTCTACGCCGCGGTCTCCTTCTCTTTGCGTTCGCGGAAACAGGTGTTGCAGTAGACCGGGCGGTCGTCGCGTGGTACGAACGAGACCGTCGTCTCGCGCTTGCACGTGGCGCAGGTAACCGCATGCTGGGTCCGCGGCGATCTGCGCCCACCTCGAGCCCGCCGTCTGGCAGGATGCTCGGGCGAGGCTACCGTCGTCGGAACCACATTCGTGGGCATCGCTCCGGCCGGAACGACCGCCGGCGACTCGCTCGTGCTCACGGGCTGGGGCGTGGCTACCGGGCGGCGATCTTCCGCCGGTTGTGCCGGCTGTCCGAAGCGCTCGCGCGTGATTTTTGCTCCGGTTATCCGCTCGATCAAACGCCACTTTCGCTCGTCGTTGGGTGTGACCAGCGTGACGGCAAGTCCTCGCCGCCCCATGCGTCCGGTGCGGCCCAGCCGGTGGGTGAGCAGCTCGGGGGAGTCGGGCACGTCGAAGTTGACGACCTGCTCGATGGCCAGAATGTCGAGACCGCGCGCCGCCACGTTGGTCGCCACCATGATGGGCGGGTTGCCGCGGCGAAAGCCGCGCAGGACTCGCTCACGCTGGCCCTGGCTCTGGTTGCCCTGCAGCGCGCTGACGGGGAAACCCATTGCGCTGATTTGCCGCTCCAGGCGTTCCACGCCAATCTTGGTGCGCACAAAGACGATAATGTTGCCGCCGCCGCGCTCGCCGAGAAGCTCGCGCAGCGCGTCCAGCTTTCGATTCGTGGGCACCTCGATGACCGTGTGCTCCACGCATTCGTTTGGACCCTTCTGCATCTCGTCGACCTTGATAATGCGGGGCTCATGCAGGCGGTGGCTGATCACCTGGTGGACCCATTCGGGAATCGTGGCGGAGAAGAGGGCCATCTGCAGCTTCGCCGGCGCGCAATCGAGAATCAGGTCGACATCCGGACCAAAGCCCTGGTCCAGCATCTGGTCGGCCTCATCGAGAACCATGATCCGTAGATGTCGCAGCGCGAGCGACCCGCGATAGAGGTGGTCGAGAAGGCGCCCTGGAGTGCCGATGACGATTTGGGGACCGGTGTTCAGCAAGGCGATCTGATCGCCCATATCACGTCCGCCGTATATCTGCGCCGCCCGCAGGCCGCGCGTGGGAGTCAGCTTGTCGATGACGCGAGCCACCTGACCCGCAAGCTCACGTGTCGGTACCAGCACCAGTGCCTGAGGTGCGGCAAGATCGGGGTCGCAGAGAGCCATGATGGGGATGCCGAAAGCCAATGTCTTTCCCGAGCCGGTGCGAGCTTGTCCGACCACATCGTGGCCGGCGACAAGCTCTTCGATCGTCGCCTCCTGGATGGGCGTCGGCTCCATCACGTCCATCCGGCGCAACGTCTCCACCAGGCGCGAAGGCAAATTCAATTCGGTAAACGAGGTCAAAGGGTGTCCTTTCGTACTGCATGGGCGTCCCACCACCATGCTTCGAGGGACACCCTAAAAAAAGGCCATCAAGCGTCTCTCGCTTGATGGTCTCGCCCGAACAGCGTACTGTTTCGGCGCGTGAGCTACGTACATACAATATTAGCTTACCATAAAAATAATTATCCCACCATGGAGACATCACCTCCGTTGTCCAGGCACACGCGGTTCCCGCCGGCACGCTTGACACGGTACATTGCCTGGTCGGCGCGGGCAAAAACTTCCATGGTGTCGTCCCCGGGTCGCAGCAAGGCGATGCCTACGCTCACGGTAATCCGTTGGACTCCTGCCGCGTTGGGCATGTCATGCTGCTCTATGACGTCTCGCAAACGGCTACCTAGCTGCACAGCGTCGTCGGGAGGGATCTCGGGCAGCAGAATGCAGAACTCCTCGCCTCCGTAACGCGCGACGATGTCCTCGGCTCGGACCGTCGTGCGAATGATCCGCGCCAGATCTTGCAGCACCAGATCGCCGGCATCATGACCGTATGTGTCGTTGACGTGCTTGAACTTGTCGATGTCGACCATCATGGCGGCGAGAGTGTGCTGATTGCGGAGAGCGCGCGACCGCTCCTCAACATACCGCTCGGAGAGGTAGCGCCGATTGTACAGGCTCGTCAGCGGGTCGGTGATGGCTTCGGCACGCAGCTCCTGGTAGAGGTGAGCGCGGTCAAATGCGATGGCCATTTGCGCCGCCACGATCTCGAGTAAGCGCAGTGAGTTTTGATCGAATTGGCGGACGCCGAGCTTGGAGAGCGTGATGGCTCCGCGAACGCTTCCTTCGTATAACAGCGGCGCGCCGATCATCGACTCCGGGCGGCTGGGCGTGCCCGCGATGTGCGCGGATCGTGGGTCATGGAGCAGGTTGTCGATCAGCACGGACTGGCCGTATTGAGCAATCCATCCCGTTACTCCCTCGCCAACCGTCAGCCGTCGATCTGAGAGCGGGCCGTGGATCGATATTGGAACCAGCGCCTGGCCGTCGGGATCGACGATGAAGAGGCGCCACGAGTGGTAGTCGATGAGCGTTTTGAGCTCCAGATTGATGACCGAAGCGATGGCGGGAATCTCGTGCACCGGCGTGAGCTGTTGCACCACACTCTGGATCGTTTGCAGGTCCGAGACCCGGTTGCGCAGCTCGCGGAAAAGACGCGCGTTCTCGATGGCAATTGCCGCCTGACTGGCAAACAGAGATAGCAGGTTCAGATCGTCCTGAGAAAACCCGTTCACCTCCTGCCGCTCGATGTTCAGTACGCCGACCACGTTTTCACCCCGGCGCAATGGCACCGCAAGCTCGGAGCGAACGTGCCCGGAGCCGTCGCTGACGTAGTCGGTCGACGATCGAACGTCCGGCACCACCATAGGCTCGCCCGTCTGGAAAACGCGCCCCGTCACACCCTCCCCAATCGAAATTTTGATTGTCTCGTGTCCGCGACCGTCGGGGGGGCCGATGCGGCCGGCGATCTCGAGGTACTCGCCGGCGTGATCCGGCAGGAGAACAGCGGCAAGGTAGAACGGCAGTACGTCGCGCATGCCGGTCAGGATCGAGTCGAGCACCGTGGCCAGGTCCAGGGAGCCACTGATTGTGCGGGCGACGTGTAATATGGCCTGAGTACGGCGCACAGCCTCCTGGCTCTCGGCATACAGGCGAGCATTCTCGATGGCCACCGCCGCCTGCGAGGCAATGACCGAGAGCATACCCATGTCCTCCTCGGTATAGGCGTGGCGGCGCATGGTCTGAACCGTGAGGGCGCCGATGGTGCGGCTTCCGGTATTCAAAGGTACGAATATGCCGGATTCGCTGGTTTGCTCGCCAACCAGGCCCTCCGACAGTCCGTGGCCCCGTTCATACTCCTCGTACTCCTCGGCGGTACCGTAGATAAGAGCCGAGCCCTGGGCTATCACGAGGCTGGTCACGTTATCCCCGTAGGGAGCTGTGTCATCCAGACCGAGCTTTCCATCCTCGCGCAAGTACGGTACGTCAAACGTCGGCTGACCCGATTGGTGGAGCGCAATAAAGAACTGACTCGCATCCATAACGCGGCCGATCTGCTCATAGATCGTGTCGTACAGGGTGCGCAAATCCAGCATGGACGCCAGCACGCGGCTGATCTCGTTGAGCGTCTGTAAACGCTCCTGCTGTGGTACCGGTACGCCGCCGTCGAGATCGTGCGCGCGCATGGTCATACCCTTTCCCTTCCTGTCCCTCGCAGTGGCAAGTCTATCGGAGTCGCGGGCACCTCGCAATACCACTTTCGGGTCGTTCCTGATGCCGCAATGAGCTGTTAATGGATTTGCCCGTTGCCCTCGTGCGCAATCAGGTCAATGGTCACCCCGTGCGTTGTCTCCCGGCTTCCTCACCGGGGGAATGTGCCTGGCTCCTCCTGTCCGGCGCAGTTTCCGAAAAACTCGGGCCGCGTCATAAGTACAACGGAGAAGGAGGCGGTATGTGACAGGGGAGTTTCCAGATCCGTTCGATCCGGTTATTGCGGGTCAAGGCGAGGGGTTGACAGTCGTCCTTTTACTTGGTAATGTCAACGCTTGTCAGGGAGTAGTCCCTACCGTTCTCAAGGAGGTGGATCTTGCGGCGACTTGTTCTGTCAATCTCGGTCTCGGGTTTGTTCCTGCTGGGCGCGATACCGGCGCATGCCTCGCCACCCAGCCCGTCGAACCCGGCCGGCCATATTCTCGGAGTCGTGCCGGCCCACGGGCACGCGAGCAGCCAGCGCTCGGGCGGTAGCAACCTCACGTACCACAATGGTCCCGTCGAGATAGGCGTCCATCACACCTTCGCCATCTACTGGAATCCCTCCAACGTCTACAGCTATTCCACCTCCTACCAGAGCATCATCAATGGCTTCTTTCAGAACGTCGCGGGCGGGAGCGGGTCGACGAGCAACGTGTACGACAGCGACACGCAGTACTACAACAGCGCGCGCACGCACATTTCGTACAGCGAAAGCTTCGGTGGTGCCATCTCCGACTCGTCGGCCGCCGGCAACGGCTGCAGCTCAAGGGCCGGTGGCTCCCTCTGCGTTAACGACGGTCAGATCCAGCAAGAAGTGCAGCGTGTGGTGAAGAACAGCAATCTACCCGTTGGCACGACCGACGAGTACTTTGTGTTCCTGCCGAACGGTGTCAGCAGCTGCTATGGCGGCAGCAGCTGCGCCTTCAGCCAATTCTGCGCCTACCATTCCAACACCTCCGCCGGCAACGGCACGACCTCGGGTACCGTCCTGTACGCGAACATGCCCTACACGGGGCACAACCTCAGCGCTTGTGGCAGTGGCAACTCTCCGAACGGCGACGCGGCTGCCGATTCGACCATCAACGTCACTTCCCACGAGGCCAACGAGAGCATCACGGACCCGCTGGGCACGGCTTGGTACGACCGCAGCGGATACGAGAACGGTGACAAGTGCGCCTGGAATTTTGGTAGCTACTCCGGCAATTACAACCAGACCATCGACGGAGGGCACTACTTCCTGCAGCAAGAGTGGAGCAATCACAGCTCCGGCTGCGTGCTCCAGCGCACGTAGCTCGCCGCTTCTCAGAAGAGACATCAGGAGCCGCAGTGAGTTTCACCGGCGGCTCCCTCGATGCGGCCAATGTTGGCACCGAGCCTGTTAGCCAGTACACCATCGTCGCCTCCGTGACGAGTTTTCGGCTGTAGCGTCAGCCCCTAGTGGGTGACTGGCGTTTGCGAGAAACATGGTGATCGGCGCGCGGCATGTCGTCTCTGAGCGCGTTCGTAATGGGTGATGTGTGGATGGGACGAGACGGTCCAATGGGCGACGTGAGTCACCCACAAGTCCCCCATGCCGCGCGGCGGCACCACGCCGTATGAAAGTGAGGCACTCTCCTAAGGAGAAACTTGGCTTAAAGGCCAAACCTACCTGTGCTCATCCAAAGCTACCTGTGCCCAGACTGCACAGATCCTTACTCGTTGCGACCCCACGGTAGCTTTGGCCTTTAGGCCAAGTTTCTTGCGCGAGCGAGGGATGCTCGGAGCTTGGAGTGACCCGCGGGAGACCCTCGATGAGAGTATCTGATGCAGTCGCGAAAACTTGGCCTACAGGCCAAAGCTACGGAATGTTCGCACGCCCACAAGTCACCCATGTCGCACGCGGCACCACGCCCCATGAGAGTGAGGCGCTTTCTAAGGATGGGCTGACGCTACGGGGGAACGTGTCGCACAGAAGGCACGGTGCGCTGGGGCCGTCGCAGGCCGGCCGATCCTGGATCATCTCCAGGTGCCACTGATGCGCGTGCGACTCGTTATCGTGTGCTGCCATCGTGTCAGGTCCTTTCACTACGGACTGGATGGTCCACCGCCGCATCGGACCCCTCCCGAATGCACTGCCCGGCATCACATCTTCCGCCTTCGCGTCGTCTACATCTGAATTGACGCAAATCCCGCAAGAGAGCACGATAGGGATGAACCAGTGACAACCATCTTCGTCGTCAGCTTCGCGGTCGGGCTGCTCTCAGCCCTGGTCCTGGCTGCCGCCGGCGACCTCCATCTCGGAGGCGGCGGACATCACGTCCACGTCTCGGGACACCACACACACGCGCATGCCCCGGGTCACCACGGGCACTCGTCGGGTTCTCACGGACGCATGGGCCCTGCCCAGAACATCCTGGGCTTTGTCCTCTCGTGGATCTCACCGGTCACGCTTGCGGGAGCGGCTCTGCTCTTTGGCGGCGCGGGCTTGCTTATGGGAGGAAGCGTCTACGCCATTCCGGTCGCGGTGGTTGCCGCCATCATCGGCGCCGTGGCGCTGCGGCTTCTGCTGCGCGCGTTTGTTCAATCCAGCACCACGCCGCTGAGTCTCACCGGGGAGGGAGCGATCGCGACCGTCAACGCCGCTATTCTTCCCGGCTCGACGGGCGAGGTCGTGTACACCCTTGAGGGTCTTCATCGCAGCGTGGCGGCGCGCAGCAACGACAATGTATCGATTCCCCGCGGCACACAGGTGGTGATCACCCGGCAGGACCGCGGCATAGCCTGGGTCCAACCCCTCGATCCCCTGGACAGTAGTTTTCCCAGTTAGAGAGGAGCTCCTTCATGCCCATAGTGACAATCGTCATCATCATTGCCATCGTCGTGGGCCTCATGGCCCTGGTCTCGGTGATTGGCTCGCTGTATAGAAAGGTAGGCCCAAACCAGGCTCTCGTGGTCTACGGACGCGGGGGCACTAAGGTCGTGGTGGGCGGAGGCACGGTCGTCCTGCCGCTTTTTCAGAGCTCCCAGCAGTTCAGCCTGGAGCTCATCTCTTTCGATCTGGTGCCGCGGGCCGACCTCTACACGCAGCAGGGCATTCCCGTGAAGATCGAGGCCGTGACGCAGCTAAAGGTCGAGAACGAGGACGAGAAGATCAAGCGGGCGGCCAATCAATTCCTGTCCAAGCGACAGGAGGACCGGGAGGGCATGATCCGCCAGCTGATGGAGGGTCATTTGCGTGGCATTGTCGGCCAGCTGACGGTCGAGCAGCTCGTGAAAGAGCCGGACATGGTCTCCGCGCGTATGCGGGACACCGTTGCCGCCGACCTGGACAAGCTGGGTCTAGAGATCGTGTCCTTCACCATCAAGGACGTGAACGACGACTCCGGCTACATCGCCAACCTGTCTCGGCCAGAAATTGCCGCCAACCAGAAGGCGGCGGACATCGCGGAGGCGGACGCGCAGCGCGACGTGGCCATTCGCCGCGCGCAGACTCAGCGCGAGGCGGCCCAGGCCGAGGCCGAGGCCGATCAGATGACGGCGGTAGCGCGCACCGAGGCGCACGCCACGCAGGCGGCGGCACAGCGCGACCTGGATCTGAAGACCGCCGAGTTCCGCACGTCGACGGCGACCGCGCAGGCGCAAGCCGAGATGGCGGGTGAGATCGCCAAGGCCGAGGCACAGCGCAAGCTGGTGGAACAGCAAACGCAGACCGAGCTGCTGCGCGCCCAGCGCCAGAAGGATGTGCAGGCCGCCGAGGCCGACCGCAAGCAGGCGGAGCTGGTAGCCGAGGTGCAGCGCCCGGCGGAGGCCAAGGCCACCGCCGCCCGGGTGGAAGCCGAGGGCCAGGCGGCCGCGACCCGCTCCCGCGCTCAAGCCGAAGCCCAGGCCGCGCGTTTGCGCGGTGAAGCCACCGCCGCGGCCAATGCCGCTCAGATTCGAGAAACGGGGACGGCCGAGGCGGAGACCATTCGCGCCAAAGGTCTGTCCGAGGCCGAAGCGTTGGCCCGCCGGGTCGAGGCAGAGAACTCCCGGCAGGAGGTGGCTCTGCAGACCCAGATGCTGTCCGTCCTGCCCCAGCTGGCGGAGAAGCTGGCCCAGGGCTACGCCAAGGTCGGCTCCATCACCTACATCGGCAGTGGTGACGGTGATGGCGGCGTCGCCGGCCGCGTCGGCCGCGACATGATCGGCATGATCCCCGCTCTCGGATCCATGGTTCAGTCGGTTACGGGGCGTTCGCTCGCCGACATCTTCGGAGGAACCAGGAATGGCAAGGCGGGAACTGGTTCGGTGACGAGCCTGACTCCGGACGCCGAGGAGGAGAGCACACTTAATGGAGCCGGAGAGCCGGGTGAGACCCGAGGCGCCGAGGTGACGCGGCAGTAGCGACGTTCGCGAACCTCACTACTTGGGCAGCACCGCCCCGTCGATCTGACTCTCGACGTGAGTCGACAGCCAGGGTGAGGTGATGCTCTCCCACACGACAGTCCTGCCACTGACGGCCGGGGCGATCTCGCTCTGTCCGCGAGCTGCGATGCGATAGACGTGGCCGGAGGCAAGATCTTTGGCAAGAACCTGGAACTCCGGGTGACCGCTCGACAGATCGTGCGAGGCCTCGCCCCAGACCACAATGGAGCCGCTTACTCCCACGTTTGGACCGGACGGCAGGTAACGATCGGCTTGAATCGCCGCGACCCGGAAGTTTGGACCACCGAGGAGATCACGAGCTTCTATGGTGACGGACCCATCTCGCGCGCCGCGCCGTAGCCAGACAATCAGTCTCCGGCTCACGTGCGGGTCCTCGAAGTACGTCGTGCCGCGGTGGCGCGCTACCGTGAATCGTTTGCCGCTCTCTAGATCCTTCCCGACGATGTCCCAGTTTCCCTTACGCATCTCCATCCAGACGACCGTGTTCCCGCTGATCGACGGTGAAGCGTTCATCCAGCGGTTCTTTGTGATGAGAAAGGACCGATCGGTTATGAGGTTCCTGGCGCGAAGCCTGTGCCTGCGCCCGCCCTGTCCCGACCATACGGCAATGCCCTGGCTGATGGCCACGGTCCCGAGAGCGCCGAGTCGGACAATGCGGCCGGTCCTGAGGTCCCTCGCGTACACGGCTTCCCCTATGATGCCAGGCAAACGATGGATCGTCACGCAGGCGCGGCAGTCCATCCAGGCGACAAATCTGCCGTCCGTGGCAACTTCCGCCGGCCACACGGCCGAATGTGTCGTCACTTGGACGGAACGTCCGGTTCGCAGATCTTTGCCGCGGACGTCCGCTAGGGGACTCCGTGATCCGACGGTCGGGTCCCGTCCCACCAGCCACACCACGAGCCGGCCGCTGAAGGCGGGCGTGCTTTGGTTGCCAACGCCCGTGGAAATTGGGAACACGTGGATCTTCGCCGTATGGACGGCGGAGGTTGCGCCATAGAAGGGAATGGACGCCAGGAAGGCGAAGGCCCCTAGCGCGCATCGAAAGGCATTCCGTGACCCGCGTGAGCGGTGTCGCATCCTGTCCGTTCCTCCTGCATCATGAAACGATGTTGGTTCAGCTTGATGGTTGGACAGCTGGAGAACCACGCCACACCATGTGGTCGTGCAGCATCGAGATGATGCGTAATCCTATGATGGTAATCGTTGTTTGGCCTTCAGCATAGGGCCGCCGCGCGGTCAACCGATGGTGAGCATACGAAGTATAAGCAACCCCATCGGGCCGTTCTGAAAACGCTTGACTGCTCCCCCTCGCATGCCCTACTTTGAAGTCAAGAGCCTTCAGGGCAGGGTGTAATCCCCGACCGGCGGTATGGCCCCACGGCCAAGCCCGCGAGCGACGCGCGACAGAGCGCTGAGCAGACCCGGTGAGATTCCGGGGCCGACGGTATAGTCCGGATGGGAGAAGGTTTGAAGCGGCGTCCACCGATACCGGTGCGTTCCGCTTTGCGCAGGGTCTCCCATTTCCCCGAGAAGGTTCTCGGGGATTTTTTCTTTGTGAAACGGGTGGACCTGATGGCTAAAGCAGACATAGGGAGGCGAATCGGACCGGTGACGCGGACCGGCAGACCGGCCGCGCCGGCCAGGCGGAGGAGCTGGGTGTGGGCAAGACGGGGGAGTGCCGGCAGGGAAGCCGTCTACGCTCTCCTCTCCGTCTTGTTCTGCAGCATCCTGGTCTATCTGCTCTGGGAGGCCGCGTGCCTCGCCCAAGTGTTGCCACAGATCGTGCTGCCGACTCCGCTCCAGGTTCTCCAGACTTTGCGCACGGAGCTCGCCACCGGCGACTTGCAGGCGAACATGATCGTCACGTTGAAAGAATCGCTTGGCGGGTTTCTCCTCGCTGCGGTGATTGCCGGCGCTTGCGGCTACCTGATAGCCCACGCTCGTCCCCTAGAGCTGCTGGTCGCCCCCTTCGTCGCCGCGAGTCAGGGCGTTCCTGCGGTCGCCATCGCCCCAATCGTCATCCTGCTCTTGGGTAGCGGCCTCTGGCCCAAGGTCGTCATCTGCGCCGCCGTGGTGCTCTTTCCGCTCCTGGTGACGACCGTGACCGGTTTACGCGGCATCGGCCAGGATTACCGTGATGTGGCACACGTGTTTGGTGCGTCTCGTTTGCAAATGCTCCGCTATGTTGAGATTCCGCTGGCGGCGCCGGTGCTTCTCAGTGGACTCAAGCTGGGGTTGACGCTCTCCATCACGGGCGCAGTGGTAGCGGAGTTCGTGGCAGCCGATGCCGGTCTCGGATTCATGCTCAACACCGCGATCAACACCTTCGAGGTCTCGACCCGGTACGTCGCGCTGCTCACGCTCGCGGTGCTCAGCGCTTCCATGTTTGGCGCAATTACCCTGCTCGAAAGGATCGTCCAGCAATGGCAGGAAGAGTGAGAGCCGTCCTTGTCATCGCAGTTCTGGCCACCGTCGTGCTAGCCACGACTGCCACTTTTGCTACAAGTCCTTTGTACTCCTCCAAACAATCCAATCGCCAGGTTCAAGACGTCACGCTCGGCATGGGCTATGTTCCAAGTGTGCAGTTCGCACCTTTTTATGTGGCCGATCAGCTGGGTTACTACCGGCAAGCCGGATTGAAGGTGAGCTTCAGCTATGGGTCGTCCCCCAATCTCCTGCAGCTCGTGGGCGCCGATCGTGTCGACTTTGCGATCGCCGACGGCACCGACGCGATCGCGGCTACAGCAAACGGAATTCCAATCAGATACGTCATGACGATGTATCAACGCCTTCCGGTCGCCATCTTCTCTCTGCGGAGCAGCAACATCCACACTGTCCAATCGCTGCGAGGACAAACAATCGGTGTCCCCGGACGCTTTGGGTCGACGTACGTTGGGCTGCTCGCCGCGTTGCACACCGCCGGTCTTCAGCCCTCCGACGTGACGATCCGGACGATCGGATTCACGCAGGCCGAGAGCGTCGTCAAGGGCACCGTGAGAGCCGCCGTCGGGTACAGCAACAACGAGCCCGTGCTGCTACGGAGGCATGGATACCATGTCACGACCCTCGAAGTGGGAAGTGTTACCGGTCTGGTAGGACCCGGCGTGGTCGTGGGGAACGGCTTGATCGCGCGAGACCCGCGGCTCGTGCGGAGGTTTACACAGGCCACGCTGCGAGGTCTCGCCTATGCCATCGCGCATCCGGCGACTGCGTTTGCGGCAGCCCGCCGCGTTCACGGTTTGTCTTCGCTCGGCGGCCGTGATGTCGGAGATCAGTATGCGGTGCTGCGACAATCCATTGATTTTTGGCATAGCATGTCAACGCGGATGCACGGTTTGGGCTACGCTGACCCGCGACAGTGGCGGCAATCGATTCGCCTGCTGAGAGCCGTTGGGCAAGTTCAACATCACCTCATCGTGCCGAATGTCGTGACCAATCGGTTTGCGGCAGGATCGCCCCGCGAGTAGAGGTAAACGTCCCGAATAAACGCGGTTGGCGCGCCTATGTCCAGGGAGACCTAGTCTCCGGTCGGAAGATGGAAGTACATCGACTGGATGGCGACGCGGCCGGGCCCTGTGAAGCGGTTGAACACCACATTTCCGCCTCCACCGAAGACCCCAGTTTTCAAGCCGAACACTTTGATCTCCATGGCGACGCTCTCGTCGCGGTAGATCCAGCCGCCGGGCTCGATGTCGATCTGCTCACCCGTTCCCAGGACTTTCTCGAGCACGTTGCCGTACCCATGAAGCCACACCACATCTTCCCCTCCAGTCGCTTTGAAGTGGTCCTGGAAAAAGCCGCTGGAGCCGAAAAGCATACTGCCGAGACCTTTGATGCGGGTAAATGTGTACTCGGTGCCGCCGGTTGCCGCCAGGAATTGGTGCTCGCGCACGAGAATCGCCTGACCGCGCTGGAGATGTATTGGGAAAACGTGGCCCACGCCGTCGCGCGAAAAAGCGATCTCTCCCGGCCCTGTTGCTTCCGTCATAAAGATGCTCATGCCGGCAACGACGCGCTTGAACGCGCCCTTCATGGGACGAATGCCGATCTCCAGCCGGGGTTCCTTATAGAGCACGACGTGGTGCTCGAAGAAGATGGGGACGGTGCCGTCGAGCCAGGTGTGAAGTACGGGGACCAGCTCTCCCTGGATTCGATATCGGACGCCTGGAGCCGTCCCTTCCTCGATCTGCGTCGGCAGAAGCTCGGGAGGCGCTTGCATAGGAGTGTCTCCTTCTTTTGCGTCCGCGGTTATGCGGATCAGTTGCTCTTAGAGGTTCGCGCTTTGAGAGCGCTTGTGGCAAAGCCCCCTAGTCTGGCCGAGATGCGCGTTTGGGTCAACGGGCAGCAGACCAACAGTAGGTATGCGGAACACAACGAAACGGCCCGGCCCCGATGGGACCGAGCCGCCAGCGCTAATCGAGGACGACGCTACAGTCCAGGGATCGTGTTTCCCAGGAAGACAAGCTCTGAGCATGATGCCGACACGTCGAGGGTGATGGTTAAGTCGTAGGCCTGGCCACCCGCATAGATGTAGAGATCCGCGGTTTTGCTACCGGCAGTCAAGCTGGCGGCCGCGCTTGAAATAAAAGTGGCGTCTGATGAAACATTTACGAAATTAGTGACGCTGAAGCCGCTTGCGTACTCGGTGTCGCAGGGGCTGTTGGTCGCCGTGATGAGAATGAATCCCGATCCGGTGGCGGCGGACTTGGGGGTCAAAGTCGGAATGTCAATGCTGTTGGCAAAGATAGTGCTTCCATCTGGGCTCGTTGTAAAGAAGTTTGCGGGAGTGAACGCGTCCGCGGCCCAAACCTTGTGCGGAAGCGCAAAGAGCACGAGAGCCAGAGCAATGGCGATCAATCGACGCATACGGAAAAACTCCTCTTTCCTATTGATAACAGCACGAGCGCGCCTCTCAATATAGCGCGTGACCACAGCAGGTATATCATCCCGCCTTCCCGCAGTCAACCTACGGGTGTCGCTTGCGGTCTCGAGTCCTCACGCTTTGCCGCGCCCGACGGCTGCCGCGAGCCGCTTTCCCCACGCGACACCAATGCATGCCGTACTCTGGAACAGACTCTGGACAGGCGAACAGGAGGGTAGATATGGACGCCGACGAGGCACGCAGTTTCATCCGAAGCAATCATCGATGTGTCCTGGCAACGACGCGGCGAGACGGCGGGGTGCAGATGTCTCTAGTGGCCGCGGCCGTCGACGACGGCGGGCACGTCGTCATCAGCACCCAGGAAACCGCTGCCAAGACGGCGAACGTCAGGCGCAACCCGAAGGCATATGTCTGTGTCTTCACCAACAACTTTTTCGGCCCGTGGGTGCAAGCCGAAGGGACGGTGACGATCCAGCCGCTCCCCGAGGCCATGGACGGGCTGGTGGCCTACTACCGCTCCGTCTCGGGTGAGCACCCCGATTGGGATGAGTACCGGCGCGCGATGGTGGAAGAGCGCCGCGTTTTGCTGCATCTCACGATCGAGCGAGCGGGACCGACGACGCACGGCTGACGGATGGCGCTCGCCCCCCTTAGCCGGCCCTGACTGGGCTGGGTATTGGGAAAGATAAGCGGAAAAGCGCTGATGGCGGCGGTGCGGAAGTGGACGCGGATGTAGGCCGCGTGGTCACTCTCCGGCTGGTCCTT
>QHBP01000364.1 GCA_003244175.1 Chloroflexota bacterium | reverse complement strand
CCATATGCGGGAGCACGCCTTCCTTCTCGGCAATCGGGGCGGATTCGTGCTCTATCTGCCTGCCACTCGCGGCACCAGCGATCGCATGGCGCAGCCCATCAAATGGTTTGGCGCAAGTGGCTTTGGCCGCTCCTTCTTCGAAGCCGTCGTGGTCTGGGTCGAGGTGGACGGTGCCCTGGTGTCGCTGAACCGAAAGAACCAGACCGAGTTCATCATGCGCCTCGACGGAGCAACGCGCGTCTACCAGGTCGGTGACCATGAGATTCGCGAGAGCTTCTTAGTTCCGGATGGGCTGCAAGCCTTTGTCGTGACCCTGGAGACCGAACTTCCCTGTGTGCTGAAACCCGAGTTTGAGATGCGGTATTACCAGACCTTCGACACCGACTTCTCTCAGTACCGGGCAGAGGAGACAGCTGGGGACCTGCTGGTCAGCAATCGCGTGACGAGTGTCGGACCACTGGAGACCGATCTGCAGTTCCACGGGATGGTTGGAACAGACAGCGGCTCTGGGACTATTGAGATGCTGCCGGAGCACGAGCGTCTGGTCGAGAAGACCTACCTGAAAGACGAGCTGCGCGAGAAGCTCATCATCAACGTGTACAAGGAGACGATGAACCAGAGCCCGGACCATGCCCCGATCTGGGATGCCTACAGCACGAAGGTGTATGCGCCGGCGCGCTTCCAGGTGCAAGGGCCTGTGTCGCTCCTCTGCGCCTTCGGAGATGAGCGGGAAGAGGCAGCGGAAGGCTGCGCACGCTTCCGCGCCAACCTTCCATCTCTTCGCCAGCAGAAACGTGATGGCATCCACCGGCAGCTGGAAGACGGTCTTCTCGAAACCGGCAACCACGACATCGATACCGCCTACGCCCAGGTCCTGACTCGCTTCAACGATGCCCTGGTGGCGCGAGACGCCTGCATGCATGTCGAGCCGATCCACAACGACCACTACGACGCCATCTTTGCCGGCGATAAGTACTTCATGGACGCCTGGAAGCGGGATGAGAACATCTCGCTGGGAGCGCTACTCGTCACCAACGAGTATGAGAGTGTGCGGCGGATCCTCGACAATAGCTGGCAGTTCCAGGACCAGCGCACGGGGAGGCTCCCTCAGATCATCCGGGCCTGCGAGCCGCTGGTGTACTACTCGAGCGATGGCACGCTCTGGGCCCTGCACCGTCTCTTCGAGTACACGCAAGTCAGCGGGGACGAAAGCTTGCTCGAGGAAAAGATGCCGATGGTGGAGCACTTCTTCCGAGCATGCATGGGGTTCGTGCAGGGTGGCCTGGCACCGTCGGGCAGCATCGTTGAGGAGGAGCATTTCTGGGAGACGTGGGCGGATACGCCTTTTACTCCGCGTGCCGGCTATCCGGTCGAGATCGAGCTTCTCTGGCTCACCGTGCTGCAGGAGTTCCTCTCCGCGGTCCGCCGCCATAACGAGGAATCGGCGGAGTGGATGGCACGACTCCTCGAACAGGGCAGGCAGACCTTTCAACAGTTCGTCCGCGAGGGCTATCTGGCGGACAGCCTGTCTTATGATTGGAAACCGGATGAGATCCTGACACCCAGCGGCTACATCGCCTTCGGTCTTGACTATCCCCTCCCCGTCGATCTGCAACGCTCCATGGTCGTGCTTGCCCGCGACCAGCTTGCCGGACACCGTGGCGTCCGGAGCCTGGCTCCCCGCGACTGGGCCAAGACCTTCCCGGACGAGTTTCTTCAGGATCGGCGGAACTGCCGTGGCAAGGACATGGCCAGCGTCGGCATCTACAACTACCACCGAGGCATCGAGTGGGAATGGTTCAACCCATACTTTCTGCAAGGGGAGCTGACCTGTGGCGACCCCGAGCAGGGCTACCGCCGGTACGTGCAAGGACAGGTGATCGAAGCCATTGGAGAGGTCGGCATCGGAGGATTGAGGGAGCTGCACGATATGCGCGGGCAGGTGGGCGCGGACTTTCAAGCGTGGAGCATGGCTGGCTTCCTGCAGAGCCTGCACCTCTTAGCCGGTATCCAGGTAGATGCGCTGGCGCGCACCGTACGCATCTGTCCGGCCCTGCCCTCAGCCTTGCCCTATCTCCGCTGCCGGCGGCGAGTAGGCAATACCCGCTTCGATCTGCGCTACGAGCAACCAAGTCCCACCAGCCATGAGCTGCAGGTGCGCCTGCTTGACCCAGTTTCGGAAGACCACACCCTGTACGTGGGATTCCGTGTGCCGCGCGGCTCGATGATTCGGAGCGCGACCTGTAATGGCAGTCAGATGTCCGCCGACTCCTGGAGCTATACCAAGGGCTGTCACCCGGGCGCTCACGGCACTCTCTGGACGACGCGGGCGTTAGAACCGGAGATTCGTATCACCCTGGATGTATAGGGTTTCGGCAAGGATATAGCCATCCACTGGCCAGGTTTTCTTGTGGAATTCAGCGCACCGTTGCATGGACGTCAACTTCGGGGCGCTCGACGGGAGTAGCACACAGCGGTCGCAAGGCATCCTCGATCCCGCGATAGAGGGTGGGATAGGCATAGACCATCTGCTGCAACCGCTGCGTCGACACCTCTGCGTGGACTGCAAGAGAGAGCATTGACAGTACCTCGCCACCTCGCGGACCGACCAAGGTCGCTCCCACCAGGACGCCGCGGTCTGCATCCTCGACCAGCTTGATGAACCCGTCGTTTCCTGGCCCGTGGATCCAGCCCCGAGCGGTGGTCGGCACCTGCGTGAGCCCGGTACGGACCTGCATGCCCTTCTTTTGCGCCTGGCTCTCCGACAGGCCGACCGAGCCCACCTCCGGGTCGGTGAAGGTGACGCGCGGAACGGCGATGTATTCGGCGCCCGGACCGTCCTTCCCGAGGATGTCCGCCGCAGCAATGCCCGCCTGGTAGACGGCGACGTGGGTAAAGGCACCGTGACCGGTGAGATCGCCGATTGCCCAGACGCCGGGAGCAGCCCGCAAGTGCGCATCGACCGGGATCCAGCGCTGCGATCCATCGATCCCCACCGCCTTCAGACCCAGACCGTCAAGGTTGGCTCGGCGCCCGGTGGCCACCAGCACTCGCTCGCCGGTCAGCCGGAGGCCGCCCTCCAGACTGACGGCGATGTCCTCACCATCCTTCTCAACCGAAGTGGCCTTGGCCCCGACGTGCACCTCGATGCCCTCTGCGACGAGGACTTCGGCCAGCGTCTCACCCGCCTCCGGCTCTTCCATCGGAAGGAGGTGCGGCAGCGCTTCGACTACGGTGACCTTGACCCCAAACCTGCCAAAGACCTGCGCCAGCTCCAGCCCGACCGCTCCTCCGCCCAGGACGGTCAGGGAGGCAGGCAGCCGGTCGGCTTCAATGGCCTCGCGGTTGGTCCAATAGGCAACGTCTGCGACGCCGGGAATAGGCGGTATGGTGGGAGACGTCCCGGTGGCGATCACGATGCCGCGACTGGCTTCAAAGCTCGTCTCCGCCACGGAAACCTTGCCTGGACCCACGATGCGGCCGGGACCGCGAACGAAGTGTCCGCCCTTGCGCTCAAAGCGCTCCACGGCAACCGCGTCGTCCCAGTTGTCCGTTGCCTCCCGAACGCGCCGGGCAACCGGGCTCCAGTCGGGGGTCACCGATGCTTCTCCTGCCATTCCCGGGATGCGGCGAGCCTCGGCCAGGAGGTCGGCTGCTCGGATCAACATCTTGCTTGGGATGCAGCCCCAATACGGGCACTCTCCGCCGACCAGCTCCTTCTCGATGCCGAGTACGCTCAGACCGGCTTCGGCGAGCTGCCCTGCCAGGCTCTCACCGCCCGGACCCATACCAATGACGATTACGTCAAAGCGCGTATTCACAAGTGTCCCTCCTTTGGAAGACAGATTTCTTCCCTTAGTGCCAGTGTGTCTTGTCGCTCCAGTGGTGTTCCGTAATCTGGATTACAGCCACAGCGGTAGAGCGACGAGTAGCATCATGAGAGGCTGCTGGCTTCGGAAGGGCTGAACTCGTGCCAAGGGCTTTGCCCAGCCAAGCACCTCTCGCGCGGAGTGACGAGCGTATGACTATTCCTGCGGTTCTGGTGAGTGACCTCCCCGTTGTCTCTGTCAAGCAGATGGCAGAAGTCGATCGGATCATGATCGAAGAGATCGGCATCTCGCTGCTGCAGATGATGGAGAATGCCGGCCGCAATATCGCCGAGCTGGCATGGGGTTCCTCTACCTGGCGGTGGTCCTCGATGTCTATAGCCGCCGTATCGTGGGGTGGGCCATGAGCGGCCGCCTGCATACCGAGCTCGTGCTCTCCGCGCTGGAGATGGCGATGCAGAACCGCCATCCCGATGCCGGAACCATCCATCACTCCGATCGGGGGTCGCCGACGGCACCTTGGTCGTCCACTGCCGCTGCCTGCAGGGACGAGGGCCAGCCCTGCAGGAGCGCCACAAGAACCGCCAGACAGCCGAAGAGGCCCAGCCGGATCCCGGCTCCGCCATGCGTCGAGGTGTGTGATGCCCGCGCGCGTTGCCGTGCCGTCATGCCGTCGTCTCGCGCATCCATGCACTTCCCCTCTCTCGTCGCTGCACAGATGAGACACGTCGTGGACTCAGGCTACAGCGGCGGTTCACGAAGTGCAAAGAGAGTCCGGACACGCCCGGTGCTTCCATGACTTGACGAACGAGAAGAGATAACGCTACAATTAATGGTGCTTTTGCCCGGATTTTTGTAGGAAAAGGGTAGTAACTGAATGGATAATGTCGGTCGCGTAGAACCCATCAACATCGAGCAGGAAATGCGCGAGTCTTATCTCGATTACGCCATGAGCGTGATCATGTCGCGCGCACTTCCCGACGCTCGGGACGGGCTCAAGCCTGTTCAGCGCCGGATCCTCTATGCGATGCACGATCTCGGCCTGACGGTGCGCGCATCATACCGGAAGAGCGCGACGGTGGTGGGCGAGGTTCTGGGCAAGTATCATCCCCACGGTGACGCGTCTGTGTATGACACGGTTGTGCGTCTGGCCCAGGATTCCACCATGCGCTACCCACTCATCGACGGCCAGGGAAACTTCGGTTCGGTTGATGGCGATGCCGCGGCCTCGATGCGATACACCGAAGTCCGCATGGCGGCGATCAGCGACGACCTGCTGGCCGACATCGACCGCGACACCGTCGATTTCGGACCGAACTATGATGGGCGCGAGCGTGAGCCTTTGACTCTGCCAACACGGGTGCCGCAGCTCCTCGTCAACGGGGCCTCGGGGATCGCGGTCGGCATGGCAACGAATATCCCGCCGCACAATCTGCGGGAAGTATGCGATGCGGCGATGCACCTGATCGCTCATCCCGATGCCACCAACGCCGATCTCGCCGAATTCGTGAAGGGCCCGGACTTTCCTACCGGTGGAATCATTCTGGGTCGCGAGGGCATCGACCTGGCGTACGGAACCGGCCATGGGCGCATCGTCGTACGCGCCGTCCATCATCTGGAGGAAATCCGTGGCAGCCGGTTCGCGATCGTGATCACCGAGCTGCCGTATCAGGTCAACAAGGCGACGCTTCAGGAGCGCATCGCGGATCTGGTGCACGAGAAGAAGATCACGGGCATTTCGGATCTTCGTGACGAATCGGATCGTCGAGGCATGCGCGTCGTCATCGAGCTGAAGCGAGAGGCGCAGCCGATGTCGGTTCTGAATCAGCTCTTCAAGCACACGGCGCTGCAGTCTGCCTTCTCGGTCAATATGCTGGCACTTGTCGATCAGGAACCGCGCATCCTGAGTCTCGATGCCGCGCTTCGTGTTTTCCTCGCATATCGCCGAGTCGTGGTGCGACGCCGTACTGAGTACGAGCTCCGGAAGGCGCGTGAGCGAGCCCACATTCTCGAAGGGCTAAAGGTCGCTCTCGACAACCTCGACCGTGTCATCGCTATGATTCGCGCCTCTCAAACACCCGAGGCCGCACGGACGAGCTTGATCGCAAACTTCTCCTTGTCCGAGGTGCAGGCAAACGCCATCCTCGCGATTCAGCTGCAGCGCCTGGCAGCGCTGGAGCGCCAGAAGATCATTGACGAGTACAACGCGCTACTGAAGACGATTGCACGCCTCGAGGACCTCCTCTCCAGCCCGGAGAAGATCGACGTCGTGGTCAAGGACGAGCTGAAAGAGGTTCGGCAGAAGTATGGCGACGAGCGGCGCACCCGTATCATCGCCCAGGAGGCCGGCGAGTTCAGCGAAGAAGATCTGATTCCGGACGAGGAAGTTGTCGTGACGATGACGCAAAAGGCGTACATCAAGCGCATTCCCAGCGCCACGTATAAACCACAGCGGCGGGGTGGCAAGGGAATCATCGGCATTGTGACACGCGACGCCGACGCGGTAGAGCGCCTGTTCGTCACCAACACGCACGACAACATCTTCTTCTTCACCAATCGAGGGCGCGTCTTCCAGCTGAAAGTCTATGACGTGCCCGATGCAAGCCGCCAGGGCAAGGGCACGCCGGTGGTCAACCTGGTCCAGCTCGAAAACGGCGAGACCGTTTCAACCGTCTTGACGCTTCCAAACGGCAGAACCGGGGGCTACATAGTCATGGCCACGACCGGCGGAACCGTCAAGCGTACGGCGTTCGAGCAGTTCCGTAATGTGCGCCGTAATGGACTGAAAGCAATATCGCTCGACGAGGGCGAGGAGTTGGCGTGGGCCGAGGTTGCCGGTGGGGACGAAGATGTCATGCTGATCACCGCTCAGGGGCAATGTATCCGCTTTCCACAGGAGCAGGTGCGGTCGATGGGTCGTGAGGCGGCCGGTGTGAAGGGTATCGCACTGCGCAAGGGGGACACGGTGATTCGCATGGATGTCGTCAACAACAACGACGAGTACCTCCTGATTGTCACCGAGAATGGCTACGGAAAGCGCAGCAAGATGGCCGCCTACAAGACGCAACGTCGCGGTGGACAGGGTACCTCGGTGACGAAACTCTCTAACAAGACGGCCAGTATCGTGGCCGCCCGAGTGGTTCATGACCCGACCGATGAGGTCATCATGATGTCGATGCAGGGCCTCGTTACCAGGACGGATGTCAAGAGCGTCAGAGAGACGGCGAGAGCCACCCAGGGTGTCATCGTCATGCGCCTGAACAAGGGCGACACCCTCGTCTCCATGGCCACGCTTCCGCGCTCCGCGGACTAGTGCTCTTTCTTACAATCGTTCATCAGAACAGCTTCTGGCCGCAGGCGCTATTGGATATAGTGAGACAGACGAGTTGCGCGCCTTCGGCGCTCTTGCTCCGTTCGCGACGGTGCTTATGGGAAAAAACGGGCCGGATCCGTGCGCATTCGGTTACGTGCGCGCGACGCACTAGGAGCGGAAGCGGTCATGATGGAACTCAGTCAAGACGTGCAGCAGGAAATGCAGGTGCGGGTATCGCCGCGCTTGATAGCCGCGAACCATATTCTGGAAATGTCGTCACAAGAACTCCAGTCGACGATTTCGCGGGAGATCGAAGAGAATCCGGCACTGGACATGCTGGATATCACCGTGTGTCCCACCTGTGGGCAGCCTGTGGAGGGGGAGACGTGTCCACGCTGTTCACGCCGTCAGGATGACTCCTCGATTCCCGACCCGACCGAGCAGTATCTGGAGAATCTGGCGTGGAGCGGTCAAAGTCTCGGACGTGACGAGGAGTTCGACCCCTTAACTCTGGTGGCGGCACAGGTGACTCTCGAGGAAAAGCTGCTGGCGGACATGGGCACGATGGTCGCCGTGGAAGATATGCCGATCGCCGAGTATTTGGTCGGCAGCCTCGACGCAGACGGATATCTGCGCGCGTCGATGTACGAGGTATGTTCCAAGTTCGAAATCGAACCGGAGAAGTTTGAGGAGATCCTTGGCTGCCTTCAGAGCCTGGAGCCTCCGGGAATCGGCGCCCGTGACATTCGTGAATGCATGATCCTGCAGCTACGGTATTTATCGAGCCGCGGAGTTGAGCACCCACTAGCCATCGACCTGGTGCGCGATTTCCTCGAGGATCTAGGCAAGCATAAGTTCAATAGGATCGCGCAAAAACGGAACGTGAGCTGCGGAGAGGTAGAAGACGCCTGGGAGTTCATCAAGACGCAGCTGAATCCCCATCCAGCGCAGGGTTCCGATGGTGTTCCGACGCGAAGCGGACCGAGACCGGTTCAAGGTTATGTGGTCCCGGACGTCATCATCAGTCTGGGCGAACAGGGGCTGGAAGTCGAGATCATCGAATCGAAGCGCTTCGCCCTTTCCATCAACTCGATGTACCAGCAGCTTCTGATTCAGGTGCACAGCGCCCAGGCGCAGTATTCAGAGTCCGAGCGCGAGCATGTCCATCAATATGTATCTCGCGCCAAAATGTTCATCGCGAACATCAATCAGCGACGGCAGACAATGCAGAAGATCACGGGCTTCCTGGTTCTATATCAGAAGGACTTTTTGCTCAACGGCGTCCGGCAGCTGAAGCCTCTGACGAGGGCAATGCTGGCGGAGAGGACGGGCATCCACGAGTCGACAGTCAGTCGGGCCACCGCTTCCAAGTTCGTCATGTTGCCCAGCGGGGAGGTCATACCCTTCAGCAACTTCTTCACAGCGTCCCTCAGCGTCAAGGACGTGATCAAAGATATGATCGCCAACGAGAACACGGCGCTGACCGACCAGGAGATTGCGGTGCACCTGAAGGAGCAAGGCTACAATGTCGCTCGCCGCACGGTGGCCAAGTATCGCGACCAGCTCAATATTCTGCCGTCGTCCCTGCGGTAGAACCAACCCCAGCTACAGCTGACGTATGACCGTGACGACCTTGCCCTGGATGAGAAGCTCTTCGGGACTACAAAAGATCGGATCCATCGTCGGGTTGCGGGGTTCCAGGCGAACCCGGTGTGTTTCCTTGTAGAAGCGCTTCAACGTTGCTTCGCCGCTTTCTGTGGGGCCGCCGGTCAGAAGAGCGACCACGGTGTCCCCGTTCTGCGCCGTATTTTGGCGCCGGCACACGACGATGTCCCCATCGTCGATCAAATCCTCAATCATGGACTTGCCCCGGACGCGCAGCGCGAAGAGATTGTCTTCCGTGACTCCTGGAACTGTGACGTATTGATCACGTTCGAGAACCGCTTCGATCGGGTACCCGGCCGCGATCGTGCCCACCACCATGACTTGCTGTCCGGACCGCGGCACGTATTCTCGCTCTAGAGCACCTGCGATCCCGATCCCGCGGCTCTTCTTCGGGTCGTGATGGATCTTGCCCTGCTCCTTCAAGATGCGCAGGTGATAATCGATGTGACCCGTCGACTTTCCTCCAAGGTGCTGTCCGAGCTCCCGATTAGTGGGAGGACGGCTGTTGCGCATACTGAGATCCTCGATGGCTTCGAGAATCCGCGCGCGCATTTGCTCGCCTGTCTTTCTCATCCGTCTCCCTTTCTTCGCCTAGAACACCTGTCCCACATGGTAGCAGACGCCCGCAAGAGTGTCAAGGAGTGTCAAGACGAAGCTCTTGACGCCTGAAAATACATACGCTAGTGTGCTCTCGATGCCCATTGACGAGCGGCATCCCCATTCGTGAGAGCTCGAGCAAACAAATATCGGATCGGGGCTCGTACGAACCTCCCGGGAGGGAAGTGTGAGGGCTGTCCACGTCGCGCTGATCTCACTCGCCGCCTTATCGCTCACTCCGAGTCCAGTTCGGGCCGCGGTATCCGCGGCCCGACACACCACGGGCGCCGTGACGCTCAGAGGAGTGGCGACCGATGTGCGCGTCCGCTCCTTCATCTTGACGACGTCGCATCGCGGGCGCTTCCTAGTGACGATGAGAACGCAGACCCAGGTGTCGTCAAAGGGCTCTCCGAAGACGACGAGCCTGAGCGGAGGCGACCATGTGGGCGTTCACGGGTTTGTTCGAGGCCGGAATATTGTTGCCATGAGTGTTCGCGTGTACCCGGTGAAGCCTCGGACACGGACTCTTCGCGGCCTCGTCGTGGCCCTGACTGCGGACGCGGTTACGGTTGCGGCGGCGCGGGGCCGATCGAAGGTAAGTTTGACCTCGCGGACCGCGGTCACGGTTGGAGGGCAGCCGGCCTCCACACGCAATCTACACGTGGGCGAGCGGGTGCGGGTGCGTATTGAGGACATACGGGGTCGAGCCGTGGCGCTCGACGTACGGGTCGACAAGGTAAGCCCGTCGGGACGACATGTCCGGCTGCAAGGATCCATCGTCGCCCTGAGCGGGCGAGAATTGACTGTCAGAACGGGAAAACACACTGCAAGAGTTGCCGTGTCATCGTGGACCGCCGTTCATCTCGCAGGCGGAGGCGGATCACTCAAAGACTTACGCCTGCACGAGACAGTGACGGTATACGCGTGCTGCCTCGGGACTCCTCTGGCCGCGACCAGCGTTCACGTCCACAAATCGGCTCTCGCCGGCCGCCGGATCCGACTGTCCGGAACTATAACAGGCGCCTCGCCGAGCCGGATCACGATGCACGCCGGAGGCCGGTCCTATCGCATCGCTGTGTCCGGCGGGACAAGGATACACGTGGGAGCGGCTACGGGAGCCATCCACGATCTTCGTCCCGGTCAAGCAGCTACCGTTTACGCATGCTGTGGCACGGTGCTCGCCGCCAGCCTCATTCGTGTGCACCGAGTAGCCAGAGACGTCGTGCGACTGCGCGGACGCGTAATCGCTAGCCGGCCCGGCGGAAGGGCGTGAGACCGCCGACAGGGGTGTCGCGATGTCCTCCAGTGATTGCCGTTCGGCGTTTACCCCGAAGAACCAGGCGATGACTCCGCCGGCGATCATGATCCCCGCGCCGATAAAATAGCCCAGGGTCAAGGGGCCGCGGCTGGTACCGTTGCCGATGAGGCCCGCGAAAATCCTGGGAGCCGCGACGCCGCCCGCCAGCTGGGAAAATGCGAAGAAGAAGGATATCGCCTGGCCGCGCAGCTCGAGCGGAAAGATCTCACTCACCGTGAGGTAAGCGGACGAGGCGCCGGCCGAGGCGAAGAAAAAGATGACGCACCAAAAGGCGGTCTGCGTCACCGCGTTCAGCGCTCCCGCGCTGAACAGCATCGCCGAAATCGCCAGCAAGATCCCCGATCCACCGTAGGTGGAGAGGATCATTTTGCGCCGGCCCACGGTATCGAAGAGGGGCCCGAGAAGGAATGGACCCAATAGATTGCCGGCGGCAAATGGGAAGAAATATATCCCGATCCGGTCGGATTTGATGTTGTAGAAGTGCTGAAGCACAAGGGCATAGGTGAAGAAGATCGCGTTGTAGAGAAACGCCTGCGTCACCATCATCGAAAAACCCAGAAACGATCGCGACGGGTAGTGACCGAGCATGGTCTTTGCGATCTGGATGTAGGAGACGGAGCCGGTCGCCTTCACTTCCAGCGCCTTACTGTCCGGTACCGGCTCGAGGTGCACACCTTCGCTGCGCACTCGCTCCTCGATCTCGTCGACTATTCGCTCGGCCTCCTCTTCGCGCCCATGGGTCATCAGCCAGCGTGGACTCTCGGGAATGGTTCGGCGCAGGTAGATGATGAACAATCCTGCGATGGGTCCGATGAAGAACCCTATCCGCCAGCCCACGTTGATCGGAAACACATGCGGGTCGAGGAGGTATATCGATGACAGGGCGCCGATCATCGCACCTGCCCAATAGGTGCCGTTGACCGCGATGTCCACGCGGCCGCGATAGTGCGACGGGATCAGCTCGTCGATCGCGGAGTTGATCGCCGTGTACTCGCCGCCGATACCCATCCCGGCTAGAAATCGGCAGGCCAGAAGAAACCACAGATTGAACGAGAAGCCGCCGGCGCCGCTGGCGACAAGGTAGAGGCCCAGACAGGCGACGAACATCTTCTTTCGCCCGATCATGTCCGTTATCCGGCCGAAGAGCAGGGCTCCCACGACCTCGCCAAACAGGTACACCGAGCCCAGTGTGCCGACGTCGCCCGTGGTCAGGTGGAGGGTGTGCTTGTCCTGCAGGACGGTGCCGACGGTGGAGGCGATCTGGATTTCGAGGCCGTCGAGGATCCACGACACGCCCAGACCGATGATGACCAACCAGTGGAAACGCGTCCAGGGCAGGCGGTCCATCCGCGCCGGTACGAGGCTCCGCACGGATCGTGGCTCCGCACTCACGGTCGCACTAATTTTCCCGTTCCCTTCTCGCGAGCGTATCGCGTCTTCCAAGGACCGGAAACCCGTGGCAATCACGGACGTCACACGGGGTCATTCGTATACGTGTCCTGAGGGCACCGGCAAGGGTCGTGCCACGTTCAACCGTGCCAGCCAATCGCCGGATAGGGGCCTTCGCCAAAGAGCGACATGCCCGAGCTCCCTGGTCGGCATGGGTTAGTCATACGTGTGCGCGGGTCCCTCTGTTATCACCGGTCCCTGGTCGCCAGGCGAGCCAGATTTACACAGAGGCTTGTGCCGCGCCCGCGACGGAATAAAATAGGCAGCTACCCGTGTATCTCGAGCTTCGCGCACCTCCATATCGTCGAACGCGACCGGTGCGCGGCCCGGTGGAGGAGACGTGCAGAGTACCGACGTCGTCGAGTCGATCAAGAGAGTGCTGCGGGATCGCGGGTTGCACGCCACGTCCGCACGCGTCAGTGTTCTCGAGGTGCTTCGCGAGGGTCACGAGCACCGAAGCGTCGAGGACATTCGCGCTCAGATTTTGGAGCGCTATCCGATGATCGATCCGTCCACGGTCTATCGCACGCTCGAAACGCTCGAGGAGCATGGCCTGGCCGTGCGGGTGGAGCTTGGGGACAAGCGGACGCGATGGGCATACATGACCGACGCGCATCACCATATGGTGTGCCGGCGATGCGGAGCCGTGGCGGAGATGGGCGATGCGCCGTTCCAGCGCTTTGCCGACGACCTGACCGGCGCCTACGGCGTGCGCGTGGACATGCAGCATCTCGTGCTTCATGGCCTCTGCCGGAGATGCGCCGCAAGGTCGGACACCTAGGCCACCGGCGCGCTTGCGCCGGTGGATTGTCTAAATCGCTATCGTTTGTGCTTGCAATGACTTGCATATTTTCGCGAAGACGTATACAACTAAATACCAAGTTCCAATTTGTCCCCTACCGAACGAGGAATGGGAGAGGAGAGGAACCGCTATGGGAATGCCCGTATGTGGCGTCCGGGACGCGGGAGCGCTAAGGCGCGTTGCAACATTTTGGGCCGAGGCGCCTCCGGACCTCAGACGGCGCTTAATCGGCATTTACGCCATCTTGATCGGCTTCAATATCGCCGTGTGGGCCGCGCTGCTCCTCTCGTCCGTGAAGTACGGGCTCCTACTTGGCCTAGCGCCCGTGGCCTACGGCTTCGGCCTCCGCCACGCCGTCGACCCCGACCACATCGCGGCAATCGATAACACGACCCGGAAGCTGATGCAGGATGGGAAGCGTCCCGTCGCGGTGGGCTTTTTCTTCTCGCTTGGGCATTCCACCGTTGTCTTCTTCCTCTCGGCGCTTATCGCCCTGTCGGCTGCGTACGTCAAGACGAACTTGCCCCAGATGAAATCCGTCGGCGGAGTGATTGGCACGACGGTCTCGGGCGCGTTCCTGATCATCATTGCCACCATCAACATCGTCGTCTTGCTTGACATTTACAAGACGTGGCGGAGGGTGGTGAAGGGCGGAACCTACGATGACAAGACCCTGGATGAGTACCTGCAGAACCGAGGTCTGCTGGCTCGTCTCTTTCGGCCGCTGCTCAAAGTCGTCAGCAACAGCTGGAACATGTACCCCATTGGGATATTGTTTGGTCTGGGCTTCGACACGGCGAGTGAAGTGGGTATTCTAGGCATGTCCGCAACCGCCGGCGTCGGGGGCATGCCCGTCTGGTTCATTCTCCTGCTTCCACTGCTCTTTGTCGCCGGCATGTCGCTCGTCGACACCACCGATGGCATCGCCATGCTCGGGGCGTACGGCTGGGCGTATATCCGGCCGGTGCGCAAGCTGTATTACAACATGAACATCACCCTGATCTCGATCCTCGTGGCACTGGTCGTTGGCGGGATCGAGGTCTTGCAGGTTATCGGCACCGAGACCGGGACGAAGAGCGGGCTCCTAGGCTGGGCCAGCACCCTCCCCTTCAGCGTCCTTGGCTTTTACATTGTCGGAATCTTTATGGCGAGCTGGTTTGTCTCGGTCCTGGTCTTCAAGCTTCGGGGCATCGACCGCATGGACGACAATCTCATACGAGCCTCGGGCATTGCCGGCGGCAAACAGTAGCACCCTGTCGGTTTTGTAACGCGCGCTGAATACAGGGGAGGCCAGAAGTGACACAGGTCGAAACGAAGGCGTCGGTCATGGAAGACGTATTAGGAGCCAACGATGCCTTGGCTCAGGGCAACCGGCACGAGTTCGATCACGCGGGAAACTATGTCGTCAACATGATGAGCTCGCCCGGCGCCGGTAAGACCACGCTGTTGGAGCGGACGCTCGAGCGGATGGGAAGTGAGATTCGGATCGGCGTCCTGGAGGGCGACGTGCAGACCACCCTGGACGCCGACCGGCTGGAGCGGTTCAACATCCCCATCACCCAGGTGAACACCGATCCGGGATTTGGAGGCGAGTGTCACCTGGACGCAAACATGGTGCGACACGGGCTCCCGGCGCTGCCGCTGCACGACATCGAGGTGCTGATCATCGAAAATGTGGGGAATCTGGTCTGTCCGGCCGAATTCCGCGTGGGCGAGAACAGCCGGGTCATGGTCTTCTCGGTGACCGAAGGCGAGGACAAGCCCGTCAAGTATCCCCTGATGTTCCGGTCCGTGGAGCTGGTCTTGGTCAACAAGGTGGATCTGCTGCCACATCTGGACTTCGATATGGAGCTCTTTCATCGCAACCTGGATGCGGTGAATCCGGGTGTCCAGCGCATTCTGATGAGCGCGCGCAGCGGTGAGGGTGTCGATGAGTGGTGCTCCTGGTTGAGGAAGCACCGGGCCGATGCTCCCCCCGCGTTCGTTGCCAGCGGACACCATTATCATTGAGGACGTGGCGGAGAGAACCCCTGCATGGCATTGCCCTGATCGGCGTCCCTCTCCGGCTCCCCCGCCGGTAGCATCCATGCTCTCGCCCACCGGGACGCCCACCGGGACGCCAACGGGGGTTGAGACAATCTCCGAGGCCGCCAGAATTTCGCTGACATCGGGAACATTCGTGGTGAAGGCAACAGCATGTAGGCCGTCGGTCCCTCTCCGGCTCGCCAGGGGCAGTCTCTCTCCCGGCGGCAACATGTAGGCCGCACCGTTGCTACGATCGGACCATCCGCCCCCAGGGCAGGTACATGGAGACGCAACGACCGCAGAGCCACTCCCTCAACCTCCATCGACTGCCGGGGTTCGACTACGGCGATCCCGATCACGCCTACTTCGTCACGGCGCGTGCCCGGCAGGGTAGCCCGTTTACCGATCATCGCCTCGCGGGCGAGGTGGTCGCCTCCTTGAACTGGCTGCGCGCCAGGCGCGGCCTGACGCTGTACGCCTACTGCCTGATGCCCGACCACCTGCACCTCCTTCTGCGGGTGGGCGATAGGCTCTATCCGCTGGCTGAGATCATGCGCGCCTTCAAGAGCTTCACCACTCATCAGAGCTGGAAACTGGGTCGCCGGGGCGCATTGTGGCAGGCACGGTTCTATGATCACATCGTCCGCAAAAGCGAGGATGGGCTGCGAATCGCCGCCTACATCCTCGACAACCCGGTCCGGAAGGGATTGGTGGCGGAGGCGGAGAGTTACGCCTGGAGCGAAAGGCCTGATCCGCTGTAGAGCTGTCGTTTCTGCCACCAGGTGTGGCCCGCCGGTCCCTCTCGCGCCGCCGGGGTGGCATGCCCGCTCTTACACCTGTGTAGGCCGTCGGTCCTCTCCGGCTGCTCGGTACCAACATCTCTCGCCCCGGTTGCGTCTATGCCTCCGAAGGCGACACCGTGATAAGCGGCACCTACATGGTTGGGGATAGCCGCAGAGGGACCGACGGCCTACACCCGGATGGGTTTCATCCTGCCGTTGTTAAAGAGACCGTGCGCGACACCGTGGTAAACGAGACCTACATGGTTGGGGATAGCCGGAGAGGGACCACTCGGCCTACAACCGTGTCGGGGGCGATCTGTCTGAGACGGAGTGAAGGATCGTCCGAGCACGCCGAGGCGTACCGGCACGGACCCGATGGCCTGGCCGAGGCTGTCGGGTCAGGGATCCGCCGTGCCCGGAAGTGTAACGCGAAAGTCCGTGCCCGCTCCTACCCGGCTTTGAACCGTAACCTGCCCACCGTGTGCCTCGACGATCTCGCGGGCGATGGCTAGCCCTAAACCGGCGCCGCCTCGATCCTGAGACCGTGCCTCCTCAGCTCGGTAAAAGCGATCGAAGATACGAGGCAGGTGCCTCGGTTGGATTCCGGAGCCCGTGTCGTGTACCGTCAGGGTCGCCTTCTGACCTTGGTGAGCCAGGCCGATGTCTACACAGCCGCCCGACACGGTGTACCGCAAGGCATTGTCCACGAGGATCATGAGGAGCTGGCGCAGACGCTGCCTGTCACCACTCATCCCCAAGGTGGACGGGGCACGGAGCCCGAGGCGGATACCGCGGGTTTCGGCGGCCGCCTGGACCTCGTCGCACACCTCGCGCACCAGCGCTCCCAGATCCAGTGGTGCAAGATCGGCTACCAGACCGCCGGTGTCCCCCTGTGCCAGCAGCCGCAGATCACCGACCACGGCATCGAGGTGCTCTGTTTGCCGCACGGTGGTGGTGAGTGCCTCGCGCATCTCACTCGGCTCATCGACCCGCAGTGCAAGGTCCGCGGCAGTGCGAATCACGGTCAGCGGCGCGCGGAGCTCGTGTGCCGCGTTCTGGGCAAATTCTTGCTGACGTGTAATGGCCACACGAATGGGACGAAGACTCCAATTTGCCATGAGGATCCCGAGCGCGGCGGCAAGCAAGAGTCCTATGCCGCCGACGACGAGCGAGACCAGCAACAGGTACTGAAGGACGATGTTGTATGGCGTCTCCGCTGTTATCGTCTGAACGGCACCAAGCACTCTGCCGCGGCGAAGGACCGGCACGGTGTAGACACTCAGGACTCCGGTGGGACCGCGAATGGAGGTAAACGTGGGACCCGCACCTTTCAGGACGCGGGTGACGGCGGCTCGGTCTGGTGGACGGTTTGTGACTGCATCCGCGTCTCGCAACACGCCGTCACGCGAGATGACAAAGGTACGGACTGCCTCCTCCTCGTCCCTGGCCCTGGGCGACTGCCGGAGAATTTGGAGGAGGTCAGGAGTGCTCAGCTTGTCGCTGGCCGTGCCGACCAGCTGATCATGAATCTGCGGCGTTTTATGGCTGCGAGTGGCGACGTAGGTTGCCGACACGATAGTACCCAGCACGAGTGCAAGCAGGAGGCCGTAGCTGAGGGCAAGCCGCCTGCGAGTACGACCTAGGAAGCGTTCAGAAAGGGTTGTGCGCTTCCACGCTGGTTGTCTCCGCAGGAGGGCGCGTCCGGTCACTCCGCGACCTTATAACCGACACCGCGAACTGTGTGAATCAGAGCGCCATCGTCGCCGCGATCCAGGGCGTTACGAAGCCGGCGCACACTTGTCTCGACAACGTTGCTGTAGGCATCACTGTCGTACCCCCACACCCCCGTTAACAGCCGCTCTCGGCTCACGACGCGGCCATAGTGGCGCATCAGCATCTCGAGCACTCCGTACTCGCGCGGCCCGAGTGGCACGATGTGTCCCGCTCGGCGCACCTCATGTCCCGCGGTATCCAGCTCCAGATCGGCCACGCGCAGGACTTCTTCGGGGAGAGACACGCGACCTCGACGCCCCAGGGCGGCGACACGAACCAGGAATTCCTCGAACGCAAAGGGCTTGGTCAGGTAGTCGTCCGCCCCAACCCGGAAGCCCTCCACCTTCTCCTCGATCGCATCTCGGGCCGTGAGCATGAGGATCGGGGTCGCGACGCCGGCTGCACGAAGCTCCCGCGTGACTCTCGTGCCACTCTTGCCCGGGAGCAGAATGTCGGTGACTATGACGTCATAGGCGCCGGTGACGCCAAGATCATAGCCGGCAGCGCCGTCGTAGGCCACATCGACTGTGTAGTGCTCAGCTTGCAGCCCTTTCTTCAACAGAGCCGCAAGCTGCTGGTCATCCTCGACAACGAGAACGTGCATGACACGCGACCCCGCGACCGGAATGCTCCTCCTCTTGCGCCTGCGCCGGCGACATTGGCGGATGATGTTGAGGAGAATGGCTTGTGAGCTGCGACATAGCTTACACAGACTATTCCATGTGCGTCGTATGCTATCCCCACCCACGCCGCGTCGTCCATCCCGTCGATGCAACTCCACACACTTCATGGTCTTCGTTCCTTTCGAGCTGATACCTCAGTGTGGAGTTATGCCGCTGACGCACGGTTGGCAAGAGCATGACCGTTCGATGACGAGCGTCAGTACCGGAGCGGCGTGAGGGACCGCCCGCATCTTGGACTTTTCTGCAGGTCAAGTGGCAGCTGGGCGGGCCATACATCCCCGGAACCGCCAACGACTTCGGAGGAAACTCAAAAACGGAGTACGGGACGGACGTACTCAAGCTAAACTACCCGGGTCCGGGACTCAAGCCGAGTGCAGCTTCCGAAGATTTTCGCACGATCCTTTCGAGCAACCCCTGCCCTAGCTGAGGAGGCAGCGAGAGCCTAAAACCGCGAGGCGCGGGGGTATCCCCCGCGCCTCACTCGTTCTGCGACGCTACAGCAATGCCAACATCCTATACTGACTCAGACATGGCCGCGATCGTCATCGAAGCGGCCGCCCCGGAGTAAAAGGATAGCCTGACCGGGGAGCGAACCCGGGAGTGGGAGAGTGAGACGGTGCCAGCCGTCGTCCGGCGCGTGTCTCCATCGCCTCGCCGCCGCCGCTACAAGTTTCGGCGGCGGCACAAGCTGCACTACTACATCGTCCTGATGGGGCTGAGTGGGGCCACGCTGGTGTGCGTCGTGAACACTGTCGCCTTTGCGACACGCGGGATCGGACTCGCGGAGGTCGCATTTGGACTGGTCCTGGTCACTGCCCTGGTGATCTTCAGCGCATTTTTCTGGGGCTTTTACATGGCAATGAGCGGCAACGTGCCGGCCGGCCGCCTGAAGTATCTGCTCCCACATGGGGCGGTCGGGACCCTGAGTCCTCTCTTCTACACGATCAACATCTCCATCGACCTCGACCGGCTGGGGCAGCGAGTCAACGTCTGGTCGCTGGCGACCAGCTTTGGCTGTCTTGCCATACTTTTGATCCAGTTTGGCATGGGAAAGGCCGTTGTGAGGCCGGAGCCGCTGCGAATCTTGCCGAGAACCGGGACGGATGGGTAGGGTGGCAACGTGAGACTTTGGGCACGGGCAGTATGATGAAATCGTCTCGCACTTCCGAATCAACGACTCCATTGCCAGGAGAATGGGCCTTCTTATGCATGAGGTGATCCAGGGCCTGATCTTTGCGCTCTTCGGGTGCGTGTGCGCGTTATTGGTCTATGGTGCTTGGGCCTTCCGGGCCTCTGTTCCGGCGACTTCGATGACCCATGGACGTCGCGTCAACATGCGGCTCGAAGTGGTCTGGACGGGGCTTGCGGCCGCTCTGCTGGGCGCTATATTCGTCGTGGCCCATTGAACCACCTGCCTGGAAGCAGCCCCTACGAGCAAAGAGAAGGGAGATGGCTTTGAATGCGACTAGACGACCGGGACCGTGACCGAAGCAGGACGCGGCCCCGCCACTGTCTGCCGGACGTCTCGCCACAGTCCGAACAGGGATAGTGCCACGGTACGGGATAGGGAGATTTTCGAATTTACAACTGGAGAAACATTGGAATATGCTGTTTTATCAGGAGTTGAGTAGGACGCGAGGGCTTTCGTCAGGAGTCAATAGCCGCCGGGCCTCCGGTCCGGCGTAAGGGAGGAGACGGATGGTAGCGACAGCAGCAGTGAGGCCCGCTCAACACAGGACCTTCATTCTCCGGCCGAATCTCTTCACGGCTCTGCTGACCGGCATTGTCTGCTTCGTCTTTGTGGAATGGATCCTGGGACGCGACGGCGGACCGCTCAACATCGTGTGGGGCCTCGAGGTCAACCAGATCCTGTTTCTTTCCTACGTGGTCGGGACTGTGGGATTTTTCGCCGGGCTCGGATACTTCAACTACCCGGTTCGGTGGCTCTTGGGCCATAAACAGACGCAAGAAGAACAGCTTCGCGATTACGGCGCCGAGGGCGGCGTGGGGCGGTACTTCCGGCTGACGCTGGACCACAAAGTCATTGGCATTCAATACCTGATAGCCGTCATCTTCTTCTTCTGCGTCGCCGGCTTTAATGCCATGCTGATCCGCACGGAGCTGCTCACTCCGGACGTCAAGCTGATGTCTCCCGAAATGTACTTGACGATGGTCGCCGAGCACAGTATTGGGATGCTGATGGTCGCCAGCAGCGTGATCATCGGGCCTTTTGGCAACTACTTCATCCCGTTGATGATAGGCGCCAAGCGGATGGCGTACCCTCGCATCGAGGCCCTTTCCTTCTGGACGTTCCTGCTGGCACTGCTGATTCTTCCCACCGCTTTCTTCTTTGGGGGCATCCCCACAGGCTGGACCGGATACGCTCCTCTGGCCGACCAAGCCCACGCTGGTCAAGATGCCTATGTTGTTGCCTGGGCCCTGGCAGGCGCGAGCATGACCGTTTCCGCCATTAATATCCTCGCCACCGTGTTGTTGATGCGGGCGCCGGGAATGAGCTGGACGCGCTTGAACATGACGGTCTGGTCGGTCGTGGTGGCATCGATCCTGGCGTGGCTGGCGGCACCCATTCTGGTCGCGGTGCAAACCATGGTGGGCTTTGATCGCTCTTTCCTGACCGGCCTGTTTGTCCCGGTTCAGGGAGGCAGCGCGTTCCTCTACGAGAATGTTTTCTGGACGTTCGGCCACCCCGAGGTCTATATCCTGGCCGTGCCCGCCATGGGCATCGTGCTCGACATCTTGCCGGTCTTCACACGCAAGCCGGTTTACGCCTACAAAGCGGCCGTGACCTCCCTGTTTGGCATTGGACTGCTGAGCTGGTTCGTATGGCAGCACCATCTGTTTGTCAGCGGGCTGACGCCTGGGCTCAGGCCATTCTTCATGTTTTCCACCGAGATGATCTCCTTTCCCACCGGCATCATCTTCCTGGCCGGCTTGGGGACGCTGTTCGGAGGGCGCATTCGGTTCACCACCGCTATGCTTTTTGCCCTGGCCTGGTTCCCCAACTTTCTCCTGGGCGGGTTCAGCGGCGTGTTCCTGTCCGACGTCCCGGCCGATGTTCAGCTGCACGGCAGCTACTTCGTACAGGCCCATTTCCACTTCGTGCTGATGGGGGCCACGCTCTTTGCACTCTTCGCGGCGGCTTATTACTGGTTCCCAAAGATCACGGGACGGATGATGAACGAGACGCTGGGGAAGATTCACTTCTGGTCGATGTGGATCGGGTTCAACGGCACGTTTATCACGCTGATGATCGTGGGTATGCAAGGTATGTCACGTCGTTTCGCAACCTACTTCCCGTACCTGCAAACCACTAACGTCATCGCGACGCTCTTTGCCTATCTGCTGGGCGCCTCCATGCTGCCCTTCCTCCTGAACCTCGTATACGCCTGGCAGTGGGGCGAGAAGGCGGAGGAGAATCCGTGGCGTTCGCGAAGTCTGGAATGGATGACCGCAACGCCCGTCCCGTTGGAGAACTTCGAAGAGGTTCCACTTGTCGTTGGCGGCCCGTATCGATACGGGCCGTCTGGAGCAAGACCGATGGCCATCCTCAGACCGTCAGAGGAGGCCGCGGGCGGCGCGGCCACCGCCGGAAGCTAACGAGCGGGGAGGAATTCATGTCGGCGTCGGAAGCAGGGGCAGTGAACCCAGCTGCAGAAATGACCGGAGCGGCGGTGAGGTCGCGGACGTTGGACGACCGGCTCACGCTGGTCGCTATCCGTATGACGTACGTCTCTCTTACCTTCTTTTTCGCCAGCTTTTACTTTGGGCAGGTCTATTTGCAGCTCATCAACGAGCATGGGATGTGGAAGCCCAAGGGGGTGGACCATCCGGCTATTGCTCTCGGGGCGCTCGAGCTGGGGCTGGTGCTCGCCAGCGGGTTGGTGTATTTCTGGGGGCAGTGGGCCGGCCTCTATACCCGCAACTTTACACGGTTGCACCTCGGCTTATGGGTAGCTGCCCTCCTTGGCGCTTTGGCCGTGATTCCGCATGTCATCGAGCTGCACCATCCCGGCTTCAGCCTGCAGGCGGGCGGGTATGCTAGCGTCTTCATCGCGATTGAAGGCGTTTATACTCCGCTTCTGGTCGTGGCTGTGATCGCGCTGCTGGGGGTCGCCAATCGTTCACGACTTGGATTGTTCAGAGAGTCGGGCATAGCCATTGAAGTGTTCGGCGAGTTCTGGGGGTGGATGTGCGCCATTGCTCTGTTGAATTTTCTGGCGCTGTACGTCCAGCCTTTCTTCCCTATCGCCTAACGGAGAACATCTCGGAAAGGTGCAATGAGCGTAGCGAATGTGATCTCACAGTGGTCGTTCGATCCGGCCGTCGTGGCCGGGGTGGCACTGGCTGCGTTTCTGTACTGGCGCGGCAGACGAAATGCGCCGAAGCTCGTGGGCGGGAGGTCAAGGGCGGCAGCCTGGCACGCCATCGCTTTCTATGCCGCTTTGGGGATCATCATCGTGGCCCTCGAGTCGCCGATCGATCATTACTCGGCGTCACTGTTCTGGGCGCACATGTTGCAGCACCTGCTACTTATCATGGTGGCCGCTCCGCTGTTGATTCTCGGTGACGCCATGGTGCCGGTTCTGCGCGGAGTGCCGTTGGAGCTGCGGCGGCGTGGTCTCGGAGTTCTGGCACGACGGCCATGGCTTCATCGGTTGGGCCGTGCCTTTTCGTGGTTCGCTTCCCCCGGCCCGGTTTTCGCAATCTTTTTGATTGATCTGTATCTCTGGCACTGGAGCTGGCTCTTCAACCTCACATTGCGCAACGATGCGGTGCACCTGCTTGAGCACGCCTGCTTTCTGGTCACGGCGCTGCTTTTCTGGAGCCAGATCATCGATCAACGCCTGATGCCGGCACGGCTGCCGTACGCGCGACGCGCTCTCTACAGTGTGATGACCGCCGCCGCCAGTAATCTCCTTGCTATGTACTTCGTGTTTACCCCGAAGCCCGTGTACAGCGCGTATGTGAGCGCGGCTCATCGGCCTTTCGGAATCACCGCTCTGGCGGACCAGCAGTTCGCCGGCGGATTGATGTGGGTGCCCGTGCTGTTTCTGTTTGGCGGGGCATCGGCTGTCTGTTTTTTCAAGGCTCTGACAGAGGACGAGCGCCATGCCGATTCCGTCACGGCGACGACTATGTCTTACAGCGTGCTGATCCCGAGCGGTGACGGAACGATTGTCGGATAGTCAATGGTGGGCGCCACAGGAGGCGAACGATGGACGACGAGAACGTAAAGACAGCTGACACGCCGGGCGGGCGTGGACTCGTTCTGAGCATCGTGGCCACAGTGATTGTGGTGGCCGCAACGGCGCTCTATATCTGGCGCATCACCTATAAGCCGGCCTATGGTGCTACCCAAAGTGCTCAGGGAGCGGTGGCCGTCAGTACGCTTGCCAATGGCCAGAAGGCGGCGACGGTTAACCTGAATATCCTCCCGGCAGTCGGGGTGGGGCCGAACGCCCCCTGGCTCGGATACCAGACCCGAACCGCTAGCCCTCACCCCGGGACGATCTTTACGCTGCCGGCTCATGCCCTGGTGACGGTCATCATTCACAACTTCGACGGCCAGACGGCGCTCCGGAATACGTTCTTCACGCTGGTCCAGGGAACGGTCGGCGGGACGGAGTCGGTCAACGGTAAGCCGATCAAAGTGATGGACCCGAACCTCACGTCGCACACCTTCACAATTGCGGATTTGGGCGTCAGCGTGCCCATGGCTGGTGTCCCCAGTAACGCCAAACCGACGGATTACGAGACCATGAAGTTCACATTCCGCACGGGAGCGCCCGGCCACTATCGGTGGCAGTGCATCGTGCCCTGCGGATGGGGATTGTACGGCAACGGTGGACCGATGCAGGAGATGGGCTACATGGACGGAATGATTACCGTCGCCTAGTAAGATGAGCGCCTGGCGGCGTTGGACGCGTTAGGCGCCGGCCAGTACGAGAGAGGATGTCATGCGGCGAATCAACCACGGCCTACGGATCTTTATCATCTGGCTTGTTGCATCCGTGATCGCGGACATCCTCGTGGGTATCCTGCCGATCCCGTCGCCGGTCGGTTCAACCCAGGCGTTTGGCGAGCATCAGACGCTTTACATGCTCTTCTACGTGGGCATGCCCATCTTTGTCTTCGTCTGGGTTTTCCTGCTGTACAGCCTCATAGTTTTCCGTCATCGTCCCGGCGAAGAAGTCGTAGAGCGCGAATCTCCACCTGACAGTACGCCGGTCCTTTTGCTGTGGGCTGGGTTCAGCTTTACAGTTGTCCTGTTCCTGGCCGGCTGGGGCACGTTTACCCTGAAAGAGATTACCCAGGCCAACGGTCCACATCCCCTGGTGGTGCAGGTCATTGGGCAGCAATGGCAATGGACCTTCCGGTACCCTTCATACGGGGCCATGGAGACCAAGAGTCTCGAAGTGCCCGTATCCACGCCAATCCGGTTTGATATTACGTCTCTCGACGTGGTCCACAGCTTCTGGATATATGACTACGACATCAAAGAGGATGCCGTGCCGGGAGTGGTCAATCACGCTTACTTCGATGCACGATATACCGGATCGAGCACGGCGCGTGGAAAGAACTGGGTGACCTGCAACGAGCTGTGTGGGCTGTGGCACGGGTGGATGAGGAGCAGGCTCGCGGTGGTATCAAAACCAGCATTCGCATCGTGGGCGGCTAATCAGGAGCGCTTCGAGCGATCGACAGGCGTCCTGCAGAAGCTGCCGAAGTACAGCGATACGTACTTCCCGCCGCCCGTCTCGCCGCCGGCGCCGCAGGATCAATCGCCATAGTGTGATCGTCATTTGAAGGAGAACGCACCACAGCGGCCAGGTGTTGTACCTGTGGCCCAACCCGCTGTTCGACTGCCTCGCCCAGGAATGGGGTACGAAGAGCTGGAAGAGGGACGGGACCCGGCTAGATCACCGCTGCGCCGGCTTGGGATCGGGCTTGCGGTGCTTGTGGTCGGTGTGGTTCTCACCGGTCAGGTGATGTTTGTCGTTGGGGCGTTCCAAAGCGGCGGCATGGCGAACGGGGGCGGGGCGTCGCCACCGCTACCCACCTCCGGCACCCTGACCCACCGTCTGAACGTGATTCTGGCCGAAGTTCTCGGATCCAGCGATCGCGGCGTGGCGCGGTTCCGCATTCTTCACGTGCAGTCGGTCCCGGGTAGCAACGTGAAGTCCATCTCTCTCACGTGGGCAATCAATAACGACCTCTCCGGTGGCACAATTGGCAACGGGGCCCAGATGGATGTGTATGCCATTCTTCGAGGTATATACTCCACATACCTGCCGATTACTCAGGTGCATATGGACGGAACTTACCCCTTGCCCGGTTCGGATGGGCGCGCTCGAGAGAGAGTGGGGATGAGGCTTTCTATGGACAGACGAGTCGCGACAATGATCGGAAAGGTCGGCTGGGACAGCCTCGACGCGCAGTCGGTCTGGCCGCTGGTCCATCGCGAGTTTGTTGATCCGAACTTGCAACCGCAGACGAGCGAATGAGGCGGACGCCTTTAGATCGCCTTGTCCAAGACATCGGGCCGCTTTCCGTACCGGTCTCGGCATGTTTCTTCGGTGCAGTTCACGGTGATGCGCTCTCCTGGAATCGTGTCCCGCACGTCGGTGAAGGGCACGTATAGCTCCTTGCCTCCAAAACCCAGAAGCGCTCCCTGTTTCACCTGGAAGTACCCCTTGTCACTGGCCACGAGGTCGGTGGTGGCCGTCACGGGGCCGTATTCGTTCAGCTGGTGGTCTTTCGCGGAGATAAAGCCGTGGCTGTCCGTGTACGGCCATACTTCGGTTACCTCGCCGAATTCAGCGTCATCCGTGCCGTACACGGTCATGCCCAGTTGAATGTCATTGGTATGCATCCTCGTTCTCCTTCCGACTGTCGCGTCATCGCTGAAGGCCAGCGTGAACCTAAGCCTTTCGATTTCAGATTATCAGGACAGCCTGACGGCGGCGTGACCCAGACATGACCAGCGAATGACACGAATGGATCTAGCTTCCGCGCAGGCCCGGCGCCCCTATTCGCACCGGCGCGCCGGCGTGTATCGTAAAGGGGAAGGGTACAAGGTTGAACACGAGGAGGAGCGGTTGTCGGTAACGGAGGTAAGGGCGGGGGCGGAAGCCGGAGTCGCGGCGCGGCAGCAGTATCCGCTCGTGACGCGACTGGCGGCGTACATCACGCTGACAAAGCCACGCATCATGATTTTGTTGCTCTTCACGACGCTGGCAGCGCTCTTGGTTGCCGTGAGGCAACATCCGCTGCCGGCGGAGACCTTCGTCCGCGTCTTGTTCGCCACCATGGCTGGGGGAGCGCTGGCATCGGGCGGAGCCGCGGCGCTCAACTGCTATATCGACAGAGATATCGATCAGGTCATGGCGCGCACGCGACGCCGAGGGATTCCGGCCGGCATCTTGAGCGCGGCGCAGGTCTTGCGATTCGGCGTAGGCGTGTCGGCGCTTTCCATCGCGATCATGCTGATCTGGACGAACGTGCTTGCGGCAGCGCTTACTCTCGCCGGCAATCTGTTCTATGTGGTTGTCTACACCCGGTGGCTAAAGCGAAACACCACGCAGAATATCGTGATCGGCGGTGTAGCAGGCGCGATACCTCCTCTCGTGGGCTGGTCCGCGGTGACAGGAAGTCTGGCACTGCCGGCCATTCTGCTCTTCGTCACCATTACGTACTGGACGCCCGCCCATTTCTGGTCGCTGGCCTTGATTGTCCGTCGCGACTATACACGAGCCAACGTTCCCATGTTGCCTTCGGTCACGAGCGACGCACACGCGCGCTGGCAAATTCTGGTATACAGCCTGCTCGTGGTCATATCGAGCCTGTTGCTGTATTCGGCCGGCGCCATGGGTCTTGGCTATCTGGCGGTAGCCATTGTTTTGGGTGCCGGCTTCGTCGGTCACGCTCTGCTCCTCCTCACCAAGGTTACCGCCCGCCAGGCGCGGCGCACCTTCATGTACTCGAACTTCTACCTGGCTGGTCTGTTCGGGGCGATGATTCTGGACCGCCTCGTCCACTGACATGACGTCGCTGAAAGGGACCGGCACCGGTACCAGGACGGGACCTGCCCTGGTATTGGTGCCGGACCCGGACGAGCTCGAGTCACCGACCTGGACGGCCCGAAGGCTGGCGAAGCTGGCGGCGGTTCTGATCGTGCTGGCGATGATCGGAATGGGACAGCTGATGTATCTTTTCGCCGCGCACCGGCCTGGACCGGCGCCCCGGCAGGGCCGTGCGCCTGTCCAAAGGACCTTGAAAGAGCGAGTCGACAGCGTGCTCTCGTTGGAGCTCGGTGGGAGCGACCGCGGAGCCCGGCGTTTTACCGTGGTTGATATCCGCCCGGATCCCTGGCAGCCCGGTTTGAAAGATATCGTCGTGCGATGGGCGATCAATGCGGATCTGGCTTACGGCTCGATCGGGAACGGAGCGCGGGCCGATGCGTTCAACGTGGCGCACGGCATATTCACGGGGCAGCTTCCAGTTGCTCTGCTACGCCTCGACGGCACCTACCCCATGCACAATGGACCGGCGAGCGAGTCGGTCGTCATGAAGCTGTCGATGGATCGGCATACGGCAATCACGATCGGTACCGCCGGCTGGAAGGCGCTTGGACCGAGCGCGGTATGGCCACTGTTCACTCGGGAAATGGTGGTCTCGGATCTTCAGCCGACGCAGAGCAAGTGACCTACGGACAATTCCTGGCCGTTTTTCTGGTGGTACCGCTCGGCATCGTGTTCGTTCTGGGGCGCCACCGCTTGACTCCGCTGCACGTCGGGTTGCTCGCGGCAATTTCGGTCATGGCGCTTGTCTACACGACTCCCTGGGACAATCTGCTGATCGCGAATGGCGTCTGGAGCTACGGACCTCGACAGGTTCTCGGGCTCACTGTGGGCCGAGTGCCTCTAGAGGAGTGCGCGTTTTACGTGCTGCAAGTGTTTCTCTCCGGTGCAGTTACCGTGTTCTTGTTGCGGCGGCGAGCGTAAACGAATGGCGGGTCACGAGACCTACATCCTCATGGAGCTGGCATGGGCGTTGCCCGTGCTTGCCGTTCAATGGCTCGCCGGCTGGAGGTATCTCGCACGGCAACGGGGAACTCTCTGCGTCGCTATTGGACTGATGACGCTGTACCTGTCGTGCGCGGACGGCGTCGCCATTTCCAAGGGCATCTGGACGCTGCATGCCGACCGAATTCTCGGAGTGCGAGCGGGTGACGTTCCGCTGGAGGAGATCGTGTTTTTCCTGCTCACCAATGCGCTGGTAGCGCAGTCCGTCATTTTACTGTCCGCACGATTGGATTGGCGGCAAGGGGCTGTGGGAACGTCAACCCAAGGAACTCTCCGCCAAGACTGACTCCGTGTCTCTCTTTCGTATGATTGGAACAGACAGTGCGGCACGTGTCGCCGATTGCTTTGACTTGGCATAGGTGGGTTGATGAATTGAACGGTCCAGGAGCACTATTTTTGGCCTTTGGAGGTGGCATCCTCTCCTTCTTGGCGCCCTGTACGCTTCCGCTCCTGCCTGGATATCTGTCGTATATCTCGGGATTGAGTGCCGAGGAGGTGCGGGAGCGACAAAACGTCAATGTTGTTCTCGGCGCGTCGGTGCTTTTCGTGGTCGGCTTCTCCCTGGTCTTCGTCTCTCTGGGCGCGACGCTCAGCTATCTGGGCTCCGTCATCGATCCTCACCGTCAAACGTTGACGCGAATCGCCGGTATATTCATCATCGTGATGGCGCTGGTGATGCTCGGGGTCTTTCGCGTGCCCCTCCTGTACCGTGAATCCCGCTTTCATGTCCCCAGGCAATGGGGCGTGTGGAGCGCCTTCCCGCTGGGGATGGCCTTTGCTTTTGGATGGAGCCCGTGCATCGGCCCAATTCTTACGCCGATCTATGCCGCCGCGACCACCGAAGGATCGGCGCAACGTGGGGCGCTTCTGCTGTTCGTGTACTCGCTCGGTCTCGGCGTCCCGTTTCTTGCCGTGGCCCTCTTCACTGAGCGCTTTTTTGGGTACATCGGATGGTTCAAGCGCCACTATCGAGCGCTGAACCTCAGCGGTGGGAGCGTCCTTTTGGTCATGGGCGTCTTCTTGCTGTTGGGTCGGTGGACTCAGCTTTTGGGCCCGGTCATGAATTGGTACGCGCAATTCAACCTGCCCACATGAGCCTGGCCCGGCGGAGCGGCTACAATGTCGCGCACCTATACAAAAGAGAGTTTCTTATGACTGTGCTTAACCGAAGAACATGCGCCGTCCTTTCAGCCGTTGCTCTGTTAACGATGGCAGGGTGGGCTCCGGCCGCCGCCGGATCCACCGCGACTCAACGTTTGCTCTCCCAGGCTTCCCAGAACACCAATTCCGTCCGCACTATCACCTATACGATTCTGAAGGACGAACGGAGCACGAACCTCTCATTCAAACTCGTCGACCACGGCGCGGAGGATGAGGTGGCAAATAGTGAGCAGCACCACATGTCGGCTGTTGTGCATGAGAAGATCGCGTCCGGGAGGATGCGGACAATCAAGTACACTGTCGATCTCATCTTTATTCACGGACGAACCTACTACCGCAGCAACCTGTTCAAGAACAACGCGTGGCAGGAGCGGATAGGTTCGGTCCTGCACGATCCCGTGCTTGCGGGCAACGGCTGGCAGAGAAAGCGCACGGCGGTCTCCTTCCCGCTTTCCAATAAGTACGCGGAGGTATCCCGCGGCGGTCAGGTTCATCTCCGCTCACAGGCGCGCACTTCGATCGGCAACACGACGGAGGATGTCTATGTCACACAGAGCATACGACCGTACGTGGCACGCATGACTGTGAACGTGACTGGATCATTTCAGGGAAACGCGGTGTCCATCCATCAGGACACGACCTTCGGAGGGTTCAATCGGCCGCTGCACATCGACATCCCGACGACCGGAGTGTGAGGACAGCGACCTCGATCTGCTCGTCATCCTTTCGACGGTGGGCGACCGTCGCGCGGAGATGGTGCGATTGAAAGAGTTTGAGAGTGTGTCTACTCCGTGCCCTTTACGGGGACTGTCTCCTTGTGAAGATCCCCTTGCGGTTTGCCCGATTTCTGCCCCTCAATCGTCTGACGGTGCTGTATCTGAATCTTGCGTGGTTTCGTCGCTTCCGACTTTGGCAGCGTGAGAGTCAGAACGCCGTTCTCGAAGGTCGCGTTCGCATTGTCGGCGTCAACCTGCGTCGGCAGCCCGAACGATCGCTGGAATCTGCCGCTCCAGATTTCCTGGAAGTAGGTATGGGCCTTTTGCTGTCCCTGATCGCCCTCGGACCCTTCTCCACCATGGCGTGTGTGGCTGACCTCGCCCGTGATGGTGACGGTGTCGCCGGTGACGGAGACATTGATGTCGTCCGGTTTGGCTCCGGGAATTGACATGTGGACGATGACGTTGTCCTCGTCCATGTGCATGTCGGTCGGCGGAAAGCCGGCATCGCCACCGAACGCCTGAGGGGTTATCACGCTACCCGCGAAAAGCCGATCGATGGCGTCTCGCAGGGGTAGATATCCACTGCCGCCAAGATTGCGTCTCTCCATTGCCATATCTGCACCTCCTTACATACCTGGGAGGCTGCAAAAATCATGCCACGACGGCACATGAGAACTGAGCCTGTGTAAGTAGAGCCCCGAGCTCAGGCGGCGTGCGCGCGGTCGTAGTCGATGACGGCTTGTAGCGCCGCCACGGCCACCTCCAGCTCTTCCTCCCCGGGTTCAAGTGTCGTCATCCTTTGCGTGTTCCAGACGGGGGTGAATACCGCTTTTCCCACCGGATTGTCACGCACCGCGTAGCCGAGGCGGACGGCTTCGTACGCCGTCGACAAAATCAGAGGGCCCGCGACAGCACCGGCGATTGTCTTGCCGCGGTTGTCTCGCATACGGGCGATGAGGCTTCGTGCGAGAGCTCCGCCCAACAACCCCCAGAAGGCCATGACGGTCCCACAGCGAGGGTGCACCCGGCTCATCGTGCCGGCGTTTGCGGGCGTCAAGTCCAGTCCGGCCTCGGCCGCGTTCACCGCCTTGTGCTCCGCGCCATGGTAGCGCCAGAGGTCGCGGACGCCGGGAAGCTTGCCGCCGACTCCGAAGGCGAGGAACGGCAGTGCAACTCCGGCGACCGTCTCAATCGGCACCACCATACGGTCGTCGGCCTTCTTGGCCATCTCCCTCGTCAACCTCTCGGCCAAGGCCGCCCCGACGCCTGGGGCTAGCTGCGGAAGGAAGTTCTTGACCTTCGATCCGGTGCTCATCCGGTTTTCGAGCTTCGTGGTACCTCCGGCAAGCTTCAACATGCCACCAATGGCCACCAATCCGCGAAGGAACGGGATGTCTTTCGCCCAGCGCCCGGGCATCGAGAAAGGCTCGACCGCGGTAGTGATTCTGCCGTCCGGCTGGCGCACCGCAACCGCGACCGCGTGCGATCCGACCATCATGACGCCATTGCGCAGTGCCCGGCCGCCATAACGTGGCGCGTCCTCTTTAGTACTCATGGTTTGTGCCTCAGTCTCATGAAATGTGCAGTCGACAGGAGATCGGAATTAGGGCGGCCCACGAGCAGTATGCTCTGTGCGAAAAAGCCGTTCCCCATATCGTCGTGCCCTGATCGTGCCTTGATAACGTTGTGCCTGGCGTGCTCTCACGCCATACGCTCGATTGTATCCTGGCGGTGCCGGTGCATGACGGCTCGAAGCCGCTTCGCGCACGCCTCCGCGTTTCTGTCGTCCTCGCCGGCTCCCAGAACCTCTCCGTAGCGTCGGGACATGTATGCCTGAGTCAGAGTAGCGAAGTCGTCGGCGCCGCTCGGCCAGTACTCTTCCAGCTGTCGCTGGAATTCGAATGGCGTCGCCGAGCCCGACCGCTGCAGACCTTGAGCTCCGGCGCGTCGCAGTACCTTCGCATATGCCCGGCGCACCGGATCGTCGGGATATGCGGGACCCAGAACGCTCTCTCGCAGGCGAGCGGCGTTCGCGCGGGCCGTCTGCGCGCCCTGAGACATGGCGCCTCGTAACCACAGGAGAACAAGACGCCACCAGCCCGATGGCGTCGTCAGCCGGCGCCGTTTTTGGGCGGTGGCATGGGTGCGGGACCTTCTGGAGGCGCGGGGCATGAAACGCCAAAGGATATAGATAAGCCCCGCGAGGAGTAACGAAACAAGAGTTATCTGCACAAGAAGCAGGAGTGGAGAAACGGCGGCATGCGTCAGCGCATGGTGGACCTGGTGACTGTGAGGCTGGGGTGAGGGGCGGCGACTGCGCGAGCCGGGCGGTCGACCCTCGTTGTGCCTGCGTATCCAGTCAAGAAGCGAGAAAAGCGGGGCGAGCAACACCTTCGCCACCGGACCCATGACGCGGCCAAAGAGGCTGGCAAGCGGCTGAAGCGCCCGGGCGACCGACCCGACGATATCGAGTGAGAAGACCTGCAGGGAGGTCAGAGCCAGAACAAGCAAGATCAGGAGCTGAGCGCCGGTCCAGGTCGCGACCGAGAGAGCGGCTTGGACCCCTCCCTCTGGATCAAAGCGTGACGCCGCCAGCGCAATCATGCCCACGATCGTGTATGCGATACCCGCGAGGGCGAGCGCCTGCCAGCCGGAGGGGTGCATGGTCGATCCCCAGACGATCACCCATATGATCCCCAGGAACAAGAGACCGAAGCCGTAGCCGAAGCGGCGCCGAACCTCGTCATATGATGGCTGATCGACCGTCACCACGATGCCTCGCCAGTAGGCAAGACCCAGGAGAAGCGTGGCCGTCAGGAAGGAGCTGCGGCCGGAGGATATCAGGGAGGCGGTCCCTAGAGAGACAACGGCGCCCGTCGCCAGGAGCCCAGCTCGGGTGATGGTCTCCGGCCAGGGCGACGAACCGAGAGTGACGGTCACGGCCGCTCCGGCGAATCCAACGGGCAGCAGGAGCCAAAAGAAGATATACCCGACAGACGTGGCCCGGAGGAGACCGAAGGCGACGAGTAGGCCGTAGCCGCTGAGGAGCTCCATGACCAGAAGGAGGCCATAAATGCCGAGCTCTTTAGGAGACCGCACGTCCGTCCTCCATCAGCGGTGCAGCCAGGAACGTCGACACACCCGGAATCATGGGGGCGGCAAAGCGTCCGCAATACAGGACCGACGCGCGATTGCGCAGCGAGACCGACTGCAGAATCTCGACGACCGAGGGCGTGATCACCGGGGTGACGAAGACGATGCTCGTGTTTCCTCCGCGACGCTCGGCTTCCTGCCGAAGCATACCGTCCGCGTCGAAGCCTCCGGAAAAGGAGAGCCGCGCGAGGTGGTCGAGCAAAATGGCTCCCTGGTGCGGCGATGCGCTGGGAGCGATCCGCGACGTGCGCTCCACGCTCGATATGACGCCATTGGAACGCAGCCCGACCTGCAGCCCTCGATCCAGAGACCAGGTGGCCAGCGAGGCGGCGACCTCGATCGCGGCCTCCATGCGTTCGGGATCCACTCCTTGCCATGAGTGCTCGAAGGTCTGCAAGTTTACAACGATCATGAGCTGGGTGGTTGTCGACGGGTCGTGAATTTTCACCTGCAGCGCGCCGGTTCGAGCCGTAGCTTTCCAGTGCACGTGCCGGAGGGGATCATCCGGCCGGTACTCGCGACTTCCAGCCAGCATCGAAGGATCGTCGAAAAGCTTGCGTCGCGTGACCAGCGAGCCCATGGTTGCCCAGAAATCGGGCTCTATCTCATCCGAGCGCATGATTCTGGGATACACCACCAGCTCCGTCTCGTCGCCGTAAGCCGTATTGCGAGAGAAGATGCCGAATGGGTCGCCCGAGACGCAGCGGCCGGGACCGAAAGCATAAACCCCCCTGTGCAGAGCTCGCACTCGGAGGGAGCGGCTCATTTCCTGGAAGGGACCAACCGAGCCGCGGGTGACGACGGCGGAGAGCTGCTGCTCGATCAGCTCGAGAGACGTCGAAATGTCCAGGAGTCGTTTGAGGTGGTGCTTTCCGCTACCTCCGCGAATGTGAATGGGGTCCGATATCTCGAACCAGGCGAGGGGCAGAAGCTTGCGGTTGCGCACGCTGAGTATCAGCTCAGTCTCGTCGTTGGGGAAGAGATGGGGCGACGCAAAAGATCGCTCGTATTCGAGTCCCTCGAGAGCATAGTGCGCCGCGACCCATGCCGCTCCCAGAGCCAACAACGCCGTGGCCGCGATGATCGAGATGGATGGAAGGAAGAGGAGCGCGCCGGTCACACCCACAGCCGCAAAGAAACTGGCGAAGTGTTCCGGCTGCGGGGCTCCGCGCGACCTGTCCGTATAAATCAGCAAGAGGACGGGTGCGAGTACCACAAGTACTGGGAGCCCGAACAGCGCGAGTGTGCGCAGAAGCGCGTGAGCGAGTACCAGGATAAGGACGGCCGCGACGAACAGGGCAAGGTCCGTCCTTCGGGACTGTACTCCTTGCCCAAGTCTTCGCAGCCGCTCGACGTTCATATATCTTCGACCGGGACCGGCAGCGATCTGACGATCTCGGCGATCACGTCGCCCGTTTCGCGGGCGCGAAGGCGAGCGTCCGCCGCCAGAATCAATCGGTGAGAGAGCGCGGGCAGGGCCAATCGCTTGACGTCGTCCGGCGTCACGAACTCTCGGCCCTCGATGAGGGCCAGCGCCTGCGCACCGCGGTAGAGATTGAGCGATCCTCTTGGACTCGCTCCCAGCTCCACGGCGGGATGGTCGCGGGTAGCGCGCACAATCCGCGTGACGTAGTGGCGAATGTCTGGCGCGACGTGAATGGCCGCTACCTGATCGCGTGCGGCCAGGATCACATCCGCGGTCACCACCGCCTCGAGATCGTCTACCGACGTGCCTTCTCCGTGTGACAGAAGAATCTGCTCCTCCTCTTCTTCGGACGGGTATCCAAGTGAGATGCGCAGCATGAAGCGATCGAGCTGGGCTTCCGGAAGCGGGAACGTGCCTTCCAGCTCGATTGGATTCTGCGTGGCCAGCACCAGAAAAGGCCGCGGCGTGGCGAACGTGTGGCCCTCGACCGTGACCTGGTGTTCTTCCATCGCTTCCAGTAAGCTCGACTGGGTCCGCGGCGTGGCTCGATTTATCTCGTCCGCCAGGACGATGTTGGCCAGGATGGGGCCCGGCCGGAACTCAAAATCCTGCGTCCGCTGGTTGTAGATATATATGCCCGTCACGTCCGAAGGCAGCAGGTCGGGCGTGAACTGGATGCGCCGAAAGACGCCGGAGATGGAACGCGCCAGCGCTCGCGCCAGGGTCGTCTTGCCGGTGCCCGGCACGTCCTCGATCAAGACGTGCCCCTCGGACAAGAGCGCCACCAGGAGAAGCTGCACCACGCGACGCTTGCCGACGATCACCCGCTCGATATTCTGCAGGAGCGCATCTGTCGCCTGACGCGCTGGAATGACCTCTATCATGCCTGACTCCCCGACTGCCCGTATTGTTCCACGATTCGCCGCTGCAACGAATGAAAAAGTCTCCCTCACCTGTGCAAACGTGCGAGAGCTCGGCTTTGTTACCGATGTATGTTACGGAGATCCCGCAGGGAGCGGGCGGAGACCGCCATCGCGAAGGTTGCCACGAGCGCGCCGGCGCCTCCCAGCACGACAGAAAACGGTGCTCCAAATGAGCGGGCGACGAAGCCGGCCTCCAGCTCCCCCAGCTGTGGGCCACCCATGAAGAAAATCATGTTGACCGAGCTCATTCGTCCCCGAAGCGCGTCCGGCGTGAGGCCCTGCCGCACCGTCTGCCGCAGAATCATGCTGACGGTATCGGAGGCGCCCGTTCCAGCGAGCAAGACCAGCGAGAGGGGGAACGCGCGCGAGGCGCCGAACAGCACGGTAAAGCAGGCGTAGGCGGCCACGGCAACTAAAATTACGGGCCCCTGTGCTCTAATGCGAGCTCCAAAGAACGCCAAGGCAACTCCGGCCAGCACGGCTCCGGCCGCGGGAGCCGCATAGAGGAGGCCGTATCCCTGCGAGCCCACGTGCAGGATGTCGCGCGCAAAAATCGGCAACAAGGCCGTTGCCGAGCCGAAGAACGTCGCGGCGAAGTCCAGGACCATGAGCTGCATGATGATCGGGGTGGCACGCATGAACTTCAGGCCCTCGATCGCAGCTCCTACGCTGACTCTCGGCGCGGCTCCCACGACTACCGGCGGGCGGATCACGTAGACCGCCGCCAGGACGGCGAGGAAGGTTATCGCGTCTATCAGGTACACGGAGGCCACGCCGAAAGTCGCTATCAGGACGCCGGCAAGAGACGGGCCGATGACCAGCGCCACCTGAAGGCCCGTGCTGTTCAAGCTGAGGGCATTTGTCAAATGCCGCCGCGGGACCAGGGACGGCACGAGCGCCTGTCTCGCTGGGCTGTCGAACGCCGTGGCCGTCGCGGCGCATGCCGTCAGCACATAGATCATCCAGAGCCCAATCGCGCCCGTGAGCGTGAGCACGGTCAGCGAGGCGGAGAGCAGCAAGAGCGCGGACTGCGTGATCAGGAGAAGCCGCCGGCGATCGATGGTGTCCGCCAGGACGCCTCCCCACAGGGAGAACGCGATGATGGGCACCACGCGGAACAGTCCGATCAGCCCGAGCGCCACCGGGGAGTGCGCCAACAGGTAGATCTGCCAGGCAATCGCCGCCTGCTGCATCTGTGTTCCCGCCAGCGAAACAATGCCGCCGCACCAGAAGAGGCGGAAGTCGCGATAGTGGAGGGCGGCGAACGCCGTGTGGTCGCTCGGCTGATCCGGCGTCTCGGACCGCCGGGCTCCCTGTTTCACCCCACATTGTAATGAGGCGACGTGTCACAATTGCCGCAGTCATGGCGTTAGATAAGTGGGTCGGTCATTGCTGGGTTGGAAGTGTAAGAAGATGAAGCGCGTTGTTCTCTTACCTGCCCTTGTCCTGGCCGTGGCTTCAGTGACGGTGGCGCACAACGGTTCCCAGACTGCGCTCTCTCAAGTCGCCACCCCAACCACGCCGGGTGTTACCGCGACGGCAGTGCCCACAACCTCCTCCACCCCGACGGTGAAGCCATTGGTCACCGCAACCCCTGTGCCCATTCCGTCCGCCAAACGCTTGCTTGCCCTGTCTCAGAAGGCAAGCACGAGCAAGGGATCGGCTCATTTCGTCACAACATCGCAGGCTCTTCTTGCCGGCAAGCAACGGTTGTCCAACAGGAACACGGCGACATCTCATACCGTACCCACGCGCTACGGGAGCACATCACAACGACGACCAGCATTCTCAATCGCACGCCGCCGGTCACGAGCGTTGTGGCGGAGCAGACGGTTTTCGTCGGAAAAACAATAGCCATCCGGCCGCTCCATCGTCGATGGTTGTGCACGCGCCTGTCGAACAGCGCCGTTGCCGCTCAAAGGGCACTTATAACCACGCTGACCCAGGGCCGAAAGACGACAGTTCGTTACGGTCTCGTGAGTGCAGAGACCTTAGGCAATTCCCGTGTGGCATATCCGTCTTGCCCTTGGGATTCAAGGGTTGATTCCTGGACAAGGGTTCATTCGTGCATATGAGAACCTATACATCGCAACGTCTGACTACACGCCGCGACAAGGGGTGATTTCCGAAACGATAACGTATCCAGGTCAAATCAACCGCGTAAAGCTTGTCGAGACGTTCAGTAAGTGGGGCGAGCCTCTCCGCATAGCGCTTCCCGCGGCCTGTCGCGGCAAAGGATGAGACGCCCGGATATCAAGCCCCTTCCACCTGACCTCGCAGCCACTGGAGATAGTCCGGGTTTCCGGCGCTGATCGGCGTCGCCAGGATCTCGGGAACATCGTAGGGGTGTATCAACCTGATCGCCCTCTCGACCGACTCATAGCTGTTTGCCATCGTCTTGATCGTGCACACCCACTCCTCGGTGGTCTCCTGGCTGCCCTCCCATCGATATGTGCTGGTGATTGGACCCGCGATCTGAACGCAGGCAGCCAGGAGACGCGCCACCAGGTCGTCCGCGATCCGTTGCGCACCCTCCTGAGTATCAATCGTCGTGACGACCTGCAAGAACTCGCTCATACAAGGTCAATCGTATCAAGAACTCTTATTTATTCGCGCGCACCACAATGATTTCGTTGACATAAGGATTGGCGTGCGGCTCGTAGCCGGCGTCTCCCCAGCCCGTCATCAGGACGCTGTCCACCGCCAGGCCATTCGCCTCGACCGCCTCCACGACCTCGCGCACGCTGTACTCGCGCACGTGTTCCCAGGCCAGCGTGCCGTCTTCTCCCCACGGAATGTCCTCGGGAAATGGCTCCAGGAAGTTCTCGCCGGACAGGAGCGATTCGATATGCGAACGCCTGGCAACGTTCGGCGTGCTGAGCAAAAATGTTCCCCCTGGCTTCAGGAGGCCGGCGAGCTCCCCGACCACGGAAATGGCGGGGAAGCGGAGGTGTTCGAGAACCTCCGAGAAAATCACGAAGTCGAGCGTCGCGGGCGCGAAGGGCGGCCGGTCCATCCCCAGGCGGTAGGGCTTCACACCCCACCCGCGCTCCGTGAGAAAGCGGCTGACGGTCACGTCACACTCGGTCGCCACGACCTCGACGCCAATTCGCTCTAGCAGCGGCGGGAGGAAGCCCAAGCCCGTGCTGATATCGACTCCCCGTCCTCTGGGAATACGAGCCGCGAGAACGTTGAGCCGAGGCCGGGACATATCAAACGCGTGCAGAGCTGATTCCGCATCGATCTCATCTATCGGTCGCCATGGAAAAATCGCAACCTCGCCGCGCAGCTGTTCCAACAGCGGTTCGAGGCTCCTGTCGATGCCAGCGTTGCGGACCGAATCCAGAGGAAAGAGGCTCATCTATAGAGGATTAGAGGCATCGAGTGCACATCTCCTCGGTGCCGTGCTCCGGCAATGGTACGCATCTTGCGGCCCGCACGTCGAGACGAACGGGTGAGAAAGGGCGTACGAAGCGCTGCTCATGTGCACAATGTGGTCATGGCCAATGAGTTGAACGGCCGGCTCGACGGGGCCCTTCGGGACTTGGTAGATCAGGCTGAAGAGCAGGGACACCTGACCCATGCCGATATTGTCGTTGCAATGCCCGGCGCTGCCTCAGATGCCGAACTTTATGAGGACGTCGTGGAGCGGCTGCGTGGCCAGGGCGCGGACGTGGTCGAGGAAGAGCTCGCCGCCGATGACACCATCGAGGCGGACCTGGACCAGCTGTCATCCGTGGAGGCCAACCTGGTCACCGATTCCGTCCGGCTGTATCTGCGAGAGATCGCCCGGGCTCCGCTGTTGACAGCGAAGGAGGAGATCGAGCTCGCGAAGCTGGGGGAGGCCGGCGACGAACGAGCAGTGCAGCGGCTCATTCGTTGCAATCTGCGTCTCGTCGTTCACGTCGCGAAGAGATACCTCAACCGCGGAATGCCGCTCCTGGACCTGATTCAAGAGGGCAACTTCGGCTTGATGCGGGCTGTACAAAAGTACGATTGGCGGCGTGGTTTCCGCTTCTCCACGTACGCGACATGGTGGATCCGTCAAGCAATCACCCGGGCGATCGCCGACAAGG
>QHBP01000067.1 GCA_003244175.1 Chloroflexota bacterium | reverse complement strand
GCCTGTACGCGTCTGAGCGAGCTAATGTACACCCAGACCGTCTACCTCGCGCGGCGCCGCGGCGAGCATCTCTCAACGAGGCCGCTGAGCTCCAGATGCCGCTCCGCCGCGCAATCGACCGGAAATTCGGCGCGACAACCATGACACGATCAAGGGCGCGACAAAGACCGCTATAAGCAACCCGAGGGCGACAAATAGCGCGCTACCCACCACATCGGCAACGTGGTGAATCCCCGCGCCGACGCGCGCCCAGTCAACCAGGAACCCGAGAAGCACAAACGGTAGGGACCAAAGAGGACTGACGAGCGCCACGGCCGTCACGATCGCCGCCGCCAACAAGGCATGATCCGACGGAAAGCCGTTATCTGGCGCACGGCTTACGAGTGGACGGATATGATCGGTGGTGAAGGGACGCGGATCGGTATAGACGGCAGCGCCGATCTTCGCCGCCACGAAGCCAACAATCACAACCACCACGACTGCAATGACCCAGCGGAGAATAAAAGCGCGTGGCCTGCGGTACAAGAGATAGACGACGGCGACGACCGCGAGCAGCGCGTCAATGAGTACCAAGTCTTGGGCCGCGAAGGCGGTGACGTCTCCAGGCATAGTTCCCTCACGTTGGCTCAACTCAGTGTGATGCTAGCAGGTAAGGTGTGGCGCCTGAACTGAACGGCGCCCCAGATGATGCAACAGAACCCAGCGCTGTGCGCCGGGCTGCTGATGTATAGTGGGGTAGGTGATGAAGCTCGCCTGAACCGCCGATCCACGGCTGATAGCTTCTACACGGTACTCGTGTGGAGGCTTTTTTGTTGGAATCCAGCGATGACTGAGCGAGCGCCGAAGGGCGACAGACCAGGGCGGACAGCCGTCGCACTCCAGGACGCCATCGCCAAGAATCCGCGAAACTGCCCTGTCTGCGTCGTGGTCCAGACACGGCTGCGGCATTATGTCGATACGCTGTTCTACGAGCTTGTCAATGATCCGCCCACACGCGAGCGCATTCGGCGTGCTCGGGGCTTCTGTCGCTACCATGCGCGCATGATCTCGGAGCAGTCGGACGCGCTCGGCGCCGCCATCATACTGTGTGATGTCCTGGAAAACGACTTCCAGGACATTAGCAATGGCCTCTTTGACCTTCCGGCACAGTCGACCAATCCCATTCGTCGCCTGCTGGGCCGTAGGTCAGGCCAACCTGAACTCGCTGCGTGCCCCTTGTGCGTATCCGAGAGCGAGACGGAATACTTAGTGGTAGACAGTCTGCTCGAGAGGCTGGATTCAACCACATTCTCCATCGATTTCCCTGAACGCGCGGGGATTTGCGTTCCTCACTTCCGTCTGGCCTATGACCGCTGCGGTGATGGCCCCCGCTGGAGGAAGATGACTGCTGTTCAGCGCACGGCCGTGCAACGACTGATTGAGGAACTGAACGACCTGGCCCGTGCCTACGACTACCATGTCACCGAAAAACCGACTGCGGAGCAGGCCGAGGTCTGGCGACGCGCGCTCAGGTTTAGCTCCCGCCAGTTCGAGCCATAGCTCACCACGAGGCCTTCGACTGCTCTTGATCGACCATCCTGGAGANNGGAGAATCTACCACATGTTCAACGAGGAATTGCACCGACGTCTTGATGCCGAGACAGAACGCGAAATTCACGTTTCCGTGCTCGAGAGTGTCTGCCAGAGCATCCACGCTCTCTGCGAGGAACGCCACTGGGAGGAGCAAGAGGGACTGCGTCGTGTGATCGGGGCTGGGGTGCAAGCACTACTTAGCCAGGCGGCACCCATCCAACCGGTGGGAGACATGCCAGCGGAAAAGCGGATGCAGTTTCTGCAGGATCGCTGGTCCGAGGTGGATGGCGCCTAGTCCACGTTGCAGTTTCTGGCGTACCAAGTAATGAACCAGAATGATGCTCTGGAAATGAACATGCGAGGGCTCACTCCGCGTCTTCAGGCAGCCACCCAGCGGGTGAGCGACCTCGAAGGTGAGGTTCGTCGCCTGCGGCAGCTCGTGCCTCCCGAGGAGCAGCGCAGCGACGTACTCGTCCTGGATGACCACTCGTCGTCCCGGGACGAGGAGCCAAGTGCGCTGGACAGGATACACGGTCTGTTCAATCATGGTTCGTGAGGTCTGCAGGGTAGTGGAGCAACCTACCGCGACTACTGGAACCACAGCGGACCAACAAGGGGACGTGGTGGGCATCGAGTACTCTTCATGAATCCCAGTCCGCGCGTGTCCGAGTCCAAGGGCGGCTCCTCCTGGTTGACACGCAATGTCCTCTCGTTCGGCCTCTCCTCGTTCTTTTCCGACTTGTCGCATGAGCTGGTTACCGCGCTCTTGCCTGGATTTCCTCTTACCCTGGGTGCTCCCCCGATTGGACTCGGGCTGATTGAGGGCATATCGAATTTCGGCCAGTCACTAGCCGAATTCTGGGGCGGGCGTGAAGCGGATCGCTCGTCAAACCGCGTTCCCTTGATGAATGCCGGGTATCTGGCAACGGCGCTCAAGGCGGCGATCGCGCTGGTACCGTCGTGGCCATGGATCATTG
>QHBP01000028.1:668-2650 GCA_003244175.1 Chloroflexota bacterium | reverse complement strand
CACCACGTAGTCCTCGCCCGCGTCCTGGACCATGGACCACAGGTCGCGCACCGCGCCAACGAGTTGCTGTTGCGGTGTGGTGTCGCCGGGGTCGGGGATCAAGTTGGATGGGTCATGCGTCATGTCTTGGATTCCATTGTGCCTAAAAAGGATAGTGTGGTGTATCCGGCGTGCCCTTGAAAACAGGGTATGCGATTCAAGCAGGAGGACTAGCAGTGGAAGTGGATGTTGATCAGCCACCGTCCGAGGGTGAGGTGCTTATTTTTACTATCGGAGGCGCTTTTGTGGTGAAGGGAACCGTCCAGGATGTCTCATCCAAATTGAGTAGTCAAGAGTGGACCGATCTGGAGTTAGCGGAGAGCGGAGATCACATTATGATCCGTGGCAACCAGGTGGTAGCGCTCCGCGGCGGAGCCAGCCACCCCCGGCGAGGGACTATTGGTTTCGTGCACCGGTAGCAAGACGCCCAAGCGGTCAATCAGTCAAGCTCATACACTGCCGCCACCAAGAGCTTTGGCCCGGAAGGGAACACGCTAGCAGCCAATACAGCCAACGGGTTGCTCGGCGCCAGCGGCGCCGGTGGTGGTCATGGCGGCAAGGGTGGCCCAGGGAGCAAGGGCGGATCGGGCGGCGCCTGCACGACGTCGGCGACAACCACCCCTACTCCCACGACGACAGCCACCTCAACATCGGCCACGACAAAGCATGGTGGTAAGGGTGGTCACGGACCGGGCGGTGGCGGCAAGGGTGGCCATGGGCCTGCCGGCAAGGGCGGCCACGGGCCAGCGGCCTGCAGTCTGACGGGTGTCACGCCAACCCCAGCGCAGACCGCGACCAACCCCTAAACATCGTCTCCCTCGCAATCCCGACGCCCACGGTCAGCGTGGGTGTCGGGATTCTCCTTTCGAGCAACGATCCGCTAGGACCAGCGCATTCCGATTCGTCTACTGCACATGAGCCACGGCATACAGCGCCGCATAGAGCTGCTCGAAATTGCCGACACACGCCCCGTGAACGGTGACGGTGCGACCGGAAGAGCCGTAGGTAGTAATAAACTGGCTGGCGATGTCGGGCAGGGAATGGGAGCAGCTCACCTGTGATTTCAGCGAGCCGAAGTGTTCGGCGCGTTGCAGCTTGCGCAATGCTCGGAGGGTGTCCNNATAAGCCAGGCGGGTGCCCGGCACGCGGCTGTCACTGCCGGTGATGCTGCCATCGGCGTTGATCGTCGCCTGCCAGGGACGAATATTCCCACCTTTAATACCGAAGGTATAGACGGGGCTAACGCTGGTGACGTGCGTATGTCTGGCTGATTCGTGGGTGGACTGGGCGGCATGCACCGCGAGCGGTGTTCCGAGCGCCGCGGCCAACGCCGCCGCCAACAGTGTTCTTGATAAATGTGTGTTCAGCATCATTGGGCATCTCCTGCATTTGTCGTCTTCACTAAAAGTAACGCGCCAGCCCTTGAAGATGTGACAGGTTGAGACCGTCAAAATCATGCGAATTATCCGGCTACTCGATTGGGCCGCGGGCCGCTCAAAATCACTACGTCAAGAGGCCGCATCCAGGGCACAAGCCATGGCTTCGTCCAGAGACAACCCGCGCCCGCGCCGCCACGCCGTCTCGAATCCGAGACTCCCCAGATCGGCGCGCGCTGCCGCTGGGATCGGATCGAGCAACACGCGCATGTCCGGCGGAATCGGCGCTTCACACTGCTCGCAGAGTGCCTCGAATGCTCCCAAGAGTAGCGTGGCCTGTTCGTGCAGACCCAGGTCGTGACGTACCACACCCAATCGTCCGATCGCGTCGACGATTCTCACCGTGATCCGCTCATCCCTGAAGTACCGCAGTGCCTCACGCACTTGCTCAATCGCTTCATGCGGGCGGCCAAGCATGCGCAGATTATCGCCCAGGTTGACCTGCGTAATGGCCAACCCTAACGCATCTCCAATTTCGCGTTTAATACGAATAGTCTCGCCATTCAG
>QHBP01000028.1:0-651 GCA_003244175.1 Chloroflexota bacterium | reverse complement strand
GCACGCTCGAAGTGTCCCTGGCGCTGTTCCGACTCGGCGAGATTGAGCAGGATCATCGCTTCATGCCACGAGTCGCCGTGGCGCTTGGCGAGGGTCAGCGCCTCTTCATACAACTGCGTCGCCATGGTATGGTCGCCATGCACCGACGAGGTGACTCCGCCGTTCATCAACGCCTGCGTCATGCCCCAATGATCACCCAGCGATCGGTACAGCGCAAGGCACCCCCGAAAATATTCCTGCGCGATGTCATGGTCGGAGGCATGAGCGAGGGCGCCGAGATTGTTCAGTGCCAGCGCCACTCCACCCGGATCGCCCGCTTCGCGGAAGGCAGCCAGCGCTTCTTCACCGCGCATCCATGCCCGATCCATATCGCGTTGCTCCGCAGCGGCGCGGCTCGCGCCGAGCATCGCTGGCGCTCGGGCCTCAGCCGCAACACCGTCTCCTCCGGCGTTCAGCAACTCCTCTAGCCAGGCTTCCCCTTCGCGAATGTAGCCTCGAGCCTCCCAGAACCAGGACAGGAAGCCCGCCAGTCGCGTTGCATCCACCAGATTGCCGTTGTCCCGGCAGAATCGCAGGGCCTCTCGTAGATTCTCGTGCTCAACGTCTAGCCGCGAAACCCAGGCAGACCGGTCTGGTCCGGTCCGTGCCTCC
>QHBP01000396.1 GCA_003244175.1 Chloroflexota bacterium | reverse complement strand
GAGGTTGTTCACGCGCGCGCCCTGCACCCGGATCAGCTCGCGGCTGTCGGCAACGTGCAGCGCAGGCGACTGCGGGTCCGTCCTCGTGGCCATGCTTATAGTGTCTCCATCTGTTAGGCGGGGCCGCCATCGCGGTCTCCGTCGGCGTCGCCTGGGTCGACCTGACCAGCTTCGAGCAGTACGTCTGGTTCTCCTTCGTCGGCGCGGTCGCGGCAACGGTCGACGAACCGGTCACCCCGCGACGAGGACCCGTCGCCCAGCGCGATCTGCCGCGGATGCGGTCGAAGAATGCTCGCGCGAATGATTAGCAGGCGGCCGCTAGCTCGTGGGAGCCTCCGGCGCACGCTATGCCGGAGCCCCAGCGGTTTGCAGCAAGCGAAACTCATTGCCCGACGGGTCGCGAAACGCTGCGTCGACACCGTACGGCCGTTCGCCCGCGGGACGCGTGAATTCAATTCCCTTTGCCTTCAAGTCCTCATACGTCGCGAAGCAGTCATCTGTTGAAAAAACGATCCCGCTCAACATGCCCTTTGCAACGGCAGACTTGACATGCGCGGCTGTCTCTTCGTCCATTGGATACCCGGGAACAGCCAAGACGATCGCAAGATCCGGCTGACTCGACGAAGCCACCGCGAGCCAGCGGTAGTCGCCGTTCTTGACGTCTTCACGCACTGTAAAACCCAACTTCTCAAAAAACGTGAGCGCCTCATCTTGATCCCGGACCCAGAGTGTGGCGTGGCTTGTTTGTACAGACATTGTGTTCATCCCCTTTGTATCGGCGTGTTTCGGTGGCTCAGCTACAAGTTCATCCTAGCGAGTTTCGCGGCCTCAGTCTTCTCGATTCCTGCTCGATCGCGGGCGGCTCACCGCCTCGTAGATACATGTCGGGATCATCGCTTGTGCAAAGGGTGATGGGAAACGTTCGCGATATTGCGTTGGGCTCTCCCCAAACGCGCGGCGAAACGCCGTGGTGAACGAGCCAACACTCGACAACCCGACGGAAACGCAGACTTGTGCAACGTTGTAGTCGGTATTGCGCAGCAACGCCGCTGCTCGCTCCATCCGTCGCGTCAGCAGGTACTGGTGCGGCGTTTCTCCAAATGCGTTACGGAACTGACGTGTACGGCCGTGCGTGCCCGTACATGCGAGCTAACGGCCCCTGCCGGCAGTCACGCTTCACCGAGCCGGCATCAAACTTGGATTTGGAATATGCATTCGCAGCTTCCTCCACCACCTCGTCGTGGACGTGTCCGTGATCTTGCGGCCCATCGTGCGCTTCGTGCCCGTAGAATGTGAAACAGCTCCGAGCGGCCTTTGTTGCAGCGCGGACAGAACGAGAACGAGAGGAGATGACGATGGTGACCATTGCTGTGGGTGAACAGGCGCCCACCTTCGAACTGCCGGATCAGCAAGGAAGGCCCTGGAACCTGATACATCATCTCAATCAGGGGTCCGTGGTCCTGGTCTTCTACCGCGGGGACTGGTGATCATACTGCAACGGGCAGCTCGTGCAGTATGCCAGGCAGTACAGTGATTTTGAGCGGCGGAAGGCGCGGATCGCGGGCATCAGCGTCGACTCGACACAGCGAAACGCGGCGATGGTGGAGAAGCTGGTCTTGCCCTTTCCGCTCCTGAGTGATCCGGACGGAGCAGTCATTCAGCGGTACGACGTGTGGGATGGTGAAGCCAAGATCGCGGTCCCCGCGATCGCTGTTATCGATCGCAGCGCCACCGTCAGCTACCTCTACAAGGGCCACGACTTCGCCGACCGTCCAGGTGACGAAGCGGTCTTCGAGGCCCTGGATTCAGCGTTCCAAGCTCAGGGCACACCACCGGATGAGACGCGGCTTCGCGTGACGGCAGCGGAGGCACGGCGGCCGGAGACGGAGCGACGGGCTGTCGACCTCGATTTTCTCGTACCCTACTACCGTGGCGCCTACTCTGTGACGGTCGTCATGAAGGGCCGGCTCGCGGCTCTCGGAAGCGGCTACCGGGAAGGCGTGCGGGATGTCAGCCGCTACCAGGAGATGGTGCAAGCCTACAGTAAGGCGCTGCAGAAGACCGTGGAGATGAAGAAGGACGAAAAGCATGAGTGTCGTTGACACCACCTTTTCGCCAATCCACCATATGATCGTAACGTTATCGTCATATCAAGTCATCCGAGCGCGTCCTGCTGTCCGCGGTTGGCCGCGAAGGCGAGCGACACGCACCTCGCCGACCTTCGAGTGACCAGCTTCGCTTCCGTCATCCCCCGCGACCCAAATCCAGGAGGGACCGCGTTATGAAGATCACGCGAAACCGGCCGCCCAGCCGTCTGGCACCGTCCGAGCACTTCACCGGCACCGTATGGATCGACGAGATCGCCGTGACCGAACCACCGGCACGGCTGCGGGCCTACAGCGTGCATTTCACGCCGCCGGCTCGCACGGCGTGGCATCATCACCCGTATGGACAGGTCCTGCACGTGCTCGAGGGTACCGGGCTCGTCCAGCGACGGGGCGGTCTCGTCGGGGGTGACCCCACGCACGATTCGCTACTACGAGATCATCGGTCTGCTCCCGCCCGGTGACAGCGTGGGCTCGGACGGGCCACCACCACTACACGGACGCGACGCTGGGGCGCCTGCGCAAAATCGACCAGCTCAAGAAGCTTGGGACGCGGATCTCGACCCCTTGATGGGGTCGCGTTCGGTGTTGTTTTGACTGCGGACGGCTCTGCCGCGATGTGGACGGGCGGCGAAGCAGTCCCATGCAGGCGGGTCGCTCCGTCGCCCGCGCGTCTCGGATCGCGGTTGATGTGACGCGTGGGATGTACGCTATCGCGTGTGGACTCCCAAAGCTGATGTTGGCTGTTGTGACGATGAACACGCTGAAGGCCACCGGGACACTACAATCGAATGAGAGAACACGGGTGGAGAGTGAGATATGGTGTCCCCGGCTCATCGTCTCGCGTACGAGGACTATCTCCGTATGCCGGATGACGGCCATCGGTACGAGATCATCGAGGGAGAGCTCTTCGTGTCGCCTGCGCCAACGATTAAACATCAGATGGTGTCTCTCAATCTGACGATGATCCTGGGCGCGCATGTGAGGGCGAATCAGCTGGGGAGGGTCCTCACTGCTCCCTGCACGGTGCGCCTCACCCCCGATGAGCCCGTCGAGCCTGACCTCTTCTTCGTCAGTCGCGACCGAGAGCGCATCGTTGGCGACCAGGCGGTGAACGGTCCACCCGACCTCATCGTCGAGATTCTTTCCCCCTCCGGCACCGGTCGTGATCGGGTCACCAAGTTCAACCGCTATGCCCAGGTTGGGGTAGCCGAATACTGGATCATTGACCCGGCCGAGGAGACGGTCGAGCAGTATGCACTGGAAGAGGGAGGCTATGTGCGCTTGGCTCCGCATGCTGATGGGACTTGGGGCTCGAGGGTCATGCCGGATTTGCGCTTGACGGTGGCGCAGCTCTTCGTGCGGTAGGCTTCGCTCGTCACGCGAGATGCGGGAGAAAGGTCTCCAGGCCACCGCATTCAGTGATACGGTTGCGGTTCCGTGGTTGGCGCCACTGCATTGACTTCGGCGGTGAGATGCGTCTCAAGATCCGTTTCCTCCGGCACGAGGTGTCCGAGTCGATACAATTCGGGGTTGAGATGTGAGGAAGATACCTAGAATGACGGGAGCCCTCAAGATGGGCAACGGCTTTTCCGTCAGTGCAGGAGTGCGGGCATGAAGGTACTGTTTGTCGCCAGCTTTTCCCCAATCGTCAACGATCATGCGGCCGCGCGGAGATTCTTTGTCGACGCTCTGGGACTGCCGCTGGAGGGTGAGGACTACATCTTCAGTGAAAAGCTGTCGGGCGCCAAGCATTTCGGTGTCTGGCCTCTCGAGCAGGCGGCTGAGGCTTGCTTCGGTACCAAAGCATGGCCGGCCGGCATTCCGACGCCTCAAGCAAGTGTCGAGTTCGAAGTTGGGGACGTTGCTGCCGCAGCCGCGGAGCTCGAAGAGAGGGGCTACGCGCTCGTCCATCCAACGCGGACGGAACCGTGGAACCAGACGATCGCGCGAGTGCAAACACCGGACGGTCTCCTGGTGGGGGTGTGCTACACGCCCACCCTGCACAACAGCGAGGCAGAGGCTGGGCAGAACCCCTTCTCCGGTACTGACGGCGGAGAAGCACCGTGAGCATCGTGCCCGAGACCAAGGACTGGACGTGGGTGCTCAATCGGGCCTGTCCCGAGTGTGGCTTCGACACGCGCACCGTCCGACATGAAGACGTCCCAACCCTGATTCGCGATGCGGCGACACGATGGGGCGACCTGCTCGAAACGTCCGATGTCTTGCGCCGGAGCCCGGCAGCAGAGGTATGGTCGCCGCTCGAGTACGGGTGTCATGTTCGAGACGTCTTCCGTCTCTACCACGAGCGGCTTCTCCTGATGCTCACACGCGACGATCCTGTCTTCCGGAACTGGGATCAGGATGCGACGGCGATCGCGGACCGGTACAGGGAGCAGAATCCAGTCGAGGTGGCGAGCGAGCTGCGCACGGCCGCGGAGTCTCTTGCCCTGAAGTTCGATGGACTGACCGGCACAATGTGGGACCGACCCGGGCAGCGGAGTGACGGTGCCGCCTTCACCGTGGAGTCCTTCGGGCGGTACTTGATCCACGACCCGATTCACCACCTGCACGACGTCGGGGGACGGTAAGACACGAGCTGAGCTGGAACTCGACAGAATCGATCATGTCGTGCCAGTCTACCTCCGTGATCTGGACGGCAATCTGATTGAGCCGGCGCGCGAGGCCGCGCATCGCATAAAATACGAGCAGGAGGGTGTCGAGGCGGCCTCCACCATCAGTTCCATCGCGTCTTCAACCCAAATCACAACTTCAACGCACATCCAACGTCATCGTCACCATCCTATGCTCGCTGATAAAACCCGCTTTCTCAATCGCCCTCTTTGAAGCGCCATTATCGGCGGCGCACGAGCAGATGGGCTTCCAGCCGACCTCATAGCAATGGTTCTTTAGTTGAATCAGCATGGAGCTACCAAGACCACGTCCGCGAAACGATTGAGCCACTACCATGCCCAGATCGGCAGAGGGGGCCTGGTGCCGGCTGGGGATGCATTCACCCGTCGCGATCAATTGCTGCCGATCATACAAGCCGAATAATTCTTCCCGATTGAGACGCTCCTGAAGGAACCCCTCGATCCAGTCGCCCGATCCCTCCGTATTTGCTCGGTAAAATCGGGTAAAGTCACCCAACTCTGCCTTTTCTGCCTTCCTGAAGTTGGCCGTGCCAAGACCGGATGACCGCTCTATGCGTTTATGATCTCTAAAGAGATAGCTGTGAAGCGCGATGCCCGTCTGAATATCAAGGCAAAGAGAGAAATACAGGGGTTCGATCGTGCTCGTAATGACTCGCTGTATACCGTGGGCCGAGACAGTCCAGCGAAAGATCTCCTGTGCCCGCGCCAGATAGTCTTCCTCGAGGTGGAAGCGCAGCAAATCATTGTCGGAGCCCACGCAGAAGTATCCTACCTGCTGGTCTCCGTCTTGTATTTCCCAAAAAGTCGCTTGAGTCACGACCGCACTCGCCCACATTCCATCCATGGGAGCGACAAGGGTGTTCAGATAGCGGTCCCTCGACCTCTGCGTCACATCGGGAGGCTCAAGTTGAATACATGTCATCGTCGTCATCTCATCCCTCCTGACGATGATCTCAGTAGGACGCGTCACTCCGATGCTCGATCTCTCACCGGGTGCTTAATGGCCCGATCGTAGGCGGCGTGCAGCAAGTCCACCACATCCTGGACCTGCTCGGGCTCGCGGATGTAGACGCTCACCCAATTCGACTGGGGAAGGACATGGTGGGGCTGGGCCCGCCCGTCGCTAATCGCCTGGTCGTGCACACTCTTGGGGAGCAGAAGATCGGCGAGCGCATCGCCGTGGAGGTGGCCCAGCTCCCGCCCCCCGGCGCGGAACTCGAGCCCGCCGAAGCGATGGGGATGGATCGAGACCCCATCCCAAGTTTCAACAGTGCCACGGATCTGGGCCGCAACGCCCGAGGGGCGTCGTGTCGTTGTTTCATCCATACGTGCCGCTCCTGCAATCATGTGCGTCGTGCCGTTGCCGATTCGTGCCGCTCGCCTCGACAATGCAGCCGTGACACAGGCCTTGTCGGCAATTCAGCTTAGCTTGGACAGACGTCAGAAAAGCGGTGTGACAGAGGAGACGCGGGAGGGCTTGATCTACCTCAGCGCGCTGGCCATCGCCGTCGCACTCCTCAGCCAGCTGCTCCCTCACGACCGAAGGCAAGATTCTTCACGGAGCAGTGCGTCTTCATGACACTAAATCTACGCCGTAGTACGATGACGCTATGTACGTAGATAGCGCAATCTCCGGAGAGTACTGAATCTCGTGGAAAGATCGATTCCTGCCTTTGAAGCCCGCCGCCAGTTCGGCAAGCTGCTGCAGAATGTCACGGCAAAAGGTGACTCGTATGTCGTGGAACGCCATGGCGAGCCGGTAGCAGTTGTTGTCTCGATCGAGATCTATGAACAGTGGAAGCGGCAGCGGAGCGCATTCTTTGCGACGTGGCGCCAAGTCGCTGAGGGCGCCAACCTTTCCACCGATGACGCTGATATGCTTGCCAAGGAGACTGTCCAGGCTGTGCGCCGCGACCATGCGGTATGAGGGTCGTCCTCGATACAAATGTCATCGTCAGCTCTTACCTCTCCCCTGCGGGGAATCCAGCGATGCTGTCCGACGCGCGCAGCCTGATGGCATTGCCCTCGGCTCTCACCTCACTGACTCCGACGAGCGCCGCAAAGGGCGCGGGGTCGACCGGCTCACAGAACGTGAGCGTCATGAGGCGGAATCGTTTACCGACCAGCGCATCGATCGTCTCGACCGACGCGGCGGCCGTTACGGCTGCGATGAAAGATATCCGCGACAATGGGGTCGTCGCCGCGCGCCACCTGCATGGGGACATCTATGAGGTGCGTGCGGACGGCAATCAACAGACCTTTCGGATCCTGTTCGCCGAGGAGGGGACGTACGGACATATCCTACTGTCGCTCACCAGCTTCTCGAAGAAAACCCGGAAGACGCCGCGTGGTGAGATTACCCTCGCAGAAAAGCGACTGCGGGACTGGCGGGACCGCGGGTCCAACCGATGGGTGTCCCTTAAAGTTTCGGAA
>QHBP01000050.1:887-2821 GCA_003244175.1 Chloroflexota bacterium | reverse complement strand
GCCGCGTAAGATCAGCCATATCGATCCAGCCGTCGCCCAGCTGAAAATGCCGAAGGCGATCCGCATCCCGATCGATGAGTCCCGGAGAGCCATAGATGGCCATCAGACTGAGCGCGTACAGCCGCGCGAACGGGCGCCGGAGGCCGGGCTTCGCCTCGCGAGTGACCATGCCGATCCGAGCCAATTTGCGGTACATCACCGTTTCCGCCCAGACGGCCCGGATGTCGGGCGGAAACGCGCCGGACTGGACCATGGTGGCGAGGACGGTTAGATCACTCTCCGCGCCACGAAATACATCCCACCCGAGCCGCCGCCGATTGTGCCCCATGTCGAGAAGACACGCGACCGTTTCGTTATTGAGGTGGATCCGTATGATTGGGTCTCCCGGCTGTAGCGGCGGATCGAGCGGCAGCGGACGCGTGCCGCTCGGAAGGCGTGTCACCTCATAGCGGAGTACACCGCCCTCCCGCAGCGGGCGGATCACATGCCCAACTTCCAGCAACTGCTCGGCAAAGGCAAACACATGAAGGATGCCGGTAGGTCGGCCGCCGCCAGGCAGCCGTTGCCCGGTTCGCGCCAGCGAGAAGACGAAGCCCACCAGACAGCGATCGAGCCATCCTTGAGGCGCCGTCATGGAAATGTAGCGCGGACCGCAGCGTCCGCGTGGTGATGGTCGACCATGTCCCCTCCCGGAGAACTGCACCCCATCGTACCGTGGGGGCGTCGGGCGCCATCTGTCGTGAAGAACCGATTTGTGTGACGCGACTGACGCGCGCCGACCGCATTGACGGACGCCGCCACTCCTTCCGATAATGTACGGTCCCTCAGTGCGGCCAAACATTGACGTTGCCCATGAACCCGTGCGTACACTAAACACAGTGCCTATGGCAGGCCACGAGCCTTTCGTAGTGGGCGCGGAAACGGTCCCAGGAGAGCATGCCTCAATGTTGACCCTCATCGCCCAGTACGGCGTCGTGGTAGTAGCCGCCGTCATCTTCTTCGGCGAGCTCGGCTTCCCCACACTCGTACCCGGAGAGATCGCCCTGGTGATCGCGGGGAGCCAGATGATCCACTCGATGCCACGCCTCTTGCTGGCCGTGGTCGGGTTCGGTACCGTCGACATCATTGCCACCAGCACCATCCACACTGCGTCGCGCACCGGCGGCCATCGCCTCTTAATGCGGCTCCTGAGGCACGTGATGCGCGGCAGCACGCGACACGAGGATGCCCTCGAGCGCTGGCGATTGCGCCTGGGTGGTCGCATGGCGGCCGCCGTGTTCGTCACACGAATGATCCCAATGTTCCGGCTCTACGCCTCCATCACGTCAGGAGTGATTCGCATCCCAATGCGGAGCTTCCTGCTCGGCGCCGCTCCCGCCTCGCTGCTCTGGGCCTCCATTCCTCTCACGTTGGGCTATGTGCTCCGCCAGCGGATCCACGGCATGGAGGGGCAATATGCGCTCATGATGCATCTTGTGATCGCGGTGTCGGTGGTGGCGGCTGTACTCGCCGGCGGAACGTTGCTATTCCGCCGCGCATCACTCTCGGCGGAGCGGCTGCGCCGGGCCAGAATCCTCCTGGGGATGGCGGTAATCGCCGCGGCGACCTCTCGATTGGGCCTGGCGGCGGCCGATGGCGGAGTTGGGCGTCCCGCGCTCCCCATTCCGCCGATGCCCACCTCCTTCATCTGGACATGCAGCTTCACCGCCCTCACCCTGGGGCTCCTCTGGTTGGTGGCGCACGACGTTCGGGGAATCCGCAGCCTTCACGGGAGGACAAGAGCCGCCGGCGCCGCTCGCACGGTCGCTTGGGTCGGGATGATCGTCCTGGTCACTGTGTTTGGGAACGCAGTGGGCGTGCAGCCGCACGCGGCGTAATCGACACTAGGTCCCCTCATCCCCCGGCCCCTTCTCCCAATCCTGGGAGAAAGGGGG
>QHBP01000050.1:0-858 GCA_003244175.1 Chloroflexota bacterium | reverse complement strand
GGAGAGGGGGCCGGGGGTGAGGGGAGACTACCGATGCCCTATTTCTTTCCATTTGGTTGCGTTTGCCCTTCCCTACTCGTTAAGTACTTCAAGCACGCGTATGGTGCACCGCAACAAGTGTGCCGTGTGTGAACCGAATTTGATGCCAACTTCACTCTGTAGATCGGGCCGGTTGTGAGTCTGGCCCGGAAAGGGGGAGACAGGAAGGAAGGATTCCGCTCTCGATAGTCAGCAACCCAGTGTCCCTTTCCCAATTCAGGAGGAGAAATCTTGAGAAAAGCCCCAAGTACCGTTCTGCGCCTGGGCATGGCGGCCGCCTTTGCCGGCGTGTTGTTCATGAACTCCGAGTCGCGCATTCACGCGCAGCCGGCGCGCGCCCATTCGGACTCCGCCACGCATGCCGGGTTGAAAACCCTGCGCCTGGACTACTTTGTAGGATCCAACGGCAAGCTGGCGACCACCCTTGATCCGGCGATCGTCACCTCGGCCGAAGCAGCTGATGAGATCGCCTTGACCGACTCCCTACTGGTCTACATCGGCGCGGACGACAAGGTCCATAACGGTCTGGCCAGCAAGGTCACAGTCAGTTCCAACCACAAGGTCTACACCTTCTTCATCCGCAAAAACGCGCGGTATGCCGACGGTCACTACGTGAAGGCCAGCGATGTCATCTTTGCGATAAAGGTCGCCCTGGATCCCAAAACCGCATCGCCGGTAGGCCCAGCGTATCTGGACGCCATCAAGGGCGCCACCGAATTCACCGCTGGCAAGGCAAGTAGCGTCTCCGGTCTGAAGGCAATCGGCGCCCGCGAGTTGCGGGTCACCATCGTCAAGCCGTTCGCCTACTTCCTCAAAGAG
>QHBP01000014.1 GCA_003244175.1 Chloroflexota bacterium | reverse complement strand
GTGCCGGTTGAACCGGATCATCCGGCCCGCCGCCCGCAGGCGGCCTGAGTCAGCCCGATAGTTCAGTGAATTGCTCTAGCCTCCCACGGCCACACTCCGGTAGGGACGACTGCTCCGTCTCTGCGTCAGCCTGAGGCGTCCATGTTCCGTGGCGTCCTCCTCCGCTCGATAGCTTATCGTCCGACGTGCGTGGCAGTCGATACCTAATCCCCTTCGGAGCATCGTGGAGCTCAACGCCCGGGCGAACGCAGAGAGGACCAACGTCCCTGCAGCACCGTCGAGCAGGGGAGGACGCCGAGGGAGGGAACCATCGAGGGCGGACGCAGATAGCACAGCCGTCCCTACAACGTCCCTCTCGCGTTCAACGGTCATTCATCTGGCGGTTCTATCGCGAGAATCCCGAGGAGGGTCGATGGCACTTGATGCGGTCGGCGCCATCCATCGAGTGGAAGCATGATCGATCTCACTCTCTGTGAGTTCTTAGCGTGCACGTACATCCGATGGTACACCGCGTGAATATCCCGTATCATCTACTGATGTCCCACCCCGAAAACAGCGAACGCAATCGGCGCGAGAGTATTGGTCTTGCCTTCTTCTGGCTGGTCGTGCTGGCCTATGGCTTCTTTGTACCGTCAATCCTCAGTTGGAACACAGAGAGCCACCTCTACCCGGCATTTGCCGCGGTAGATCACGGCACCATGCGGATCGACGCCTACGAAAAGGGATTGGGCGACAAATCGTACTGGCAGGGTCACTACTACACCGATAAAGCGCCGGGGCTCTCCTTCCTGGCAATCCCGGTCTATGCCGCCATGCGGGTGGCCTTTCCGAAGGTCAAAGCCAGTGGATTTCACCTCTACAAACACATCAAGAACTACTACTACATCCCGGATAGTGTGAAATTCCTGCGCTACGCCATCACCTATCTCCTGGTGTCCCTGCCCTCGGCCGCCCTTGCCGTCTTGCTCTGGCTCTTCCTCATTCGCCTCACCGGGAACGTTGGCTGGTCGTTGGCCGTGGCCGCCATCTATGCCCTGGGCACGATCGCCTACGTCTACTCCATCTGGTTCTTCAGCCATCAGCTCTGCGCTGTGTTGTTGTTCGCCTCATTTCTTCTCCTCTTTTATCGAGTGCGAGGACAACCACCGAGCCGAGGAGTTCTGCTCGGCGCCGCCGGCGCCGGTCTCCTGGCCGGTTACAGCGTGATCAGCGAATATCCCACGATAATCATTGCCGGCCTGCTGGGGCTGTATCTGCTTGTCGTGGCCCGTCGCAAGCTGATGACGGCTGCCGCTTTCATCATCGGCATGCTTCCCGCGGCGGCTCTCAACATCGGCTATAACCTGGCATCATTCGGCAAACCACTGGCCAACGGCTACAACTACGTCCACTCGTTGGCCTACCACACCCACGTGCACCCGGTGTTTCTGGGCCTGGGCAGCCCCGCGTCGTATGGCATCCAGGCGCCTAGCCTGAACACCCTCTACCAGATCACGCTGGGCGCCTATCGTGGCCTCTTCCTGATCAATCCCGTTCTGCTCCTCTTTATACCTGGGCTGTATTTCATGTGGAAACGACGCGATCTCCGTGCCGAATGGTGGCTCTGCTTGCTCGTCGTGCTGCTCTACTTCCTGCTGGATGCATCGCGCCCCCCCGACACCAACGGCTGGTCCGGTGGATCCAGCGTGGCGTCGCGCCATCTCACCCCAATGGTTCCTTTTATGATCGTGCCCATCATCTTTGGCCTGCGCAGTCAGACGTACCGCGTGGCGTTGGCCGTACTGGGGGCCATGTCGATAGCCCTCATGTTCATGACCGTCTCCTCCACCTACCTCTTCCCCTACACCGATCACAATCCTATAGTGAATGAGGTCTTTCCCAGCTTCTTTGGTGGGCAGATCGAGCAAAACTGGGTATTCCTCTGGAGCGCGAACTACGGTCTCGATGGCTTCGCCACGCTGCTCCCCTTCTTTGCCGTTGCCCTGATTCTCATCGGCTGGATGGTGCGTTTGCTCGCCGCCGGTCCCAAGCGCTCAGCTACCGCCCGACCGGCGGTGCCGAGCGAGGTAAGTTAGGCGAGCCGGTGCGCACGGGGATCCCCAATGGACTTTCGGCGCTGGGACGCCGGTTAGCGGCTCCCGCCATACCAGCGGCTCGGGAGCGCGCTGCCGGCCAGGCGCGCGCCACTACGATGGACTGGGCAATTATCCGTCAAGCAACGCTCCTTTGGCTGGTCACGCGCGTTGCCTTTATCGTCTTCACCATCTTCGCCGTGCCCTTCACCCACCAGAGTTCGCACGGTACCTACAGCCTGCGATCCTTCCCGCCCAGCACGCTCCTGGCGCAGTGGAATCGGTGGGATACCCAGTGGTACGGGGGAATCGCCACCAACGGGTATCACGAACTGCATACGGCTGCCTTCTTCCCCCTCTACCCGCTGTTCATCCGCTTGCTGGCCGGACTTATCGGCTTCGATCACCTCACGCTGGCCGCGTTGATCGTGGCCAATCTCGGCACACTCGCCGCTTTCATTGGTCTCGCGCTGGTCTGTCGGGATGAGTTTGGCGCCGCGATGGTTCCCTTCACCATTCGCGCCCTCGCCGCCTTTCCGCTCGCCTTTTTCCTCGCCGGCGGCTACTCCGATAGTCTCTTCCTCGCCTTCACCACCTTCACGCTGCTCTTTGCCCGGCGGGGCGCCTGGCTCCCCGCGTTTGTCTGCGCCATGCTGGCCACCTGGACCCGTGCTTTTGGCATCGCGCTCATCCTGCCTCTCCTCTGGGAGTACGTGCAGCAGCATCGCGGCGCCGGTGGCAACTGGCGGGCATCACTCGCCCCACGCATCATCCTCGAAGCTCTCGCCCTGGCCGCCGCGGTTCCCCTCGCGTTAGCGCTCTGGGCCTTGTATCTCTGGCGCCGTTTCGGCGACCCCTTTGCCTATCTCACCGCGGAGCGCCAATTCTGGAATCACTACTCAGTGTCGCCCTGGCAGTGGGTGTCCAGTGCGGTAACCACCATGCAACATCTGCCCGCCTGGTCATTTCCCCAAGAGCGCGCCCTCTTTGACCTGAT
>QHBP01000301.1 GCA_003244175.1 Chloroflexota bacterium | reverse complement strand
TGGTGCAATGGAGTCCGGACACGGGCCCATCCGGCATTACGCGGCCTGGAGGCTACTTCTATCGTGACGCTCACATCACCGGGTTTCCCCTGACGCATCTCAGCGGAGCCGGGTGTGTCCAATACGACGACGTTCCCTTTATGCCTGTGGCCCGATCGATCACGGTTTCCCCCGTTTCCGCGGGCTTCCCATACTCGGCGCGCTTCCGGCACAACCAGGAATCGGCGTCACCCGGCTACTACCAGGTGCGGCTCGATTCCGGAATCGACGTTGAGCTGTCGGCAACCACGCGCACCGGAATCGCGCGCTTCACTTACCCTGGGGGCGCGCCTGAGGTCGTGGTGATCAATGCCGGAGGCAGCGCGGGCGCGAGGACAAATCGCAATGGGGCCGTGACCGCGAGCGTGCGCATTCTCGACACGCATCAAATCGTCGGATCCGCGACGAGCGGCCACTTCTGCGGCCAGCAGAACACGTACACCGTCTACTTCGCTGCCCGGTTTGACCGCTCGTTCCTGGCGGCCGGCACCTGGCGCTCAGACACGGTATCGCCCGGCGTGCGCTCGACGTCGNNGGAGCATACGTGCGCCTGCAACCGGGTTCCGGTTGGGTGGTGACGGCGCGGGTCGGAATCTCCTTCGTCAGCGTTGGTAACGCCTTGCTCAATCTTCGGGAAGAAGATGCCGGCAAGAGATTCTCAGCGGTCCACACGGAAGCGCGCCGTGCCTGGAACCAGGCGCTCAACGCCGTGCGGATCGAGGGCGGCGCCGTCGCGCAGCGGGTGTCGTTCTATACGGCGCTGTACCACAGCATGCTGTATCCCAACATGTTCAGCGACGCCAACGGACAGTACGCCGGCTTTGACGGACGCGTGCACTCGGCCGGCGGCGCGCCCCAGTACGCCAATTACTCCGGCTGGGATATCTACAGGTCTCAGATTCCGCTGCTGGCGTTGCTGGCGCCTACCCGCGCCTCGGACATGATGCAGTCACTGGTCCGCGATGCTCAGCAAACCGGCTGGCTTCCCAGGTGGCCCGTGGCGAACGATGACTCCGGCGTGATGAACGGAGACTCCGCCGATCCCATCCTGGCCTCGGCATACGCTTTCGGGGCTCGGCACTTCGACGCCCGCGAAGCCCTGCGTTTCATGGTGCACGGAGCGACGGTTTCCGGTCCGGGACCGCACAGTCTGCTGGAGCGCCCGGGACTTCACGATTATCTGCGGCTCGGGTATCTCCCTCCCCAGCCTCACGCATACGGCTCCGCCGCCACGACATTGGAGTACACGGCCGATGACTTCGCGATCGCGCAGCTCGCGGGCCGGCTCGGGTTCCCCAAACTCCGCACGGCATTCATGCGTCGGTCGGAGGGCTGGAGGCATCTGCTCAATCCAGCCACCGGTTTCCTCGAGCCGGCCGCCGCCGACGGATCCTTTCCACGAGACTTTCATCCAAGATCGGAGAGCGGTTTCGTGGAGGGCAGCGCCTGGCAGTATCGCTGGGCGGTCCCGTACAACCTGCCGGGTCTTTTCGCCGCCATGGGTGGTGAAACTCCAATCATCGCCCGTCTGAATCACCTCTTTCTGCATCTCAACACCGATGCGCATGCGCCGTACTACTGGGCGGGGAACGAGATGGACCTGGAGGCGCCTTGGGAGTATGACTTTACCCGTGAACCCTGGCGCACTCAAGCGGTGGTCCGCCGCATCGTATCCACCCTGTTCCCGGCGACGACCTACGGCCTGCCCGGCAATGATGACCTTGGTGAGATTTCCTCGTGGTACGTGTTCGCGGCCATGGGGCTCTACCCGGAGATCCCCTGCGTGGGCGGCCTCGCCCTTTCCAGCCCGCTCTTTCCGCGCATCGACCTCCGTCTCGGCGAAGGCCGCAGCCTTACACTTCTGGCTCCGGGCGCGTCCACGACGAAGCCATTTATTCACGGCATTCGCGTCGATGGCAAGACGTGGAACGAGGCGTGGCTTCCGTTGAGTGCGCTGTCGGGGCATGCCGTGGTCAGGTTTGACCCTCACCCCCGGCCCCTCTCCCGCGAAGCGGGAGAGGGGAGCTTAAGCCCCACAGGCTAGGGAGGGAAACTTAACTCGTGCAAAGCGAGAGAAGGGTGCCCCTCCCTAGTAACGGCCATGCGTTCCCAGTGCAGCGCAGCGATTGGCGGCACCGACATGCCGAAAATCGACTCAAACTCAGATGGACACGAAGGCCCCTGCAGTCGCGCCGGTGGCGGATACATCGTCCATGGAGACGGTAGGATGAAGGGCATGGATACCGATCTTTTGCAGAAGCCACAAGCCTCGACCCAGCCCACAGCCTTCGTAGATGTCAGTGTCATCGGCGCATATCTGGCCGGCGGAGAGGCTGCTTCGCGTCTTTTCGGTGACAGGTATCGCGATGGCGTGCGGTTTGCCGTGGATCCGGTGGTGCTCCAGGAAATGCTGGTGCTACCGCAGGTCAAGGAGTCTCCGGAGCTCCTAGAGACAATGCGCGACCATGTCAACTTCGAGATTTTGCCACTGGACATTGAGCGGAGCCAGCAGCTGCTGCAGCGGGCGAAAGCATTGCGCAATGGCATCGTCCATTCCAGTGGCCTCCTGGTAGCCGCGAGTGCGCGCGACTGCGACTACCTGATCACGTATGACCCCGCACTCAAGGAGTTGATAGAGGGAGACAGGCCACGCGTTGTGACGCCTGAACAGTTCACGTCCCTCATGCCCGCTCCTTGATGCGTGTCTACGTTGACACCGGCATCTTCATAGACTACCTGAGTGGCCGCGGCTTTACTGAGACCGGTCTTCGCTCTGCGGGCAGGCGAGGCCGGCCACTCCAGCAGTTACTGGGCGACGCTGAGCGGACCCTGACGCGCGTTGGTCGTCACCACGAGGGTGCGACTTCAGCCTTGACGTTCTATGAGGTTGAGGAGGCGCTCTACAGGAGCCTCGCGGCCAGCAGGGCCGGTGTCGCTCACGCCGACCGCTTTCGTGTGGCGTTTGGCAAGAAGCTGATCTATTTGATCAATGATCGATCTTGACCGGCTGGGCACGAAGATAAGCTGCTGTCGCGCGCCTGTTGTTGCGTACTCCTGCGTCCTGCGCTCGGCGTTCCTAAGCAGATCATCCACCAACGCTCGACCAAGCACGGAAAGACTTCTCGACGGCTCGGTAGAAGGCGCGCAGCAGCTCGGGGCCTTCGCAGTCGTCGATCGCGTCCTGGGCGAACTGGACGATGTCCAGGTTGTAGGTGACGAGATCGTTGATGTCGTTGACCTGGCCGCCGGCCAACTTCTGGCGGACCTCGTAGCATCGCTGGCGGCGAGCAACATGTTCGCGCCAGGTCTCCGTCGGCAGCGCGCACTCGG
>QHBP01000215.1 GCA_003244175.1 Chloroflexota bacterium | reverse complement strand
CAGCATGTAGGTGTTGAAGATGGCGAAGGCCAGCAGGATCCAGGCGATGTCATGGGCGGCCGCGGCCGGCGAGGCAGCATGGGGTGCCACCAGCAGGGCCCACAGCCCCAGCCCTATCCAGAACCCGCCGTAGGTGGAGAAAGCGGTGGCCCCGAACACGTTCCGGTTGCGGAACTCCCACATGCCGGCCATGAACTGCCCGAGGCCGCCGTAGAACAGCGCCATGCCCACGAAGGTGAGGGGATGAGTTTTGATGAGGCCGGCATTGAGCCCGCTCAGGAGCACCGTCGTCAGCGCGAAGCCGGCGAGTCCAAGCGGGGCAGGATCAGCAACTTGCAGCGCCGGAGCGGGTGGATCATCTCTCGCCGGAGCATCGTCATGAATTGTCCTTGCCATGAGCCAAACCTCCTGAGGTCCGGATGAAGCGCATCACGATTGAGTTCCAATCGCGGCACAGGGCGTAGACACAACGGTCCGCTCTTCCTCCTCCTCTCCTGACACATCCCGTCGGGTCGCCCTCTACCGCAACCTGATCCCATTATGTGGGAGCCGGGCCAAACTTCATAGTCATTTTCCACCACGCGGTTGGTACTAATAGTGTACCATTTGTGGTATGGCTACGAATCTTCGCCTGCGTCCAGATGCCGAGAGGGCTATTCGTGCTGAAGCGGCCCGTACTGGTCGGTCTCAGCAGGAACTCATTCGCGCCGCCGTCGACCAGTACCTGGGTCTCAGTCCTGCCTCAGCTCCGCGGACTGAGTCGGACGCGTTAATCGCTTCAGGGGTCGTTATGCCCGCGCGGTCGCCGTATCGGGTGGTAAGCAGCCTCCTGTCTCTGCCGGAGGGTGTCACGACCATCGACCTTCTTGACCGGGACGACCGCATTTAGCCGTGCGGATCTACGTCGACAGCAGTGCGCTCCTCAAACGAGTCTTCGACGAACGGGGCTCGGATGCCCTCCGTTCGACAATGGACGCGTACGCGCATGACGGGTCCGTGCTGGTTTCATCGTCATTGGCATGGATAGAGGTGAGCCGCGCGCTCCGCGCTCGTTTGGCAGGCAGTGACGACACCGTGGTGGAGAAGTGGTCCGTGACGGCGCTTTCCGGCATTTTGGAGAGGCCAATCAACGCGGACATCGTCGCCCTTGCCCGACGTCTCGGGCCGCCGATACTGCGCACTCTCGATGCCATTCATATGGCTTCGGCATTGCTGACGGACGTCGGCGTCATGATCGTTTACGACCTGCGTCTCTTGGACGCCGCTCGTCATCACGGGCTCACGTCAGTTTCACCCGGAGCACGAATGGATGCTCTAAATAGTTAGGCCCGCTTTGTCTGTCGCCGCTCCGACCAAAACAGATAGAGTCCGATGAGGAGAGAGACAATGGCGCCGGCCCCGGCGATGACCGTAATGGGCGACAATCGCCGTGAAGAGCCGGTCGAGGCCGGAGAGTGTGTGGCGCCGGCGCCATAGTTGGTCTTGAGGGGCACCGTCTGCGATCGAGCGGTGGAGCGTCCAACCATCGCCGCGGGCTTGACGATGACGGTATTCATGATGTCCTGAAGTTTCTTCATCCTCGCTCCTCGCTGCGCCGCTATCTGACGGAGGGCCGCACGTGGAATCGAGATGTGCCCGGTGAATCTCCCATCCAAAGATCCGCCTTTGCGCAGGTAGAACGTGCCCTTAAGTCGAGCGCCGCCACCTGAAGCGGCTCCGATGCCGTCCATACTCATGACCGCCCGGTTTGAGTTGTCGAGAAAAGCTTCGGCTATAAAGCTGCCGATGTACAACACGTTTCCCGCGCCGTCGGTAAGCAGCACCTTTCCCTGTAGAAACCCCCCCAGATTATGGGCCGTCCGGTTGGGATGCAGCAGGTCCGGCAAGATAGGCGTGGTGTCCGGTTTGAAGTTTTCGAGGTATGAGTTGACGATCAGGCGCAGCGACGGCACCCGTGCGGAACCGCTGAGCCGTGTGTTCAGTGCGACCTGATCGAGAGGGTCGCCGTCGGGCTCGATACCCGCGAGCCGATAGCCCGCCACACTGCCTCGAATGGCCGGGGAATACGCAGCGCCTCCCGACGCATGACTGACGGGTGCGTTCAGGATGACGGGGATAAGCAGAATCAGGCCGGCCAGCCACCGTCTCATTGGATGGCTCGTTCGGCGGCCGAGACGCCGCGAGCAGCGGGCCTCCGGAGTATCGCATAGAGAGCCAGGGAGGGCGCCATGGCCATCGCCGCTCCCGCCGCCAGAAGTCCAAATTGAGTGTTGTACGTACCTATATATGAGGCTAGCAAGGTTGGGACGGTCTGGAGCGAGCCGTCCTGGGATACCAGCGTTGGCAAGAGATACTCGTTCCAGGAGCTGACGAACGTCCAGACACCGGCGGCAATGGCGGCGGGTCGAGCGAGTGGCAGTGCGACCCGCGTCAACTGCGCCCATGGCCCGGCACCGTCGATCCGCGACGCCTCCAGGACCTCCCGCGGCGACCCGGCGAACCACGCCCAGAGGAGCAGGATGGCGAAAGGCAAAGACCGCGCGATCTCTGGAAGCAAAATGCCCCACTCGGTACCCAGTAAGCGAAGCTGGCGAAGGAGCGAAAAGAGGGGGATCACGAGCACGGGAGTTGACTGCGACAAGCCGGCGACGAAAAACACGAGCAGAGTGCCCTTGAACCCGTTTCCGCGAATCAGAGCGGCCAGCGCAAAGGCAGCGGGCGCCGCAAGCGTCAGGACGAGTACCGTGGCGCCGAGCGCAAGAACGAGGCTGCGTGCTACCGCTTCCGCCATGCCTCCATTCCAGACAGTCGCAAGGTTGGCGGCGGTCCACGATGCCGGATTGGTGAGCTGTCCGGTACCGAGAGCGAAGTCGCGTCCCGGCTCGACTGCCGCTGCCAGGAGCCAGG
>QHBP01000194.1 GCA_003244175.1 Chloroflexota bacterium | reverse complement strand
GACCTATGACGCTGCTGGAGCGTTGGAGACGTCCGAAATGTGCTACCAAGAGGCCCTAAGGCGAACCTTGTCTTTGGACGAAGCCGAGGAGTGTCTGTGGTGGCTGGGGAAACTCTACAAGCGCCAGCACCGATGGGACGATGCCATGAGAACATGGCATCGGCTTACAGCCAGCGAAGGGCGACGAGCGGCCTTCGCCTGGGTGGAGCGTGCCAAGTACCATGAGCACATCCAGCGCGATTACTCGCGAGCGCTCGCGGACGCACAGGAGGCGCTGCGTGTGGCACTTCACGGCCGAATGGGTGGACGAGATTTGGGCGGCGATGATCTGGAAAGGCGACTTCGTCGACTGCGTTGGAAGCGGTCGAGAATGGGAACTGTGGCAAGCACCAGACCGAGTCCGATTCCCAGATAAAGTGACCACCGAAATCGGGTGGCCTACTGTAGGCTGCTATACAGCAACGTGCAATCTGGGGAGCGGTCGATGAGAGTGCGCAAAGCGGTCATACCCGCCGCCGGTTTTGGTACCCGGTTCCTGCCGGTCACCAAGAGCATGCCAAAGGAAATGCTTCCGGTCGCCGCACGCCCGGTCATCCAGTACGTCGTGGAGTCGGTTGTTGCGTCGGGCATCGATCAGATTATTCTTGTCACCGGCTCGAACAAGAAAGCGGTCGAAGACTTCTTTGACACGAATTTTGAACTTGAATGGATGCTTGAGAAGACGGGCAAACAGGAACTACTTGACGAGGTACGACGAGTTCGAGACATGGCGGAGATTGTGTACGTTCGCCAGAAACAGCCCCTGGGTAACGGTCACGCCGTGCTGGTCGCTCAACACGTTGTCGGAGATGAGCCGTTTCTTCTCCTCTGGGGTGATGACATCCTCCTCGGCGATCCACCTGTTCCCAAGCAGCTCCTCCAAGTGGCCGCACGTTTGGAGAGTCCCGTCATCGGTGCCAGGAGGGTCCGGCCGCAGGACTTCGAGAAGTACGGCATGCTTGAGGTTGTGCCCGTTGAAGATCGCGTTAGTCGAGCACTCAGCGTAGTAGAAAAACCCCGGCGCAGCGATGCTCCATCGGATCTGGCCCAGATAGGCGGATTCGTGCTCACGCCCGATATCTTCGGCGTTCTCGCGAGATTGGATGTAGGGCCTAGCGGTGAGATTTATCTCGCGGATGCTCTTGTCCATCTCATGGAACAGCGTCCTGTCTATGCCTACGAGTTCACGGGCAGAAGGTATGACGCAGGAAACAAGTTCGACTATTTGCGAGCCAATATCGAGCTGGCTCTAGAAGATGCAGACATTGGCCCGCAGTTGAGTGAGTACCTGCGTGACCTCGACGTCGCGTCTGTAGCAGCGTCGTGAACCGAGTTCCCGCTCGTGTGCCGCCTGAGCTGAAAGCCTTGGCGGTGATTCTGGGCACTGCGGTGTTTGCAGCCGCAATTGTCTCCTTCGCAACCGCTGGTCATGGACGCTCCGTGTCGCAGCACCCTGGGCACTCGGTTAAGAGCCGTAAGGCTTCCGCGGTGGTGCCCGGGCCATTCACCGGGCTTCCCACCGCCAGCGCTATCGCTCATCGCCGGCCCGTTGCCGTCATAATCGACAACCTCTACCCGGATGCGCGACCTCAAGCTGGCTTAAGTCAGGCAAGCGTTGTCATCGAAACACTCGTTGAGAGCGGGATCACCCGTCTCATGGGTCTATTCCTGGAACATGACGCAAACCGCGTTGGTCCAATACGGAGCGCCCGACCGTACTTCGTTCGCTGGGCCGACGGATATAGCTCAGTTTTTGTGCATGGCGGTGGATCCCCGGCTGCACTCAATCTCATTAAGAGAATCTCAGGAATCGTCGACATTGAAGCGCTAGCCTCTCGTCCGGAATTCACCCGGGCCCGCGATCGGAATGAGCCGGACAATCTTTACAGCAGCACGCAGGCGATTCGGGGCCTCGAGAACGGGACGGGCTCGCCTCTGACCGCGAACTTTGCCCCCCTGGCACACAAAGCGGACGCTCCCCCCTCAGCTCGGGGACCCGGACAGCCGATTCGGATCGACTTCTCAACCCCCTTGATCAGCAGTCCACCGGAGTACAAAGTGACGTACCGGTACGAGCCTAGAAAGAACCAATACCTTCGGGCGGATGGGGGCGAGGCCTTCGTGGACCAGCTGACCAACCGGCAGATTGAAACAAATAACGTTGCGATCCTGATCACTAACGTAGCGCCGATTCCAGGCGACGCTCAGCAACGGGTTAGCGTCATGTCCGTTGGTCAAGGTCAGGCCATTTACTTCCGAGACGGCAAGGCGGTTAGAGGCATATGGGAGAAGCGCTCGGCGGGGTCTGCCATTCGTTTCTTGGACAACAATGGTCGGGACGTGAAGTTTAATAAGGGAAGAATCTGGATCGAGGTGGTGCCGCCAGGCGCTGTGCAGTCCGGAGCGCCTCCGTGAGAATTGTTATTGCCCCGCAAGGGTTCAAAGGCAGCCTCGACGCTGCCGACGTTGCGGAAGCAATAGCACGAGGAGTGCGCCGGGTCTTTCCCGAGAGCGAGCTACTCATCACGCCGATTGCCGACGGCGGCGAGGGAACGGTGCGCGCCCTTGTTCACGCGAGCCGGGGACGGACGGTGACAACCAGGGTTATGGGTCCACTGGGACGACCTGTGAATGCCACCTGGGGACTTCTGGGAGATGGCGAAACGGCAGTTGTCGAGATGAGTGCCGCGTCTGGCCTGCCCCTCATTCGACGGAGCGAGCGAAACCCCATGCTCACGACGACGT
>QHBP01000207.1:8619-18099 GCA_003244175.1 Chloroflexota bacterium | reverse complement strand
GCCAGCCCTTCAAAAGACTGCCGTCGCTTTCCGCTCCATCACTCTACCAACTCCCTTCACCAGCCGTCAACGCCGCCTTCCAGAAGGACGGCTGTCGGGAGCCAACCGGTCCCGACCTTGGAGAAGCTCGCACTTTGCGAATAACCCCCTCGAGGCATAGCATCGGTGGACCAGGCATGGAGGCGATGATGAACGAAGGGGGCGGGGAGCGTGCGGCGAACACTGACATGCTGCTCACGATCGCGTTGCTCGTTCTGTTGATCGTCGTGGTCGTCCTGATCGCGAATCTGATCGGAGCGATCAACATCCTGGGGTCTGCCATCTCTCACACGCCCATGTGACAAGAGGACGTCGCGGGTTTCCCTTGTGCCCGAGACACCACCAGCTCAGCGCGTGCTAACCAACGATGACCAGATCGCGTCGGGCCTCGGTGCATCGGATGGCGCCGCCGGTACCGTCCATAACGACGATATCCTCGATGCGCACTCCAAATTCACGGGGTAGATAGACACCGGGTTCTACCGAGAAGGCCATGCCTGGATCGATGCGAGTTGAGTTCCCGGCGACGATGTATGGCTCTTCATGAACATCGAGGCCAATGCCATGACCCGTCCGGTGAATGAAGAAGTCCGCAAAGCCGGCCGCTGCGATCATGTCGCGCGTGGCAGCGTCGACTGCCTGAGCCTCGGCACCCACACGGGCCGCGTTAACCCCGGCCTCCTGCGCCTCACGGACCACGCCGTAGACGTGTCGGAACTTTTCGCTCGGCTCTCCTACGTGAATAGTCCGCGTGATGTCGGCCTGATACCCCTCCAGCTGGCCGCCGAAGTCGAGCAGGATGGCGTCCCCGTCCGCGATGCGCCGATCCGCTGCCTCGTGGTGCGGAGACGCGGAGTTCGGTCCGCTCGCGACAATCGGTCCCCAGGCGGCGTCACTCAGACCTTCGTCCCTGACCCGCTTGCGCAGGCGTTCGCCAATCTCCACCTCGGTCCGTTCGGCGAATGACTCCTCCAGCAGGGCCTGAAAGGCGCGATCGATCCGATTTCCCGCCTCGCGCAAAACTCTAATCTCCTGCCCTGTCTTTCGCATCCGTAGCAGGCGCAGGAGCGGCGTCATGGGTTGGAACGCAGCCGTCGGAAGCGCCAGCTGCAAGCGCAGCAGGTGAGAAGCGTACGCGGTGTCCGAGATTGCGACCAGCGGGCGGTCATTTTTTTCACGGACCACGTCCGCCAGCGTTCCCGCCGGGTCGCCGGTCTCGCCATATGCGATCACCCGCGTCGCGCCCAGATTGGGTAGGCCCGAAGTCTCGAGCTGAGGGACGACCAACGTGGATTCGCTGGACGCCAGCACCGCCAGCACGGTGGGTCGCTCGCTTGCATGGGCTGCGATGCCGGCCAGATAGAACATGTCGCTGGAAGGAGTGGCGAGGCACGCGTCCACTCCGTGTTCGACCATCAGGTGGCGAAGCCGCTCCCGGCGCTCTTCATGCATGTGCTGGTCTCTCTGTTTGTTCGTCACTTTTGTCCTCCCGCTGCCGTTGAGCCCTCGGACGGTACACCGATCACGACTCGCGAGTAACAACCCACGTATTGACGAACGCCGAGAGCGTTCATTGAGCTGCGTAGGGGTCCACCCGTTGCAGCGGGTCGGGCCGGCCCGCGAGCGGCCAGAAAGGGTCGTGCGTCACGAAGACCTTCTCGCTCTGATTCCCTCCGCACTGCTGGACACGCACGTCGCACAGGAGCACGGGATCGCGACGAAGGTGGGCGATTCGGGCAAGTCTCGCCACCTTTTTCCGCTGATCGGCAAAGCGCACCAAATCGCGAAGCGTCGTGCGGTATTGTTCCCTGCGCTTGTGTGTCAAGTGGTGGTGCCTGAAGAGGTCGTACAGATAGCTGACCACGATCACGTAGTCTCGAGTTTCTCGATACGGAGGGATTCCGTTGTAGCTCTCCACGGCTCCGGGACCTGCGTTGTACGCAGCCAGCACGAGGGGCAAGCTGCGAAATGTCCGGAGCAGGGTCGAGAGTATTCTTACTCCCGTCTCGATGTTCAACGTAGGGTCCCACGGACCGTGGAGCACCTGCATCAACCCGCGTGCGTCCGCGCCGCTCCATGCTAGAGGGTCTCCGTTCGATTCCATGGTCATGACTGCCGCTACCAGATTGGGGTCAAGTCCGTACTTCAGCGCGACGGGCACAATCAGATATGCCCACCGTCGGACGCTATGCGGAATGTGCATACCCCATCGGAGTCGAGCATTGAGCCGTAGATCGGCCGGCGAGGGGAGAGGAGCATAGACACCCGACGTCGAGGGCGTCGGAACGATGACATGTCCGTGTTTCGTCGCAACTGGCGTCGGGAAGGTAAAGATCGGCGCCGTCGGGGCGGCAGTGGGTGTGAGCTGCGGCTCAGCGACCGTGGCCGGCGGAGGAGACGTGATGACAGGCGTGGATTGCTCGGGTGCCGCCGTCGCGTAGGTAGTCGGATTGGATTCGGGACTTTGCACCACGAAGAGCGTTGTCTCGGGGGTAGGCGCCTCAATCGTCGCCGTCGGTGCGTCCGCCGATGCGGCGGACCCGGTTACCACGCTGCCGGCAACAAGAAGTGCGGCGACGACAGTAAGCGCGGCGGCCAGCAGGTGGTGTCTGCGCACGTCTTGCATCCAGAGGCCAGCATATCAGTGGTCGCTGTAATGGGCAAGTTGATTCAGGGTATCTCGACGATCGAGGCTGACAATGACTCACCAACCTCGAGTATTCCGAACGTCTTCGACGGGGCCCGACGCCGGTCCGTCGGTGAACCCGGGTTAAAAAGTAGCGTGCCGTTGTCCCATTCGAGGTATGCCCGGTGGCTGTGTCCGAACAAGACCAGCGCTACGTCTGGTTGCTCGCGTAACAGCGAGTGTGCGGCGTGCACAGCGGTCCGTCCTCCCACATCGCCGTGAATCAGGGCCACGACGAGGTTGCCTTCCAGCGTGAGCCGGTGCGTCGACGGAAACAGAGCTTGCACCTCCGGCGAGTCTTGGTTGCCGTGCACCGCATACAGTGGGGCGAATTCCCGAAGCGAGCGCACCAGGTCTTCCTCGGTGAAGTCCCCGAGATGGAAGACGACATCCGCCGTCTCCAGCTCAGCCAACAGGAGCGGGGGTAGAGATCGGGCGCGGCGGGGCATGTGGGTGTCGGCGAGCACAACGGCCCGCATCACGGGGAAATATGAAACGTGCCCACGACGGCCACGAGGTTTATGATGCCATGCGTGAGCACGGAAGCGAACAAACTGTCCGTGACCTGGAATATGTACGCCAGCGCAATGCCGAGAAAAACGAGGATTGGAAGAGTGTGCACCTCGAAGTGCAATAACCCAAAAGTCAGGCCGCTCACTATGGCGCCGGCGAGGACAGCTCCTTGATACGGCAGGTAACGAGCAAAATAACCTCGAAGTCCTTGAAAGAGGAAGCCACGAAACAAGGTCTCCTCTGTTAGAGGCGCCTCGATCGCGGCGAATAGTGCGATGCCTAAACCCTGCACCAATCCCACATGTGGGCTGGCACCCTGTAGAAGCTCCTGAGCATTGCCACGCACGTGGTACCCGGGCAAGAAGGCGTTAAACAGCGCGTAAAGAATCGCGACGCCGGCGTAAATGGGGATGACGGCCACTCCCGCCGCCGCCCAGGATCGCCAACCTAGATGTCTGTACCCCACAATCGAAAGCGATCCACTCAGCCGAAAGACGATGAGCAAACCGACGCTCAGAAGGACTCCTAGCGCCAGGAACTGGTACCCCGCTATGGCCAGCCACATCTGAGATATCCCCGTGTGCCGAGTCAATAGTCCGAGTGCGATGACACCGAGGATCTCGACGCAAAAGCTGAGAAGAAGAGCGCCGAGAGCTTCGGTGACTCCGAAAGGCACGACGCGAGGCGGCTTCGCCGATGCGGGAGCAAGCATGACTACGAGGCGACCACGTACATCGCCGCCTCCCGGACATCGCCACCGTGAATCATCGCCGCCGCCTTTTCTATGTCCGGTGACAGTGGCCGGTCCTCTCCCAGACGAGGAATGGCAGATCGGACGAGGGCATGAACCGCCTCGAGTGGCTCGCTGGAGCGGAGAGGGCGTCGGTGATCCAGTCCCTCGCTGGCGCACAGCAGCTCGATTGCCAGCACGGTCTCGGCGTTGCGCAAGACCTGGAGCGCCTTCAACGCGGCTGTGGCGCCCATGCTGACGTGATCCTCCTGGTTTGCCGACGTTGGTATCGAGTCAACGCTGGCCGGGTGCGACAGGATCTTGTTTTCGGAGACGAGAGCGGCAGCGGTGTACTGGGAGACCATGAAGCCCGACTCCACGCCCGCGTGCATCGTGAGAAACGGCGGCAGCTCGCTGAAATGTGGATCAAGCATGGCCTCCACCCGGCGCTCCGAGATGCTGCTGATCTCCGACAGCGCAATGGCGGCGAAGTCGAGGGCCAGGGCGACCGGCTGTCCGTGGAAGTTCCCGCCGGAAATCACTTCATCCTGCTCCGGAAAGATGAGCGGGTTGTCGGTCGCCGAGCCGGCCTCGATTTCGATGACGCCTCGTACGTATGCCATTGCGTCCCGAGAGGCGCCGTGCACTTGTGGCATGCATCGCAGCGAGTACGGGTCTTGCACCTTGTGCGCGTCGTGTCGATGCGATGACATGAGCTCGCTGCCCGCGGTCAAGCGCCGCAGGTTATCCGCGCTGATGCCTTGCCCAACGTGGGGACGCACCTCCTGTATCAATCGGTCGAATGCCCGGTTCGTACCTCGCACCGCTTCGAGCGACATCGCGCCCACCACGTCAGCGACGTCTAGTAGGTTTCCGGCGTCCCACACGAGGAGGCAGCCGATGGCCGTCATCAGCTGCGTTCCGTTGATCAGCGCCAGACCTTCCTTGGCGACAAGCGTCACCGGCTCGATTCCCGCTTGAATCAGCGCTTCTCGTGAGGGCAGGTGCTGTCCTCCATGGATTACGACCTCTCCTTCACCAATGGCCGCAAGGGTCAGGTGCGCCAGGGGCGCAAGATCTCCGCTGGCGCCGACCGACCCACGGGACGGTACCACCGGCGTGATGTCCGCGTTCAGCATGTCCACCAGCGTCTGAACCGTCTCCGGACGGATCCCGGAGTAGCCGCGCGCCAGGGCTGCCACGCGCAGCAGCATCATCGCTCGCACAACGTCCACGGACAGCGGCTCTCCCACGCCCACCGAATGGCTCAGGATCAGGTTGCGCTGCAGGCGTTCGAGCGCTTCAGACGGAATGACACGATCCGCGAATTTGCCAAAACCCGTGGTGATGCCGTAGACGACTTCGCTCGACGCCACGATGCGCTCGACAACGCGGCGCGAGGCACCCATCGCTTGCACGGCGCCCGGCGCGATGTCCACACGAGCTCCCGAACGAGCGACCTCAACGACATCGGCGATCGAGACCGGAGAGCAATCGACAGTAACATGCATGTATCCGGGCGACCGCCCCACACGCCCAACGGCAAAAAGCGCCTTATCCTAGCACACGAATCCCGGGATTCAGGTGAATGTTAGAATGTGGAAGCCCCCGGGAGATCAAAACGTTGTTCAGACCGCTCATTGGGATTACAAGCTTCCAGCTCGAGCTGCCCTTCCTGCGCTCCGCTGTCAATCAGTCATACATTGATGCCATCCTTATGGCAGGCGGCACCCCCTCCTGTATCCCGGTGGGCCTGGATTTCGAGAGTATGCAACACGTTTACTCTCTTATGGACGGCCTTCTGCTACCGGGGGGCGATGATGTAGCGCCCGAACGCTACGGACAGGACCGGCACCCGTCTCTGGGTCTTGTGCACCACGCGCGTGACGAGCTGGAGCTGTCACTCACGCAACGTGCTCTCGCGGACGGCATGCCGGTCCTCGGGATTTGTCGCGGTATGCAGGTCATCGCCGTGACGGCGGGCGGAACTTTGTATCAGGACCTGCCCAGCCAGCTGCCTACGGAGGTGGACCATGAAGTCCGCGAATTTGGCCGCGATCACCTGGCCCACACGATCTGGATCGAGCCTGGTTCGCGGTTCGCGGAAGCAGTCTCCGGGACACGCCTTGGGGTGAATAGTTTTCACCATCAAGCCCTGGTGGGGGCCCCTCCAGGCTTTGTGGTGACTGCCAGAGCTCCGGATGGAATGATCGAGGCGATAGAGCCGTCAGACGATCGTTACATCCTTGGGGTGCAGTGTCACCCGGAGGAGTGCTGGAAAACCACCTCTCCGGAATCCAAAGGCCTGTTCGAGTCATTCGTGCGCGCCGCCCAGGAGCACAAACTGCCGGCGACGTCTGTCGCCGTCTAGCGCACCACCACCGCGCTCCACCCGCTCACCGCGCGGTGACCAAGCGAGTCGACAATGCTCACCCGCACCTTGAACCGACCCGGCCTGGGGAAACTATGCTGGACCGGGTGCAGCGAGATAACCCGCTGCTTCTCTATCTGCCATGTGTATTGCACTGGATGAACCCCGGCGGGCGCCGACAAGCGCGCATGCAGGAACACGGGCACACGGACCCTCGCCCTGAGGGAGGGGACGAAAACCTCGGGAACGTCGTTGAGCCATGAGAGAACACGTTGCATCACCTGCGCTCGCGTTGCATAGCCTGTGTTGCTGTTGATACCTTCGAAACCGAACGCAAACAAGACCGAGCGGCCGAAGTACCGCCTGGGTCTCTGGAACGAGGGCTCGTCGCTGGATACGACCGCAATGTCCGGCGACGTGTTGGCGCCAAGGGCGCGGAGTGCGGGATAACCGAACGCGCGCAGCTTGCCACCAACCACGCCTCGGACGGAGGTCAGGGCCGAGACTCCGATGGTTCCCGCGACGATGCTGAAAATGGATCCGTTGTCCCTGGCACCGTCACCGCCGTTGCTCAAGTCGATGGGCTTGAGGTTGGCGAAGATGCCGCTCTGTCGAGGAGCGCCGAAGGGCGGACGCGGCACCGCGCTGGGGCGAGATGGCATGACCTCGCTCTCGCCTGCGTTCCGTCTTGCTCCGTTCGTCCAGACGCTTGACCTGCTCCGGTGAGCGCCAAGTTCCACGGCAAGCCAGTCGGGGTCCGACAGAGCCGTCCCTACTCCCGTGATGAAGACCTTGCCGCCCGCGTCCAGGTAGGCGTGAATCGTCGTCAGGTCTTGGGCCCCAAGAGGAGGCAGGAGACCGTCGGGATCTGTATTTAATGGTGAGTACCCGTTGAGGTTTCGGCCCGTGAAGTATATGGCGGCCGACGCTCTTTTGAGGTCAACGAGGGACGGCGGTCCCAGAGTGCCCTCGTTCCAATATGTATAGCGTCTGCCGAGCTGCGTCAACGCGGACCGATAGAAGCTGTCGGCGCGAGGAGTCGAAGTTCCGCCGCTGGCGGGCCGGAATCGACTTGTCGTGTCGTCAACGAGGAAAACGTCGCCTGCGCGAACGCGCTGTTTGACGACATGCACGAAGTACGGCACCCGCAATCTCTTGGCACCCTGCACGCCCTCGATGTATCCATCGTAGTCTCCCGTCGGAACGCCTTGACCGACTCGTACCTGCACCGGCACATCGACCCGGCCGCCCACGCTCTCATCGATCCGGGCAGGGACGCTGGGCACAAGGAACGCGGATCCGTGCAGGGGGCGGATGCTGAGCTCCCAGGGTCCCGCTCCAGTTCCCGCGTCGACAAGCGAGACATGGAGCACGTGTACGACGGAACCGTACGCGGTATTGACCTCACCCCAAGAGAGAGACGTAGGCGAGAAGTACGCGGGCGTCGAGACAGCAGCGGCGACGTCGAGCAATCCCGAGCCGACTTGCATGACGAACGGCAATCCTCTGGTGGTTGTCACGGCTGCGCTCGCCGTATCGACCAACGAGGCTTTCACCATGGCTGGCGTCCACGTTGGGTGCGTCTGCAGCACCAGCGCCGCCGCTCCGGTCACATGAGGAGCCGAGAAGCTGGTGCCGCTCTGGCTTGTGAATCCCCGGGGATCATACATATCGCCGCTCCGCACCGATGTCTCGGTCGACGCGTAGATGTCGTCCCCCGGCGCCACGAGATCGGGCTTTATCTCGAAGTTAGGGCCGAAGCCGCGAGCGCTGAAGTCGCTGAGGATGTCGGGAGTGTCCGCGAAGGCCGTGGGAGTGGAGTCCATCGCCAACAACACATTGTGGTGCTGTCGGATCCGTGAGACAAGGCGGTCTCCGTCGCTCTTGCCTATCAAAGAAAGCGGCAGGCTTACGGGACCCTGATCCAGGGTAGGCAAGATGGCCTCGTCGACGTTGTCGACCATGATGACTCCCACGGCTCCGGCGCCGGCCGCATTGGCCAGCTTGGTCCGGACGGCCAGAGGGGTAGGCGACGATCCGTTTCCACGTTCGATGACCGCGATTGCTCCCCTCACACTTTTTCCGGCAAAATCGTTCGCGTTTGGGAAGTGAGGGTCATCCCCGCGCTTTCGACCAAGGCCCACAGATACTGCTTTCGTCGGACCTACGACACGAGTCCAGGCATACGATCCCTGCTTTGCTCGAATGCGACTCAGGCTTGTTGTGATGCCCGAGCCGGCGACCGAGACGGAAGAGTACACCCCACGTGAGTTCGAAACGGAACCGACGGCGATCGCATCGATAGCGCTCGCGGGCGACGAGATGCTTTGCGAAGTCGGACCGGCGTTACCGGCAGCTGTCACGATCGTGAGGCCCGCCTTCACGGCTGATTCGACCGCCAGATTCTCGGCGTCGAGTCGGGGGTCACCCGTCCCTTGTGGATTCCCCAGGCTCAGGTTTGCAACGTCGGCTCCGTCGATCAGAGCGGCATCAAGCGCCGCGATAACCTGGTCCTCGTAAGGACCACGCGAGCCGTCGGGAAAAACGTTGTAGTTCATCAGATAGGCGCCGGGTGCAACACCGTTCGTGCGCGTCCCCAGAGGGGTTGGCGTGTTGTCGTCACACGCTTCGATCGAGGCCGTGAAGGTACCGTGACCAGTCACGTCGGCAGCGCTGTAGTGGCGACGCGGGTCGTCGCCGTACGCCCGGGCAACTACGACCTTATTGTTCGTCAACCGCACATTCTCCGTGGTATCGGCGCGACGTCCGTACACTGGCACCTTGAAGCTGGCGTCCCTGAAACACGGCTGGGTCACGTCTATACCGGAGTCTATGTCCGCTATGAAGATCCCCCTTCCGGCTTGCGCGCTTCCCCCCAGGAGAGTCCAAGCGGCAGGAGCGTCGACAAGCCGGGTGCTCTTGTCCAGCTGAACGTGGACTTGAGGGTCGGGCAGGACCGCCTCTACATTAGGGGCGTTCAAGAGCCGTGGAATCTGATCCGGCGTCAGTGTCGCTGCGAATCCATTCAGGACATTGTGGAAGTTCCAGGCGGTGTCGAACCGGAGACCCTTGCCTCGGAGAAAACCGACCTCCGCGTTTTGGAAGGCACCCAGCGCCGATGCGTATCTCCCTGCCGATTGT
>QHBP01000207.1:0-8585 GCA_003244175.1 Chloroflexota bacterium | reverse complement strand
GGTATGGGTCGATGGAGACAAGCGTGCTGCCGGCACGCCCGCCAGCAACACGACTACCCTTTCGAGTGCACCGTGTTCTGATGACGACGCGATAGCCGGCCGCACAATGAAGCAGCTTGCCACACACCACAACAGGCCGAGGGCAAGCCGCAGGGTGGTCAACGACAGCTCACGGACGTGGGGGAGGGGGTGATGAGCGACGAATTATTGAGCAGCGTTGGCGGCCGTCATCCGGTTCTCTCGCACCCCTCCAACTTCCTCGCGAACCGCGCGCTCGAAGCGGCCCACCGCCTCCATGGCCTCCTCGTGCGTCATAACCAGGGGCGGAAGAAGCCGTATCGAGCTTCGGCCGGCGCCAAGAACCCACAGATGCTGCTTGTAGATACAGTTCTTAACGATCCGATCGCGAAGATTCGGAGCGTGGCGCTTGGATCTTTTGTCCTCGACAAATTCGATACCCTGCATGAAACCGCGGCCACGGACCTCACCCACCTGGTCGAGGTCTCCGATCGTCTCGCGCATGCGCTTCAGCATCGCCTCTCCCACGGTGGCGGCATTTGCGATCAGTCCCTGTTCTTCGATCGATCGCAGAATGAATAGGGAGAGCAGGGCGAGCCTCGGCTCTGCGGAGAACGTCTCGGAATGGCGCGATCCCCGCACAAAGATGGGAGAACGACCGATGGTCGCACCCAACGGGTACCCGCCGCCAAGTGCCTTGGCGGTGCAAATGATATCGGGTTCGACACCGGCGTGCTCAATGGCCCACCACTTTCCCGTGCGCCCAAGACCCGATTGCACTTCGTCCGCAATGAGCACCGCGCCGTATTCGTCGGCGATGTCTCGAAGTCCCCGCAGAAACTCAACGGGTGGCGGAATGATTCCGCCCTCGCCCGAAATCGATTCGACGATAATCCCGGCAATGTCCGTTCCCTCTTCGAGAATTGCTTCTCGGAGATATTGCAGCGAGTACTCTGCCGACTCCTGCGGATCGCTTCCTACAGGGCATCGGTACGGGTACGCATAGGGAGCGCGAATTACAGGCAGAGCCTGGGGGAAGCCCTCTCTGTGGATCGCTTTGCTGGCAGTCACGGCGAGGGCGTAGCCGGTGCGGCCGTGAAAGGCAGGGCGAAAAGCCACGAAGCGCGTCCGGCTGGTCTGGTCCATTGCAGCTTTGAGCGCGGCTTCCACGGCACGTGCGCCGCTGGTGGTGAAGAAAACCTGCTTGTCAAAATCCCCGGGAGCGGTTGCGGCGAGGCGTTCCGCGAGCAAGACCTGAGGAATATTGTCAAAATCCTGGCCGGGAAGCTCTTCGACCACGTCGGTCAGCTGCTCTTCAAACTCTCGAATGCCCTTGGGCCGAAATCCCAACGCCCGAACCGCGACGCCGGCGTTCGCGTCGAGGTACTCGTTGCCTTCGAGGTCATACAGCCACACGCCCTGTCCCCGAGTGTGATCGACGACGGGATACACATCTCGGTCCTGCGTGGATGTTGCCAATGCTCGCTGGGATCTCTCGATCCAGTACAGACTCGATTCCGGCACGTCCGTAAGCCCCGGTGCCAGCCATCGCAGCAGATCGATTTGCTCCTGTTTCATTGCCGCCCTCCTCCTTCGCTCCACTCCAGTAAACACAACATCAGCGCCTTCTGGACGTGCATCCTGTTCTCCGCTTCGTCAAAGATCACGGAGTTCGGGCCGTATGCGACATCCGCGGTCACCTCTTCTCCCACGTGCGCCGGTAAGCAATGCATGAAGATGCAATCCGGCTTCGCGTGCTCAAGGAGGCGCGAGTTGACCTGGTATGGGCGAAGTGCGGCAAGACGGCTCTCGCGGTCGGCCTCCCTCCCCATTGACACCCACACATCCGTATATATCACGTCCGCCTGCTCGACCGCCGTCATCGGGTCCTCTGTTACCCCGATCGAGCCCCCGGTCTCGGCGGCCCACTCCTTGGCTGTATTGACGTAGCGGTACGCCGGCTGGAGAGTGTGCGGTGAAGCCACCGTCATATGACCTCCGAGCTGCGCAACCCCCAGCATCAGCGAATGAGTCACGTTGTTGGCTCCATCGCCCACGAACGCGACCCGGACACCTTTAACCCTTCCCTTCAGCTCGCACACGGTGTACAGGTCCGCCATGCTTTGACATGGGTGCTCATCATCGCTCAAGCCATTGATGACCGGAATAGAGGCATTCTTGGCCAGTCGCGCGATGGTATCGTGCGCGAAAACCCGGGCCATCATGAGGTCGGCATAGCGTGAAACCACCTCGCTGGTGTCCTCTATCGACTCGCCGCGGGACAGCTGCGACGAGTCGCGATCCAGATAAACGGCATGGCCACCCAGCTGCGTCATCCCTATCTCGAAGGATAGACGGGTGCGTGTTGATGTCTTCTCGAAGAACATGACCAAGGAGCGGCCTTGTAACGCCGCGGACCGCGGTTCTCGCTTCAAGAGCGACGTGCGAGCAAAAACGTCCCGAATTTCGTCCGGTGATAGGTCTGTTTGACTGAGAAAGTGGCGGACCATGACCTCACTTTCACCGGGGGCACGGTGTTAACGTTGTTCCATTCAACGCCTTTTTGGCGCTTAAACAAGGCATTATACCATTGAAATTGCGATCCTTCCGCTCAATCCGTATACAATGTGCTCTCACTGAGGTGGAGGTCAAAGGAGAGCCCCTAATGCATACTCTCGTCGCCGCTTTTGGCGGAAACGCCATCCACAGAGCGGGCGAGAGTGGGACTATTGACGAGCAGAGGGCCAACGTGCGCTCCATGGCCGCGCAGCTTTGCCTTCTTTGCCACGCGGGTTGGAGCATCGTCGTCACCCACGGCAACGGTCCCCAGGTTGGAGACATCCTGTTGCGGTCGGAGATCGCACACGAATGCGTTCCGCCAGTTTCGCTCGACATCGCGGGCGCGATGTCTCAAGGCCAGATTGGTTGCATCTTGCAGCAGGAGATCCACAACGCCCTCGTTGCGGATGGTCTCGCGTTGCCCGTGACCACTGTCCTCACGCATTCCGTCGTCGATCGCAACGATCCGGCGTTCCAACGGCCGACCAAGCCGATTGGCCGATTCTACAACCGAGAAGACGCGCAGGCGCTTGCACGGAATGGCTGGCACATGGTCGAAGACTCCGGGCGGGGTTATCGGAGAGTCGTACCGTCGCCGGCGCCCCTGCGCATTGTCGAGGCCGACGCGATCCGACGCCTGCTGACGTTCGGCGGGGTCGTTATTGCCGCGGGCGGGGGAGGCGTTCCCGTCGTGGAGGACAAGGGATTATTGCTCGGTGTCGAGGCGGTGATCGACAAGGACCTGTCGTCGCAACAATTGGCCTCGATTATTGGGGCGAGGCAGTTGGTGCTCTTGACCAGTGTCGACGCCGTGGCAGTCGATTACGGGACATCCCAGCAGCGAGACATCCGGACGGCGTCAGTGGGAGAGATACGGCAGCTGGAGTCTGGGGGACAGTTTGCCACGGGCAGCATGGGACCAAAGGTACGGGCCGCCTTGAATTTCGTGGAGGAGGGCGGCGAGACCGCCATCATCACCTCGGCAGGCAATCTCGTCGCCGCCGTCGTTCAGGAGAACGTGGGCACCCGCATATACCGCGAGAGATTCCCGGGGAGGGCCGCGGCGCCCGTGTTTTCACGCGGACAGTGAACAAAACGGTGACCGCTCGGGCGCTCGCGCGATCGACCGCCAGGTATGTCGTGCGGCTGGTCTTCTACGTGGTCGTAGGGGTGCTGGGTTTCCTGTCTCGTGCACGCCGTCCGGCGCGACTCATCCATTCGGCGCCCCCACGACGCATCCTGGTCGTACGACTCGATCTCCTCGGCGATATCACGTTTTCGATGCCGGCCGTCGCGGCGCTGCGGTGTGCCTATCCGAACGCGGGCATCACAATGCTCACCCTTCCCTACTCGGCTCCGCTGGCATCGATGTATCGCTGCGTCGACGAGATCATACCTCTGGATACCAATGCGATCCGGACCGTATCCGGCCTTGTGAGCCCTGGGACGTGGCTCGCGTACTGGAAGGTGTTTAGAGAGCTGAAAGCCGAGAATTACGATCTCGCCGTGAGCATGAGCGGCCAGATGGCGAGCCTGTGGTCCCGCCTGTCCGGAGCTTCCACAACGATCGGCTTTGCAGGTGAGGCGTATCCGTTCATCTTGACGAATCCTGTCCCTGGACGTCGGTACGAAGAACGAAAGAGCGAGGTGGACTATGGATTGCAGCTGGCTGCCGCCGCGGGGGCGAGCAAGGCCGGAGTTCGCGAATCTCCACATGTCCCGGACGCGCTAGTGGAACGGATGAGGGACGCGCTGCGCCAGGCTGAGATCGGCGACGAGGACGAGATTGTGGCTATCCATCCTGGGGCAGGGCACGGATCCGCGAAGCGGTGGCCGGCAGCAAACTGGGCAGCCTTCGCCGATCGCTTGCAGACATCGACGAACACGCGTGTGGTGCTTGTCGGGGGTGCGTTCGACAGACCCATTGCTCAACAGATCCTGGCCGCTGCCAAGACGCGCATCGTCTCGCTGGTGGGAGACACGACGATCGGGGAGCTTTGCGGCCTACTCCAGCGTGCGAACCTCGTGGCATCGTCGGATAGTGGGCCGTTGCACATCGCGGCTGCACTGAATCGACCGGTACTCGGCGTGTACGGACCTACGGATCCGGCCGTTTACGGTCCGATGTCGGGACATATGGCCTCCACCGTTCTCCGTCGCGACCTTCCATGCAGCCCCTGCTACACCGCCGCCGCGTCGGCCGAGTGTCCCCTCGGCGACCCCATCTGCATGCGCCTGGTTCCGCCGAAGCAGATGGTGGACGCGGCCCTCCGGCTGCTCGCCGAACCCTTGAAAATTGTCAAGGAGAGCGCGGAGGCATGAGGGAGCTCACATCACCCGGTGCCGAACACAAGCCTTTGGTGGCGCAGGAGGATGCTCTGCAGGATGCCGAACGAGGCGAGGGTGGTGATGAGCGAGCTCCCTCCATAGCTGATGAGTGGGAGGGGGATGCCGGTCACCGGCATTAGGCCTATGTTCATGCCTATGTTGACGAAAATCTGAAACATCAGCATGCCGAGGATGCCGCTGGCGAGAAGCCGTCCGTAGGTGTCGCCCGCCATGAAGGAGACGCGTGCGATCCGCATCAGCAGGGTGACGAAGACGGCGAACAGGATGAGCACGCCGATGAAGCCCACCTGCTCGGCGATGACGGAGAAGATGAAGTCTTTGTCCTCGACTCGAAGGAGACCGAGCTGGCTCTGGGTTCCTATCCGAAACCACTGGCCCAGGAAGCCGCCCGAGCCAACCGTGATCTGCGAATGGATGACGTTGTAGCCGGCGCCCAGGGGGTCCTGCTGGGGATTCATGAAGATAAGGAGGCGCTGCTGCGTATAGTGGAAGCGCTTCAGGTGGCCGAGCATGATCCAAATGCCCGGAAGAGCGGCGAGAAGAATCACGCCGAGCGCGGCGAGGTGAGACAGTCGAACGCCCGCCATGAGAGCGATCCCAAGCCAAATCGCGACGAACACGGCGCTCGTACCGAGGTCGGGCTGCATCAGCACAAGACCCACCGGTACCGCGACGAACAAAAGGGAGCGAAGAACGATCGACGGCTGCGCCAGGCGTCCTTCGCGGTCCGCGAAGAACTTCGCGAGCACCAGCACGAGCGCGAGCTTCGCCGGCTCGGATGGCTGAAGCGGTAGCACGCCGAGATTAATCCAACGCTGCGCGCCGTACGCGGAGTGTCCAATGACCAAAATGACCGCGAGGACACCGAGGATCATGAAGTACACGGACACAGCGACGGAACGCAGAAGACGGTAGTCGAAGTTTGTCAGCAGGAACATGGCTGCCAAGCCCATGAGCGCGTAAAGCCCCTGACGGTATGGGGTGGAGTGGGGGACTCCGGCAATGGGCCATCGCGATATGGCGAAGAGCACAAAAATACTGAATGCGACCAGGCCGGTCGGTATGCCGATCAGCTGAAAATCAAAGTTGCGCCAGTGTTTCATGCTATCCCGAGTACGTCGCGCCGGGAACGAGAAAGCGCTTCACAGTGGGAAGCCCGTCACTCTCCGTGGGCTTCAAATGGAAGTAGTCCTCGAAGATTTTGTGGGCGATGGGAGCCGCAACGTAGGCGCCTTCCGAATCCGCGTTTGGAACCATGACCACAACCGCAATCTTCGGATTTCGATACGGAGCGTACCCCACCCACCATGCATGGGGACTAGGGATCAGTCCCGGCAGGTAGGCCTCCGCGGTCCCTGTCTTTCCCGCGGCGTCAATGCGAGGATCACGTACGGCAAAGCTCGTGCCCTGGATACCGGGCAGGGATACGGAGAGGTGCATCCCGGTCTGTATCAGCGAGAGGTTGTATGGATCGATGAATCCCTTGCGAATGATCGACGGCACGAACGGCTGGATGACGTGCTTCCGGTCGCTCGGTCCCTCGTTGGGTTGCACGCGCCCCACAATTTGCTGCACGATTCGCGGACGATACAGAGTCCCGCCGTTTGCGATCGTCGCGGTCACATTCACCATCTGGAGTGGTGTCGTATCGTCCTGGCCCTGACCGATTGCCATGTTGTACGTATTGCCGATATGCCAGGCATCGCCGGGGTTCTTCTGAATGCCGTCCGGTTTGAGGTTGTCGAACCAAGTAGCCGAGGGCACGAAGCCGGCAGCTTCACCGGGCAGCTCTTTGCCAATGCCCGTCGGAGAGCCCAAACCGAACTCTCGCGCGTACTTAGCGAGACGATTGGCGCCGACATAAGCTATCCCCGGGTAGTCCTTTGGANNACCCGCCACTGTGTAGAAATAGATGTCACTCGATTGCGCAAGTGCACCTACGACATTCTCGGGACCGAGACCAGGTGGAGGTTCCCAGCCGTAGTAGTCCTGACACCTGTTGCTAACGTAGATGCTGCACAGCTTGATGACCCCGTTGTCCACGATCGTCGTGTTTGCGTCGACAACGTGACTCTGAAGCGCGGCGGCGGCCGTGATGATCTTGAAAGTCGATCCCGGAGGGAACTGTCCCTGCGTCGAAAGGTCCAGCATCGGTTTGTCTGGGTCTTTGGTGAGAGCTGCATACTGGCGATTTGAGATGCCTCCGGAAAAGAGATTGTTGTCGAAGCTGGGAAGGCTGATCATAGAGAGAATAGCGCCGGTGTGCACATCTTCCACGATGGCGACGCCCCGCCGGAGTCCTAGCTTGTTCAATGCGCCCGACAGGTCCAATGCAACCTGACGCTGCAGATGACTGTCGATCGTCAACCAAACGTCATCTCCCGGGATCAGCCTGGCCTGCTTCAGGGTTCGGATGGGCCGCTCGCCCGCGTCCACCATTACCTGTTGCGTGCCGTTGACGCCATGAAGATAGGGCTCCATGCCCGCTTCTATACCGGCGCCACCGATCTGGTCGCTCGCACCATAGTGCTCCAGCGGAAAGTCGTGGCTGTACGTAGCGTATGTGTCGGTGCCGATCTCGAGTGTGTAGCCCAGAATATGCGACAGCGAGTTCTGGGGATCGAGGTTGTACTGCCGCACACTGGCGGGATCGGCTCGTACCCCCGGAAGACGCAGGTGAAGCTGCTTCACGATCATCGCCGTCTGCGTGGACACCCTGCCCTTGATGAGTACCGGCGCGTACGCCCTCCATTGACTCTCGTTGACCTTCTGTTCGATCTGGCGCGCCGTCGGCTGGCCGCCGAGGAGTCGTGACAGGCGCGAGTACAACTGTCGCGCCCCCTGAACCGGCACCCCATGGGGCACGATCCTGACGTCCCACGCGGGCGCATTGAAGACGAGCGGGACGCCGCGGCTATCGTAGAGGATCCCGCGCAATGCCTGGACCGGCTCAAACCGAATCTTGCTGGTGTCGGCTTGTGTTTTGTAATAGCTGCCCATCACCACCTGCACGTACCAGATCCTCCCTGCGAGAACGGCGAATACCAGCAGGATGCTGGTCCTGAGGAGAAGAAACTTGGTCTTCTTTCTCACCAGTGAGCCCTCGGCGCGCGGTAGATTCGGCTCTCGAGACGGCGAGCCAGCCAGAACACGAGAATACTCATAAGCGCGTTGTAAATTGCGGTTGGCAGCATATAGGTCCTTAGCGCGGCCAGCCAGTCTACCGGCTGCTGAGTGCTCTGCAGAATGAAGAGCACGATGACGTAGTACAGGATTGTCGCTCCGAACACGGTCATGAGCGGCAGGAGGGCGTGGGTTCGAATGAATGTCCCCTCTCCTAGGCTCACGACACCCGCCGTCACCACCATTGCAACGGTGTTCGTTCCAAAGGGCAGCCCTGAGAGAACGTCTAGGGACACGCCGCCGACAAATGCCCAAACCAGGCCCTCTTCGAGGCCGCGAAGGATTCCCCAGCTCACCACGGTCACGAGTACGAATCCCGGAAGCACTCCTCGGAATTCGAGGCGGCTCGCAAGACTCGATTGAAGAAGCGCCAGCACCGGCATCAACCACAGGCCGGTGTAGATCCCCGGCTGCATGTCTCTCAGAGTCAATGTTTTGTCAATAGGCGCGCCGGCACCGAGGGGACGAAATTGCGC
>QHBP01000332.1 GCA_003244175.1 Chloroflexota bacterium | reverse complement strand
GTGCTTGCTTCTTGCCGGTTTCGCCACGCAAGCACACTCCGGTCAGGCAGAAGGTGAGGGCCCTCCCACGCCCCCGCCAGTACCCAGCTGCGCCTGGTGCGCCGGACCTCCGCCTCCCCCGACGCTCGTCCCCACGGCGGCACCGACCGTCGTCAAATCCGCGTCGGCGGCGAAGGCGGGCGCGGCCGGGTACGTGTTTGGGGTCACGATCAGCCCACGCCAGGTGCGGCGTGGTAGATCCGTGAAGGTTGCGATCACGGCGCCCAAGGGCGAGCGACTCGTGATTGCCGTGACGTACTGGCGTCGCAAGCCTACATTTTTCAAAGGGACCCTCGACCATGACCCTCCTTACGTGAAAATTGTGAAGGTACCAGCGGCCGCTCCCACCGGCAAGGGTACGATCAAGGTGCGGTTCTTCACGTTCTCGGGATCCACCGGTGCCAAGCCCATAAGCGTGCCGTTCACGGTCTTGAAGTGAGGGGAGGACGGTCGAGGCACGTGATAGACTACGGCGACCGAATCCGGCACTGCCTGGTCACCAAGCCTTCGGATTGAGGCGATGGACACCTCGCTTGTTCGCCGCCGGGTGGCAGTCCGGACAGCGTGGGTATGCCAGATCGTCCTTTGCGGCCTCGCTTTTTGCATTTGCGGAGGGATCGATGAGCCACGACAGTGCCGTGGACGCTCTGGATCGTGTCGACCGATTGCGTGACGCCGCGCTGCAGGCGATCGAGTCCGCGGGGGACACCAAGGAGCTGGAAGCCGCGCGGGTGCGGTACGCCGGCCGAAAGTCCGAGCTGTCGCGGGTCATGTCGTTTATGGGGAAGCTTCCTCCGGTGGAGCGGCCTCGGCTAGGGAATGCGGTGAACGCCGCTAAAGACCGCATCGAGGGGGCTCTCCGGGCACGCGGAGAGGCTCTTGGAGCGCGCGAACTCGAGAATCGCCTGATGGCCGAGCGGCTGGACGTCACTCTCCCCGGTACCGCCTTCCCTCGTGGTTGCGAGCACCCGTTGCTGAAGACGGTGCGGGACATTCTTGCCATTTTCGAGCAAATGGGATACGCGATCCACGAGGGTCCCGAGGTGGAGTGGGATCGATACAACTTCGAGCTCCTCAACATTCCCCCGGATCACCCCGCGCGGGACATGCAGGACACCTTCTACCTGACGGAAGATATGCTTCTGCGGACGCAGACATCGCCCAACCAGCTGCGGGTCATGCACGCGCATCCGCCGCCCATCCGCGTGGTCGTTCCCGGTTTTGTCTACAGGAACGAGGCGGAAGACGCGTCGCATGGGGACCAGTTCTATCAGATTGAAGGCCTGTGCGTTGACACCGACATCAGTCTGGGGGATCTGAAAGGGACGTTGACGGAAGTCGCGCATAGATTCTTCGGGCCGGATCGACGGACGCGCTTCCGGCCCTCGTACTTCCCGTTCACGGAGCCAAGCGCGGAGATGGATATAGAGTGCGTCGTGTGCAAGGGCGCCGGCTGCCGGTCGTGTGGATACGAAGGGTGGCTGGAGCTCGGCGGTTCCGGCATGGTTCACCCCCACGTGCTGGTGAACGGCGGCTACGATCCGGAAAAGGTGAGTGGATTCGCCTTCGGGATAGGTCCCGACCGGTACACGATGATGAAGTACGGTATCACGGATCTCCGCCTCTTCCGAGAGAACGACCTGCGATTCTTGCGGCAGTTCGTGTGACGAGTCCCATGGGGTAGTGCCGGGCCTACGGAGCAGGCAATAGGAAAGGACGTTGAGTGCGCGTACCGCTTGAGTGGCTGGCGGACTACGTCGACTGGGATCTGGATACGCATGACCTCGCCGCCCGCATGACGATGGGTGGACTGAAGGTTGAGGCGGTCGAGCGCATGGGCGTCGACTGGACGGACGTGGTCGTCGGGCACGTGGTCGAGCTGTGGGCTCATCCTTCATCGAAGAAGCCGCTGACCGTCACCCGCGTAGACATCGGATCGAGGATCATCCAGGTCGTCACGGGCGCACCGAATGTCAGCCTGCACGACAAGGTTCCGGTGGTGCTGGTCGGTGGGGTCTTGCCCCATGGGCCGGACGGTGAGCCGATGACAATCGTGTCCAAACCCATGGCCGGGATCACATCCGACGGGATGCTGGCCTCCCAATATGAGCTGGGAATCTCGGACGAGCACTCCGGAATCTATGTTCTTGCGTCCGATGCACCCGTGGGCGGGTCGCTCAGGACATTCATGGGAGGGGACGTGCTCGACATCGAGACACACCCCAATCGACCCGACACGCTATCGATGATCGGCATAGCGCGCGATGTAGCGGCAATGACGCTGCGACAGCTGACGGTCCCTTCCGACGATGTGGCCGATGCCGATATCGAGTCGGTTGATCGCGACAGCATTCGCGTGGACGTTCACGACCCCGACTTGTGTCCCCGCTACACCGCCCTTCGGATCGAGGGGGTGGAGGTCGTACCGTCTCCTGGGTGGCTTTCCAGCCGCTTGGAAGCCGCCGGGATGCGGCCTATCAACCTCCTCGTCGACATAACGAACTACGTTCTGCTGGAGTACGGCCAGCCGCTCCACGCTTTCGACGCCGCACATCTGGCGAGCGACACTATCATCGTGCGCCGTGCCAGGGCAGAGGAGCGTCTGCGGACGCTGGACGGCGAGGATCGACGCCTTTGCGATACCGACCTCGTGATCGCGGACGGCGAGCGGACGGTAGCCATTGCGGGCGTGATGGGTGGAGAAAACAGCGAAATCGGCCCCGATACCAAGGCCATCGTGCTGGAGTCGGCGACGTTCGATGGCCCGACGGTGCGTCGAAGCGCAAAGCGACTGGGTCTCAGGACGGAGGCGTCCAGCCGTTTCGAGAAGGGCCTGCCTCCGGAACAGGCATCCCTGGCCGCGCGGCGATACCTGCAGCTACTCGCGCAAATCACTGGTAAGCGACTTCGCGTATACCGACTGACCGATGCCTGGACGCACGTCCCGGGGCAGCGGGTGGTGACGATGCCCATGCGCGACCTCGATCGCCTGTCGGGAGTGCGCATCGACCGTGACGCGGCGGGCGAGAAGCTGAACCTCTTGGGCTTCGATGTCGACGCCCGCGACGATAGTCTCTCGGTGACCGTCCCATACTGGCGACGGGCCGACATTGCGCTGTCCGCGGATCTGGTGGAGGAGGTCGTGCGCCTGGTCGGATACGACGCTGTGCCACCAACACTGCCGCGACGTACTCTTCCTCCCCCCGCGCCACGGTCTGGACGTCGTTATCGCGACCTTGTGCGCGAGCGCCTCCTGGGAATAGGGATTAGCGAGACGGTGGGCGGTGCCTTGACGTCTACAGCGGCGATGGAGCGCCTGCTGCCGTTGGATCTCACATGCAGCAAGAACGCCGGCAACGGTTGGGAGTCTGTGGTGGTGAATGCCGCAGGTATCTACGCGCGCGAGGCGTTGACCAAGCCTCTGGTGCTCATCAACCCGCCATCGAACGAGCGGGATCTCCTGCGAGTCACCCTTCTGCCCGCACTCCTGGACGTCGTGTCCCGCAACCTGAAGCATTCAGACGAGAACCTGGCTTTCTTCGAGATGGCGCTTACCTACTTCCCGCGTCGCGGAGAGCTTCCGTACGAGAGAGAGACTCTGGGCATCGTCCTTTCTGGTCTCCGGCGGCCGCGAAGGTGGCAGGAAACGACCCCGGGTCCCTTCGCCTTCTACGACGTCAAGGGCGTCGTCTCGGCCCTCCTCGATGACCTTCGCGTTGAGGAATGGTCGGTAGAGCCGGCTAAACATCCGGCCTTGCATCCGGGAAGGTCCGCGGGAGTGCGGGTGCGCGGGGGTAACGTAGCCGTCATGGGTGAGCTCCACCCTCTCGTAGCCGCGGCCTTTGAAATCGAGCCGTGGGCGGTGCAGGTGGCCGAGGTCGATCTCGACTCCCTCTTCGCCGCCGCCTCGGAGCGGCGGGCGTACCGGCCG
>QHBP01000126.1:2385-3581 GCA_003244175.1 Chloroflexota bacterium | reverse complement strand
TCGCCTTTCTGGCCGGTCTCGCGCGTGTCGGGCCGTCAACCGCGAGTATCTTGTCGACAGTTGAGCCGCTCACTACCGTCGTCCTTGCCTTCATCCTGTTCGGACAGCGCCTGGCCGTGCTCCAACTGCTTGGCCGCTGTGTATAATTGCTGCCGCGGTTACCACGCAGGTCGGTCCGGGACGCAGCCCAACACGGTGATCGCGATGCACCAGCATCGGACATACTTCATGGGAGCCACTCGCGTTTCGTGCCCCGCCATCGACATCTCTGGGAGAACGTGCACATGCACATCCGCCCCTTTACCACGGTCGACTATCCCGCCGTGGCCGCCATCCACAACGCCGCGTTCCCCAAGGAGCCGACGACCGCCGGCAAGATGCGAGATCGGGATGAACACCGGCACCCGAAGACCCGAGCGGAGCGCTGGGTGGCCGAAGAGGATGGCCAGATCATCGGCGTGGGAGAGTACTCGCAGTCAACCGACCTGTACCACCCGCGCAAGTTCCAGATCATTGTCTACTTCCACCCGGACCGACAGCAGCACGGATTAGGCGGCGCCCTCTATTGCCATGTAGCGCGGACGCTCAGCCGGTTCGATCCCATCGCCTTCCAGGCACGCGCTCGTGAGGATGAGGCAGTATGCCTCCGCTTCCTGGAAGCCCGCGGCTTCCTTGAGGACTTCCGTACCTGGGAGTCGCACCTGGATGTCCTCGCCTTCGATCCACTGCCATGGCGCTCTGTGGAGACGAGGGTGCGGGCAGAGAGCATCCGGATCGTCTCGCTGGCGGACCTGGCCGGCGATCCGGACCGAGATGGCACGATTTACGATCTTGAGTGGGAGACGTCACGTGACATCCCCTCCCCGCCTTCCATCACCCCCAACCGTGAGGAGCTGACGGTGGAGGAGCGGGACGTGCAATTTGCCCGCTACCGGGAGGGCGTGCTAAATGGGCCGGATTACCCTGCAGGTGCGTTCCTCGTCGCCCTGAGAGACGGAGAGTACGTCGGCCTGAGCTACGGCGAGGCGGACCCGGAGCGTAGGGTGCTGGACATTGACGTAACCGGCGTGCGACTGGCATATCGCGGTCGAGGCATTGCCCAGGCGCTCAAAGTTCGAGGTATCGCCTACGCGCGGGAGAACGGCTATCGAACCATCCGTACCTGGAACGACACAGTCAACCGGCCCATCCTCGTT
>QHBP01000126.1:784-2335 GCA_003244175.1 Chloroflexota bacterium | reverse complement strand
GGTCTTCTTTGAGACGCCAATTGTGCAGGTGTAGGAAGTCTGATGCACAAGAACGAGGGTCGAGTCTTTGAAGCGCCGTCCCACATCCACGGTATGGGTATCTTCGCGCGCAGAGATTTCGCTAGGGTGAGCAGGTCATTGCGCTCGATGACACTCACGCAGTTACCGAGCACGCCGTCGGCGCCGATGAGCTTGGGCAACACCTCTACTACGACGATATCAGCGCCGGCCGGGTCGTTCGCCTGGGACCGCTCCAGTACACCAACCGCAGCTGCGACTTCAACACCTACACCAAGACCATCAACAGTGTACAGTACCGGATCGCTCGCCGAGACATCCGACCCGGCGAGGAAATCACCAGCCACTATTGCATCAATGCTCGGCTCGGGGAACCGTGGGAGTGTTGCTGCGGCAGTGACAACTCCCTCAACCGTCTCGTACACGACTTCTTCTCGCTTCCTCGCCATCTCCAAGTGGAGTATTTGCCTCTGCTGGACGACTGGTTCATTGCGGAGAACCAGGACATGATCGAGAAGCTGCGGAGTGGGACCCCAGAAGCAGCCCGCCAGCGCCTATTCGAGGCACGCCACCGGAGCGGTCCGCAGCCGCCTGACCGGAGAGAGCGCCAGCCAGAGGAAGGAAAAGATAGTGCCCACGCCGGCGATAAGGACCGTCGGGCGTAACCCAATCGTCTCGCCGAGCACGCCACCGGCAAGGGCGCCGAGCGGGCCAATGCCCCAGCTGATGACGCGCATTGTGGCGTTGACACGTCCCTGCAGGGTGTCCGGTACAACCGCCTGGCGCAGGCTTACAGCGTCAATGCCATAGAGGGTCGCGCCAAGCTCGACCACGGTCTCGGCGGCGACGAGGATAGCGACTGCGCCGATGATGGGGCCGCGGGTGGCGGCGATTGCCAGTTCGNNCAATTCCACCGAGCATGACTGGACCCAGTCCGAAGCGATTGGTGGTCCGCTCCACTATCAAGGCGCCGGCGATACCGCCGACCCCGCCCAGGCCGAAGACCAAACCCACCGCTGCCCCGCCGAAGCGGAGGGTGCGCGTCATGTACAGCACGTAGACGGCGAAGAGTAGGTTGTCGAAGAGATTGAACGTGGCGCCCGCCCCGGCAAGCGCGCGCAGTGCTGGATCCTTGAGCACTCTCGTCAGACCTTCGCGAATCTCACGTAGCAGGTTCTGATCGGTGCTGTCTGATCTGGTCGGCTCGGGCACGCTGACGAAGACCAGGGAGAGCGCCGAGACGAGGAATGAGAGCGCATCGGCGGCGATTGCCACGGGCGCGGTGAAAAGCTGGACGAGAGCACCCCCGAGGCCTGGTCCGACTACCTGGGTCACCGATTCGCTCACCTGCAGCTTGCTGTTCGCCTCTACAAGACGATCGGCGGGGACAACGGACGGCAGGAGTGACTGGTAGGCAACATCGAAGAAGACAGTCAGGATGCCGATAAGGAACCCCACCACATACAGCTGCTCGATTCCCAGCAGGCCGAGGAGCGATACCAAGGGAATCGACGCGAGCAGCACTGCTCGGCC
>QHBP01000126.1:396-774 GCA_003244175.1 Chloroflexota bacterium | reverse complement strand
TCGATCCAGGCGCCGGCCGGAAGTCCAACCAGCAGATAGGCAAGGGAGGTGGTCGCGGTAAGGACGCCCATCTCCAGGGCGTTCGCGTGCAAGACGTAGATAGCCGTGAGCGGCAGAGCAACGATGGTGACACGCGAGCCGGCGAGCGAAATCGACTGACCTGCCCAGAGACGCAGGAAGGCCGGATGTCGCCAGAGTCTCCGTCGCCGCTGCTCAGGGACGGTCAACGTCATCTCGATCGGGGCGCCGCTCCTCCAGGACGCGACGAAGCTCGCGAAGTTCTCCGAGGACCGCCTCCTGTCCCGCCGTGATCCGCTCGGCCGCGCGCTGAATCTCGAGTCGGAGCGCCTCCATGCCGGCTATCAGGGACTCTTCACG
>QHBP01000126.1:0-371 GCA_003244175.1 Chloroflexota bacterium | reverse complement strand
TCCACCACCTGGGGGATGGTTTCCGCCTCCTGGCGGCGCTCGGCGCGTTCCACGTCGTGGATGAGTCGCACGGCTCCAAGCTGGTCGCGCGGTACCACATACTGCTGTCCATACGGCCCGGGCCGCAGCTCTGCCTGGAGTTTGCCGGCGTGTATCCAGCGACGCAGGGTACGTGTGGAGACACCGAGGTGCTCGGCCGCCTGCTCAAGGGTGAACCACTCGTGTTTCATCGTCTAGTCTCTCTGGACATGCTATGACAGAGTATACTTTCCCTTACCCTCCTTCGCGCACTGCCACGCCGGCTTCCACCGCCGCTGGCTCATCGCGCAGTGTCCAGGCGAAGAGCGGCAGCGCGGGCAGGAGTATCAAGC
>QHBP01000179.1:3650-3941 GCA_003244175.1 Chloroflexota bacterium | reverse complement strand
GTTTCGGACACCGTGCGGCACCATCTCGGGAATGAGGGCTGATTGGCCCGTCGAGAGCTGCCCCTTCTCTTCGCCCAACCGCGCCTCGACAGAACCGGACAAGACGAGGAGAATCTCTTCCGCGCTGTCAGTGTGCGTGCCGAGGTAGCAGCCCGGTTCGATCTCAAAGTAGACGACAGAGGAAGTCTTGTTGCCCGTACCGGCGAACATCGGGAAGTTAACCCTGACGCGCATCGCCGGGTCGTCCTCGTACCAGGCGTCGAGTAGTTCGAGGTTGGTCAGATCAGCGAC
>QHBP01000179.1:1979-3638 GCA_003244175.1 Chloroflexota bacterium | reverse complement strand
TGGCACGATCGGAGAGAAACTTAGACTCTGCGCGGAGCAAACAGCTCCAGTTGGATATTGTCGGGATCCCGAAACACGAGCACCGAGGCGTACTTAGGGTCAAGGATAGGAGACTGGGTCAGGGGGCGATCGGCGGGAGAGGCTTGCTCGACACCCAGCTCCTTCAGATGCGCCTGCCACGCTTCCAGATCTGAGCGGCTCGCAACGGCTAGGCCGACGTGGTCAAGGCCGGTCCTCGTTTCCTTGAACATCTCAGCTTGGTTGTCGTCGTGCCGATGAAGCACGATCACCAGCTGCCGCGAATCGTCGCTCAGCAGTTTCCCCGTGCCTCCTTCGTGCCCTACTTCCGTCCTGTACGTGATGCCGAAGACCTTCTCGTACCACGCGATACTGGCGTCCAGGTCCGTCACTGTAAGGGCGATGTGGTGCAGCGTGGGCTGGATCATAGCGGCCAAAGGGTCCTCCTCCTCTTTACTCCGGCTAGCGTTGTCCCTTGTCTGGAGATCACTGCTCCACGAGTCCTTAGCACTTCCGTCCTGTCCCGTGTTACGCGCGGTCTGGGTCAGGGTCAGTTTCACCACCTTCCGTATCCGTCGCAGCACCCACTTCCCAAGCGGCACGGAAGAGGTCCACTGCGGCCGGGATCAAGCTCCCGTAACGCCCAGATCCGATGGGGAGCTGCGGCTCGTTGGCCACATGTTGAGACGTCAGTCCGTGGCTCATGGCGATGATAAGATCACGAGCCTGAGTGCTCGACACCCGTGGTCGAATCGACCCCTCTTCGATGGCCTTATCCAGAAGCTCCGTCATGTGGCCGAGCAACTGCTCGCTCTGCGCCATGGTCTCGGCTGAAGGGGAGAATCCAGGTACCGGGTGCTCGAAGGCCAACTGGTACAGGTCGGGGTGTTGCAGGGCAAACCGCATGTACGTCGCAAACAAGTCGTATAGCTGGTCCCAAAACGAGTCGGACTGGCCGGTTGAACGACGCTTGTACGAACGGTACTGGCGCACGGCGAGCAAGAACAGCGCATCGTAGAGCGCGGCTTTGCTAGGGAAGTAGGCATACACCGAGGGGGCCTTCAGCTGCACCCTGCGAGCTACCTCGCGCAAACTAAGCGCGGCCACGCCCCGCTCGCGCATGACTGCCCTCGAAGCCTCAAGGATGGCATTCATCATTTCGCTGCGCATGCGTTCGCGACGCTGTTTCGGCGCCAGGATCAACTCGCCAACCGTTTCCGGATGTGCAAGCGCGGCCGTCTGCTCTTCGAATGATTTTCTCAGCACGAGCTTCCCGACACCCGCTTCCAGATCACTAGTCGTTTCATCTAACGATGTTAGATGCTACGTACATTACACCGTTGCTGCGTCCGTGTCAATGGACCGGTGCTGTACTCGGGCGGCCGCGATGGATTGCACGCGAAAATCGGCCTTGCCCGCAGCGCAATGCCGGATGAGTTACTTCCGGACGTGGACGGGTCCGTACATGGGGCACCGAGATGAGTCTTGCCCCCCGGAGAACCTGCTCAAGCAACACTCACGCACGGGGTCAATTGAGATGACTGTGAATCTCGTCGTCATGCGTCTCCCTCCCCATGCTTGGACACCTCGCACTCACCCTGATATGCACAGTCGGCACGCCTTGCCGCTCGCCGGTTCCAT
>QHBP01000179.1:0-1930 GCA_003244175.1 Chloroflexota bacterium | reverse complement strand
CGCACCGACGGGGCCGAGCTACTTCCCTCGGTCAATCCACTCCTGAAGGTGCGGTCTCTCTTGCCCGATGGTGGTGGGTTTGCCATGGCCGGGATATACCTTCATTTCGTCCGGTAGAACGAATAGCTTTGTCTTGATGCTGTTGATGATCTCGTCGAAGCTGCCATCCGGTCGCTGGGTGTTGCCTGGTCCTCCCGGGAATAGCGTATCTCCGGACACGAGTATGTCATCTACGAGAAAGGACATCCCTCCCGGCGAGTGACCGGGCGTGTGCATCGCTTTCAGCTCAGCGTTGCCCAAAGCGAACGTCTGCTGGTCTTCGATCTGGAAGTCCGCGTCTAGCGGTAGCCTCTCAGACTCAGCGGCGTGCACCCCGACAGGAGCACCGGTGCGATCGTGGACCTCCTTCAACGCGCCCACATGATCTCGATCGCAGTGCGTCATCAAGATGTACTTGAGCTTGGTGCCCTCCAGCTCCCTGAGAATGGGCTCCGCATCCACCGGCGCGTCGAACAAAATGCTCTCCTTGGTTTCCGGATCCACGAGGATATAAACATTGTTGTCCCACGATCCGACGGAGAAGTGCTTTAGCTGTACCCGTGATGCCATGACTTCAACCCCCTCATCCACTGTAATCATGTTCGTCCGGCATGCCGAGGTTTACAACCCCAAGGACATTCTCTACGGTCGCCTACCCGGATTCCGACTGAGCGAGAACGGACGGCGGCAAGCTCATAGAACTGGCCGCTTCATCTCAGGACGTCCAGTATCAGTGATCTACACCAGTCCCCTGGCCCGGGCGCGAGAAACGGCGGAGATTCTCAGCGGGTATCAGCCATCAGCTCCAGTGCAGATCTCCCGCCGGCTGATCGAGGTTCGAACCAGCTACCAGGGCAGCCCCAACTCCATACTCAAACCGGGCTTTAGCTTCTTCGAACCCGTCAGAGATCCAAACGATGAGACCATGCAGGGCATCTTCGACCGACTGTCGAGTTTTTTACAGGCAGCGATTCAGAAGCATGGCGGCAGCACGGTGGTTGCCGTCAGCCACGCCGATCCCATCAGTGTGCTCTGGACAGGGCTTGAACAGCGCCAGTTGACTCCTGCGTGTATGAGAGAAACGGTCTATCCGGCTCGATCATCCGTCACGCAAGTCGTGACACGCTCAGGCAAGGTGCTCTCTCTCACCTACTTCAACGCGGCAGAGGTAGAAGAAACGAAGCTCTAGCAGCCGCTACGGGGAGCGGTGCCCGACACGGGAACGCGGTCAGGGCATGGGGAGCCGCTTAAAGCCCTCGGCGTAGGGAATGCCGCTAGGCTCACCGACCTGTTTCGCCCTTTCTCGCACGAATGCGTTGGTATCACGATCCCCTAGCTGGCTAGCGTGTGCTCGCAGGGCCTCGGCCTTCTTGTCCAGCGTCTCAGAGATATCGATGTAATGATCAGTCGATCCACTGCCAACGACCCACACTTCGCGGACGCCGTGCGGTTCCAATCCCTGACTCAGCAGCTCTGGGAACGTCATTCTGTCCCTCGATGTTGGATAGGCCGCTGCGAGCGCCGCCTCTCCGGTGGCGAGGTGGTCGGGATGTTGAGCAAATGCGATTAAGTTGAGATCGCGCGTGGGACACTGGCAGATGAGGACATCCGGTTTATACCGGCGGATGGCGCCGGCGATGGCACGTCTCAGCTCCATGTTCGGCTCCAGCATGGCATCGGGAAAGTCGAGGAAGCACACGTCCTTGACTCCGAGGATTTTGGCGGCATCCCACTGTTCAGACTTTCTTGTTGTTATCAGCCCTTCCGCAGTGGCGTTGGGGTCAGAGCTGCCCTTACTGCCGTCGCTTGCGACGCAGTACACGACTTCCTTGCCATCTGACGTGAGCTTGGCCACGGTGCCCGCCGTTCCGAACTCGGCGTCGTCCGGGTG
>QHBP01000292.1 GCA_003244175.1 Chloroflexota bacterium | reverse complement strand
AAGATCTGCTCGATGATCACGGCGCCACCGACCAGCGAGGGTAGTTCCAGCGCCACCACCGTAATCACGGGCACCAGGGCATTGCGGGGCGCGTGGGAGAGCAGCACCGCCCGGCTGCCGAGCCCCTTTGCGCGGGCGGTGCGCACATAGTCCTCCTGGAGAACATCGAGCGTCACCGACTTCATGAAGCGGGAGAGGATGGCGGCCACCTGAAAGGAGAGTGTCACGGTGGGCAGGATCAGATGCTTAAGCGCGCCACCGAGATCTTTGCTCGGGTCGGCATACCCGGATGCTGGCAGCCAGTGAAAGCCGAGCGCCACGACAAGAATGAGGATAAGGCCGAACCAGAAGGGCGGGATCGCAAGCCCGAGCCCGTTAAGGCCGGTGACGAAGTAATCGAAGACGGACCCCTGTTTGATCGCCGCCAAGATGCCCGTCGGCACGGCAATCACGAGCGAGATTAAGATGGAGGCAAGTGCCAGTTCCAGAGTCACCGGAAGCCGCTGGAGCAACAATCGCGTCACGGTGAAGCCGTTGACGTATGATTTGCCGAGGTCACCCCGCATCACATGACCGAACCAGACGATGTATTGGACCGGTAAGGATTGGTCGAGCCCCATCGTATGGCGGACGGCGGCAACCACATCATCCGTCGCGTTCGGCCCCGCGTACACCAATGCGGCGTCGCCCGGCAGTATATGGACGATCAGGAAGATGCCCACGGACGCAAGGAGCAATACCACGAGCATCTGCATGAGTCTGCGAATGATGTAACGGCTCATCGTTGCCTCAATCCTGATCCTGTTATTGACCGATCCACATCTGATCGAGCAACGGTATGCCCTGCCGGTCGAAGGCGAAGTTCTGGACACGCTGTCGCATCGCCCAAGGCTGGGGCTGGAACCCCGCAGAGATGGTCCAGCAGTCGTCGAGGATGATCTGATCAATCTGCCGGTAGAGATCTTTGCGCTTCGCACCGTCGAGTTCCGCGTTTGCGCGGGCAATCAGGTCGGTATACTGAGGTAAGGAGAAGAGCGTCACGTTGTTCTTCGGGCGCCAGACAATGGCGCCGCCAAACAGAGTAACCGGCTCCTTATTCGCGCGTCCGTAGACATGGAACATCATGTCGAAGGTGGAGGCGTGGTCACGATCATAGAACGCGGCGGGGTCGAGGTTCTGGAGGGTTAACTGTACGCCGATCTGGGCCAGCGATGCTTGGAGGATTTGTGCCAGCGCGACGGATGTCGGCCACTGCTGGCCGCTCGTGATGGCCGCGATTTTCAGGCCGGAGCTATAGCCCGCGTCCGCGAGCAGCTGCTTTGCCTTATCGAGGTTGTAGGTGTACTGCAGCGCGAGATCGTCAAAGTACCCCGTCGAGTAGGGAGGGAACGGCAGATCCGATATCGGTGACGCGTCATAGAGAATGGTCTTTACCCACTGGGCCCGATCGGTCGCCCAGTTAATCGCCTGACGCACGCGTTTGTCGTCGAAGGGTTTCTTCGTGACATTCATGGCGATATCAACGCCGGAAACTCCGATCAGACCGGGGTCAGTCTTGATGCCTGATTGGCTCTTGAGTTGCTGGAACTGCTGAAGCGGCGGCTTCCAGACAAGGTCAACCTCGCCCGCCTTGAGGCTGGCGACAAGGCTCGCCTCGTCCGGGATGGCACGGTGGATCACCTGATCGAGATAGGGCTGACCCTGTTTCCAGTAGCCATCGAACCGCTTGAGCACGACGCGGTCACCGGGTGTGCGATCAGCCAGGATAAACGGACCACTGCCAGCAGGTTGCTTCTTGAGGTCGGTTGCGGCCGTGGAGTCAAGGACGAAAAAGGCATCGAGCGCATCGAATACCGCCACATATGGCTGATTGAAGGTGAAGGTGACAGTGTTCTTGTCGGTCGCGGTCGCACCGGTGATCGGCTGGAAGAGGTCAATCAATTGCGAGCCGGTCGCCTTGTCCTGGACGTGCTTGAGGCTGAAGAGCACGTCATCCGCCGTCATTTCCCTGCCGCTATGGAACTTGACGCCCTGGCGCAATTTCAGGGTGATGCTTTTGGCGTCCGGTGCAAGTTGCCATGACTCGGCAAGCTCCGGTTGCGGGTCCAGTTTTTCGTTATAGCGGACAAGCGTATCCGTAAAGCCGCGCATCGTCGTGAAGTTGTTTTCCACCTGATAGAACGGGTCGAACGAGTCGACGTCCGTCGTCTCCGCAATGGTTAGAGTGCCACCCTTGACCGGGTTTCCCGCTGGCTGCTGTGCCGATGTCGGCGCACTCCCGGTCCCACGCGTTGTGCTCCCCACGGAAGCGGCGGCATTCGCCGTCGAGGAGACGCCGGTGACCGGGGTGTTCCTCACGCTGGCGGTGTTTGTGGCATTATTCGAGACATTGGCATTGCCACACGCCGCCAGCAACGCCGCGCTCGCCGCAGCGCCGCTGAGTACGAGACCCGCCATGAAGCGGCGTCGGTTCAGGCCTGGTTCTGAATGAGCACTCCCATCGCCGAGTCTACTTATTCTCTCTTCGGGCCTCAGCTGCCTGTCCATCTTCACCCTCCGTTACTGTCTACCATGCCAAAGGTCTATCCCTATCACCGTGCGTAGAGCGGTCGCATTTCGCCGGAATCAGCGATACAACAGATGTTCGGCGGTATAGAAGCAATCCACGAGCACGAGTGATGCGGGACCGATGATCCGCGCGTCAACGCCGAGCGCTGATGGCATAAATTGCGTGCTTTGGGCGAGGAGGGGGAGGGAGGATGAGGTCGCAGCGCGTTGCATTGGATCGAAGACGAGATGCCTCGCACGCATAAGGCGACCGGCGAGCACGATCTGCGGCGGATTAAAGAGGTTGATGAGGTATGCAGCGGCGGCACCGATGTGCTCACCCGCGCGCGCGAGCACAGCAATCGCCGTAGGGTTGCCAGCTAAGCCTACCTCGATGAGTTCATCGAGGTAGACCTGCGTCGGCAGGTTCCTGTCGGCGTCATAGGATGCCAGGTGAACACGATGCGCCAGGGCATCCCGAACGATCGCCTGGTCCGAGATCACTGTTTCGAGGCAACCGACGTTGCCGCAGGAACACCGCGTCTGGATACCAGGAATGATGGGGCTGTGACCGATCTGACCGGCACCCCAACCTGATCCGCGCAAGAGCCGACCATCAATCACCGCGCCGGCACCAACGACGCTGCCGACGTAGAGGAGTACAAGATCACCGACATCACGATCCGCGCCAAACCAGCTCTCCGCCAGACCCATGGCCTGCGCGTTATTTCCTACGAGTACCGGAAGATCGAATGCGGACTGAAACGGCCCGGCAATCGCCACGTCATGCCAATCAAGGTCAACAACAGCGATTGCGCGTCCGTCCCGCGGGTCAACGATACCGGGGAGGCCGATGCCGATACCGATGATACGGTCCTGGGGGATGGATGCACGAATGAGAAGGTCTTCGATCGCCGCGATTGCGAGTGCCACGGTCTCAGCAGGCGCAACGTCGCTCGGCCGTGGGAATTCGTGCTTGTAATGAACCGTACCACGCGGAGAGACGAGGCCGATAGTGATCCACTCGAGGCCCATATTGACCCCGACGGCGTATACACCGTGGGGCGCAAAGTCGAGCTCGATACTGGGACGACCGATGCCAGTATTCACCGCAGCCCCAATCTCCCGGACGATCCCCTGATGAATGAGTTCGCTGATCAGTGAACTGACGGTTGCCGGCCGGAGGCCCGTCAGTTTGACTAGGTGCGAGCGCGATGTCGGGCCATGGCTGAGTAACGCACGGAGAACCGCGTGGTGATTATGTTTCCGCACGCGGGTATGATTCTGGCCCGCGTAACGCCGCCGATCATGGGCAGACAGCGCGGATTCACGCGTGGAAAGAACCTGTTCCTGTGGGCTACGATCCCGCATAATTGGGCCCATTTCTTCCCGACTTTGTTCGTTCAATAAATAAAATATACCGTGATCGCGGTTAACTGTCAAGAGCCGCGACCAAGAGAGCCGGCCCGAATACGGCGAAGCCATCCATGCCTCGCAGTCGAATGCATTCTGAATCGGAATATGCTGCAACGCCGTCCGTACCACATCACCCTTTGTGCCTCCCGTCTCCGATGCTTCTCGGATCCGTTGCGTGGCGCAAATGTAAGCCAGCAGTCCGTAGCGGAAGCGATTCAGGTACCCTCATTTCCCGCTCATTCGTTGGAATCCACCGTTGTCGCCGGTACCACCCGCAATCCGGGGACGACAAGCTACCACCGGTGTTAGCCTATATGGGCTGACACATGGGTAGTGGTACGGCGGGAGCGATAGGCGGCGGCGATTTTCTGCGTATCTTAGGGTCACCGCACGAAACGAACAAAATCGTACGCTCACGGCGGCGATGCCCGTCTCACAACAACGCGCGCAACGGAGTGTCAGGCTGGGGTGTACCCCTGATACGCCAACGTTGGTCGGTTGCTCTCCCGCGTGTTGGTCGCATTTGCAAAGGGAAGCCTGTGCTGGTGGCACTGTTTGTGCATTTGGGGTATGCATCGAGTGTACTTTGCTGTCCTTTCTTATCCTCAAGTGACTATGACGGCCTGAGGGGTCGCCCTTTTGGGGTTGGCACGAAGGTGATCCGTGTGCGGACTGGGTTCGGAGTGAAGGAAAGGCGAGAGCGATGCAATGGACAACCAGACATGATGCGCCCCCACCTCGGGAGACGGGCCAGACAGGATCGGCACGGGAGGCCATGATCCTCCACAACGGGCGACGCGACGACGAACCCGACACCCCACGGATGCGCACGGTGCGCTTCGAGATCGCCCCGCGCTCGATCCTCCTGATTCTCGCCATCATCGCGGGTATCCTGCTCATCGCGCGCCTCTGGGAGATCATCCTCATCCTGATCATTGCCCTCGTCCTCGCCGGCACCTTCAGCCCCGTCGTCAGCTGGCTCGAAGGCCACCGCGTCCCGCGTCCGCTCGCCCTCTCGCTCATTCTCGTCGCCCTGCTCGGCTTCATCGTCGGCCTCGGCGCCCTGATCATCCCCGCCTTTGTCCATCAGTTCGGCACCCTCTCCACCGACGCGCCCCGGATTCAGGCCCGCCTGGCGGACCTCGCCGCGCGCGTGCCGCCCCTCGCCGGACAGACCGACACCATCCGCTCAGCCAGGCCCGACCGCCTGCTTACGCCGATCGGCGCGTATGCGCTTAAGTCGGCCGGGGCGGCAGCGCAGTTGGTCGTGTTGGGCGGTACGACGGTCGTTATCGCCTTTTACCTGATCGCGGATCACGAGCGCGTGACAGGATTTCTTTTCGCGCTTCTGCCGCGTCACTATCATATCCGCACTGCGCGGACGCTCCTGGACATGGAAACGGTCGTTGGCGGATATATGCGTGGCCAGGCCATCACCTCGCTCTGCATCGGAGTGTTCGTGTTCATTCTCCTGCGCGTCATAGGCGTGCCGGGCGCGCTGCCGCTGGCGATCCTCGCGGCATTTTCGGACCTGATCCCGCTGATCGGCGGGGTGCTGGTCGTCGTGCCCTCCGTCCTGTTCGCGCTCACCGTCGGCCCGCTCCAGGCGGTGATTGTGCTGGTCGCTATCGTGATCTATCAGCAGTTCGAGAGCCATCTCCTGCTGCCGCGCGTCTATGGGCAGAGCCTGCGCCTCTCGCCGCTGGCGGTGATCGTCGCGCTGCTGGTCGGGGGGACGCTGCTGGGCATCGTTGGGGCGCTGCTCGCGCTGCCGATGGCGGCGGGCATCCGCGTGTTGATCGAGAACTACCGGATCGAGCTGCCGGGTGAGCACCCGGGGGAGAAAGAAGAGCGGGCGGAGGAAGATCGCGCCGAGGCGACCTACGCCGCCGAGACGCAGGGAACGTCGGCGAGGGAGTCGGCGATGCTGGCGACCGAGATCGCGGCGCAGCTGCAGGAGGCGGAGGCGGAAGAGACCGGAAAAGCGGAAGTGCCCGTTGAGGAGCGCAGCGATCCCACGCATCGCCCACCCCCCGTCCGCAATCCCTCCCCGTAAGGAGGGGAGCGCGGCCGAACGTGACACCCCGGCATCGGTCGCGAGCGGAGGGCGTTACGGCCCCTGCGCCGTGGGGTCTCTGCGGCGTCTGCTTCCGGCACCAATGTTGCAAGGGGCGAGGCACCACCGAGGGCAAAATGCGCGTGTGGATCGAAGTCGCAGGCAACACACCACATCGGTGTGAACAAAGGGGTGGTTCATGGACGCCAGTACACTCAAGGGGACGGCGGTCGTTTCCCTGTCCGAAGGCACGAAACTGGGAACGGTCGAGCG
>QHBP01000151.1 GCA_003244175.1 Chloroflexota bacterium | reverse complement strand
ATCGCGGCAAAAGCGGCGACGGCCTGTTCGGCCAATTTGTGGTTAGTTGCCATCTCGTCCCTCACCAACAGGTCTGCGGAACGTTGCGCAGCGCCCCGTTTATCGTCACCGATCATCGCTGTAGCACGGTGGAGATGCAAAGCAAAAAACAGCTTGCCCTATCCCTGTCCTGTGTACCGCTCCGCCGGCGACTCACGGGACCGCCGTACCTGCGGTACCCTCGCACTCAGGCATGGCCGTGAACGTGACGGTCTGATCAGGGAACACGGCCGCAATCTCCAACCGCCCTCCGAGTGCAGCAACGTAGCGCGCGAGCGTGGACAGATACACGTCATTCTGGCGTTCGACGCGCGAGACGTTTTCCTGGGAGACCTGCCATGCCTCCGCGAGCTGGGACTGCGTCATGCCTCGCGCCCCACGGAGCTGCGGGAGCTGGATCACGTCGCGCAGGATACGTGCCTCTTGATCAGTGAGAGCACGCCCCTCAGGTGTGGACCGCAGTCTGTCGCTGAGGTTCTTGAACGGCTTATGACCACTCATGGCAGCTCTCCTTCTTCGCGTAAAGCGTGGAGATGGTCGTCATACAGGTTGATCGGCGACCGGGATCATCTCGCGGTACCAGCGTCGCCATTGTCCGGTCTTGTCTCCCCCAAGGAGGAGGATGGCGGACCTCCGCGGGTCGAAGGCAAAGATGATGCGAAGATTGCCCCCACGCGGTCGGAGTGCCTTCATGTTGGGATGCCGGGAGGCTTTCAGCGTATCGACGTCGGGACGTCCCAGCGCTGGTCCTCCCTCTTCCAAGGCGGTCACTGAGGCGTAAATCGCTGCTTGCTCAATCATGCCCAGGGTCTCCCACCAGACCTCGAATTGGTCGGTGTACTCCACGTCCCACACAGTGACAATCTTACAACCTCTGCGTTCTAGAATGCAACCATTCTATCGGGAGAGGAAGGGACCGCACCGACACGGCGTGTGGAAGTTTTGTCCGTTGCTTGCGACGAGCCTCCTGAGTCACTGTCACGCGCACGAAGCAATGAGCCGTTCCTTTGCTGGCGCGCCGCAGCTCCGGATCTTGCGTGAGACACTCGTGCAATTCTGCCGCGTTGATCATTGCGATTCCTCCTTGAAAGAGATTTCGACGCCATCCGATCGCCGGTCACGTCCCTGCTTTCATCCCAGATCCTTCAACGCGTGATATCTTCGAGGGGCAGGGCGCACCCCCAGTAAGGACACGAGATCTATGACAACCACATTTGTACAGTTCCTCTTCTATCGGCTGGATCCGGCGTGGAGGCGACTCTCCGAGGACGAGAGACACTGCCGTGCCACGGAGCTCTCGGAAACCATCGAGTCGCAGGAGGGGTTGACGACCTACGCCTACAACACGACCGGTCTCAAGGCCGGAACTGATCTTCTGTTGTGGAGACACGGCGCCGACGTCGCGGAGATGCAGGCCGCAAGCAGCCGGCTGCATCGCACCAGCCTCGGCGAGTATCTCGACATTTCGGCGTCATACCTCGGGCTCATTCGACCCTCCAACTATGTACGCAGACAAACCTCACAGGAGCAAGCCGTGCTCTCGCACGAGCGCGGCACCTATCTCGTCGTCTACCCCTTCACCAAGACCATCGAGTGGCACCTGCTTGGGGCGCAGACCCGGCAAGGCATGATGAACGAGCACATCAAGGTGGGGCACGAATACGGGCACATAAGGCAGGTCCTGGTCCACTCGTTTGGATTGGACGACCAGGAGTTCATAGTCGCCTACGAGGCCGAAGACCTGCTCGAATTCCAGTCGTTGGTCATGGACTTGCGAGCCACAGATGGACGCAAGCACACACTGTCGGACACGCCGATCTACACCTGCGTGCACCGGCCGCTCCGCGAGGCCATCGAGCTACTGGCATGACCGCGGCCGTCTCGAGGATGGCGGAGGTGAAGCAGGATCGTTTCCTGCGTGCGCTGCGGCTCAGGCCCGCGGACTGCACGCCGATTTGGTTCATGCGGCAGGCGGGTAGGTCCCTCCCCGAGTATCGAGCGATCCGCGAGAAGTATTCACTTCTAGAGATTTGCCGGCGCCCAGACGTGTGTGCAGAGGTGACCGTTCAGCCGGTACGCCGGCTGGGGGTCGACGCCGCCGTGCTGTATGCCGACATCATGCTACCGCTGATCGGGGTGGGCATTGACCTTGACATCGTCGAGGCCGTTGGTCCCGTCATCAGCCGGCCTCTGCGCGATGCGCGCGACCTGGTTCGTCTACGCCCGCTCGAGCCCGGCGACGTGCGGTTTGTCACCGAGGGCGTCGGGGCAACCCTGGCTCTGCTCGATGGCGCCGTCCCGCTCATCGGTTTCTCCGGAGCGCCGTTCACGCTGGCCAGCTATCTGGTCGAGGGCAAGCCCTCGCGCGACTTCATCCACACCAAGCGCATGATGTATCGCGATCCGGAGACATGGCACGAGCTGATGGCGAGGCTCACCCGCATCGTCTCCGTGTACCTGCGGGAACAGGCCAACGCCGGCGTACACGCGCTCCAGCTCTTTGATAGCTGGGCCGGTGCCCTCTCGGCCGACGACTATCGCCGCTATGTGCAGCCACACGTCCGTGCAATCTTCGAGTCCCTGCGCGATCTCGATCTGCCGCTGATCCACTTTGGCACCGGCACCGCCGGTCTCCTCGAGGCGATGCGAGACGCGGGTGGCGGAACCATCGGGATCGATTGGCGGGTGCCGCTCGATGTCGCCTGGCGGCGCATCGGCTTCGATCGGGGCGTGCAGGGCAATCTCGATCCTCTGGTGTTGCAGGGTCCGTGGGAGGTCGTGAGGCGCGAGGCGGAGGCGATTCTGGATCAGGCGGCCGGACGGACCGGCCATGTCTTCAACGTCGGGCATGGTGTCCACTCGGAGACGGATCCTGACCAGCTGCAACGGCTCGTGGAGCTCGTGCATGAACGCTCGGCACGATCTTCCGGCTGAGAAACACCTTATTGGCCGGACTGTTCTCTTGACCCGCGCGCCGCCGGACAACGAAGACCTGCGCCGCGCTTTGGAGAGTCTCGGCGCCGCGGTGCTAGCGCTGCCCACCATCGCGATAGCAGCGCCTACTGACTGGGCCCCGGTGGACCGCGCGCTCGTCAATCTCGCGACGTATGACTGGGTAGTGTTTGCAAGCCGTCATGCCGTAAGAGCCGTATGCGAGCGGCTGGATGCCCTGCACATTTCTCCGGCGCTGTTGCCGGCGCTGGCGGCGGTGGGGAGCTCGACGGCCTTGGAGCTGAGGCGGCTCGGGCTCTCGGTTGATTGTGTGCCGTCCGTGGCAACGGGCGCGGCACTGGTCGAGGCGCTTGCCGCGGCCGGAGTGCGGGGCAAGCGCATTCTGGCGCCGCGGGGAGACCAGTCCGGCCGCGAGCTGCGGGACGGGTTGGGGCGAGCGGGAGCGGTGGTGGAGGAAGTCGTCGTCTATCGGAATGTTCGACCGGATGTGATGGACAGCGAGATCGTGAGCCGGCTGGAGGAGGGTCAGGTCGACGTTGTCGTTCTAGGCAGTCTCTCCGCGCTCAAAAATCTGATCGAGATCCTTCCTTCGGGCAAGCGGGCGCTTGCGGGGGTTCGGCTGGCCTGCGTCGGTCCCACAACAGCGGCGTCGGCCCGTGCGCGTGGTTTTTCTAACGTGTGGGTGTCCGAGGAGCCGAGTCTCCAGGGACTTGTAGACACAGTCGTCGCAAGCTGCGGAGCGGAGACGTGAAATGAGCCTCGACCGCGTGACTGGCGTGTTACTGATGGCGTACGGGACGCCCGAAAAGCCGGAGGATGTCGCGCCGTACTACACTCACATTCGTCACGGGCACCCGCCGACGGCGCATCTCCTCGCGGAGCTGCAGAGCCGGTATGCCCTCGTCGGTGGTCACACTCCCCTGACGGCCATCACGGAGGCGACACGCCAGGGACTGCAGGAGGTACTCGACCGGACGGAGTACCGCCGGTACCGCGTCATCGTGGGCATGAAACATTGGCGGCCGTGGATCCACGAGGCCGTTGCGGAGATGGCGGCCGAGGGGATCGATCACGCGGTCGGTCTGGTGCTCGCGCCTCACTATTCCAGCTTCAGCATTGCCCAGTATTACGGATACGTGGAGCAGGCACAGGAAAAGACCGGCACGTCCATTCGGATCGATCGCATTGACAGCTGGCACCTGCATCCGCGGTATCTCGCGGCGATCGCGCGGCGGGTGCGCACCCGCCTGGCGGAGTTCCCCGAAGGTGATGAGGTGACCGTCATTTTCACTGCGCACAGTCTCCCGGAGAAGATCGTGGCAGAGGGTGATCTATATCCGGAACAGCTGCGAGAGACGTCGGAAACGCTAGCCGAGATGCTGGATCTGCCGCACTGGACGTTCTCGTACCAGAGCGCGGGCCGCACCACTGATCGGTGGCTTGGTCCCGATCTGGTGGACACGGTTCATCGCCTCGTCGGCGAAGGCGTGATGAACATCCTGGTCGCGACTATCGGCTTTGTCTCCGATCATCTGGAGATTCTTTACGACATCGATTGCGAGGCGAAGGCGGCGGCGGACGACTGCGGCGTCGCTTTCAAGCGTACCGAGTCGCTGAACGCAAGCCCGGACTTTCTCGAGACGCTGGCCGATCTGGTGCGTGACCGAGTCATGGAGTCCATGACTCCCTGAGAGCGCTGCTGCTTCGGTCGTCGCTCAAGTCGGCGAAGATTTGCCTCCTGTAGACTGTGGGAGAACCGGCGTGGAGAGTGCGGGTGGCGACACAGGTAGACGTGCAGGTGGGCAAAAGCGATCTCACCATCGCCCAGCTTCTCGACGTGTATCGTTTCATGGTTCTGACGCGGGAGGTCGACGGACGCATCCGGACCCTCTATCTCCAGGGAAAAGTGACCGGCGGTGTCTATAGTCAGCTTGGGCACGAGGCCATCTCCGTGGGAACCGCGTTCGCCCTCAGGCCAACGGATATCGTGGCGCCCATGCACCGTGACTTGGGCACGCACCTCGTGCGCGGCATGGAGCTGGGTCAGATCCTCGCACAGATCATGGCGCGGGAGAACACATTCACTCACGGCAAGGACAATGCCCTGCATATTGGAAGCTATTCCCGCCTTGTGCTGCCGCAGATCAGCATGCTGGGCACGTCGATCCCGCTGGCTGCCGGCGCGGCACTGACTGCGAAGCAGCGCGGCGAGGACCGGGTCGCACTCACCTATGTCGGCGACGGCGCCGTCAATACCGGCGACTTTCACGAGGGCCTCAACTTCGCCGCCGCGCTGACCTTGCCGTTCATCCTCGTCGTCGAGAACAATCAGTACGCTTATTCGACCCATGTCTCCAAGCAGATCGCCTGTGAGCACATCTCGCAGCGCGCCGCGGGGTACGGCATTCCCGGGGTTCGGGTCGATGGTAACGACGTGCTGGCCGTCTATCGGGCCACGCGTCAGGCCACTGAGCGAGCACGCCAGGGATTGGGACCGACACTTATAGAATGCGTGACGATGCGCATGCGGGGTCATTCCGAGAACGACGACGCGTCGTATGTGCCTCCCGAGGTACTGGAAAAGTGGCGTGCGAGAGACCCCATCGAGCGCTTCGAACGGTGGCTTGGCGAAGGGGGCATCCTGGAGCTCGACGCCGCCGCGGGGATCAAGGCGGATGTCGCGCAGCAGGTGTCCGAAGCGGCTGACTGGGCTCTGGGGCAGCCGATGCCGGAACCCGAGGTCGCACTACAAGGCGTGTACCGTACGCCGGTGTCGAAGGGCTAGGAGGAGAGCGGGCATTGGGCGAGGTGACGTATCTCGAGGCCATCAAGCAGGGCATGCGCGAGGAGATGCAGCGCGACGAGAGCGTCTACGTGCTGGGAGAGGACGTGGCGGCATACGGCGGCGCGTTCAAGGCGACCGCCGGCTTCCTCGACGAATTCGGCCCGCTGCGCGTCATCGATACGCCACTCTCTGAATCCGCCATAATTGGCGCCGCAATCGGGTCCTCTCTGATGGGTCAGCGCCCCATCGCCGAGATGCAGTTCATGGACTTCATAGCCTGCGGCTTCGATCAAATTGTGAACATGGCCGCCAAGCTGCACTACCGCAGCGCAATGGCCGTGCCCCTGGTCATTCGCGGGCCGTCCGGGGGTGGCGTGCGCGGCGGTCCGTTCCACTCTCAAAACACCGAGGGCTGGTTTGTCCACACTCCGGGGCTGAAGGTGGTGGCGCCCTCGACCGCTTCAGACGCCAAGGGGCTGCTGCACCACGCGATCCACGACCCCAACCCGGTCTGCTTCATGGAGCACAAGCACCTCTACCGCCGGGTCAAGGGCGAGGTCCCCGAGGGCGTGTTCGAGACTCCCTTCACGGCGCGGGTGGCGCGGTCCGGGTCTGATCTGGTGGTGATCTGCTACGGCGCGATGGTCGACGTCGCGCTGGAGGCGACCTCGGATCTGGACGGCGCCTCGGTCGAGGTGCTCGATCTGCGCTCGCTGGTGCC
>QHBP01000017.1:1131-2994 GCA_003244175.1 Chloroflexota bacterium | reverse complement strand
CGGACAGGTCGTCCTTGGCATGCAGCAATGCCCTTCCGAGGTCCTCAGGAGACGCAGCGGGCGGCGCCACAAAGGCATACAGCCCGTCACTGCAGGCCAGCAGAACGTCACCCGGTTTCAGATTGAGGCGAAAAGTTTCAGCGCTCGGGATGCCCTCTTGCTGGATGCCAAGCCAGCGGGTAATCATGTGGGACCGATAATCGGCAGCCGCCTTCTCAGCCGTCATAATGCCTGCGCGAACCACTCCCTCAGCCCAGGAGTGGTCGCGTGTCAACGGGTCAACGCCATTGCTTGTAATGAGATAGACGCGACTGTCTCCACACCATATGCCAGCGGCGTCGGACCCCACGGCGAGGACGGCANNCAGCAAGAGTCGTGGCGTTGGCGGCCCCTAATCGGCCGCCAATCTGAACGGCGATGCTCTCACTTGCCTCCGCCGCGGCAGTTACCAGGAGCTCGAGGAGCGAGTCTATTTCGCCAACGCCGGCCACCAATGGCTCGGTCAGGCGGGAGCGAACCATCTCGACAGCCAGGCGGCTTGCTTCTTCGCTGTGTTGCCCGGCGCTCACGCCGTCAGCAACCATAGCGAGACTCACCGGCATTCCGTCATCGCGCATCCAGGTCCAGGCGCCGCCCGTATCCTGATTTTTGCTATGTGTTCGACCAATATGCGTGGCGCAGGCGACGGCGTGACGCGTTTTTTCCTTGGGGAACAGTGTCCTGCCTCCTCTCCGCGGGCTTCTTGACCGTGCGGCTTCAGGATACTGAAGGTATGGCGTCGAGACCAATTGCGGGACGCATCGTGAGACTAACGTAAGCTGATCCGGCTATACGACCGCATGGTAGAATTGACCATCGTTTTTTAGCGTTGTTGCGGGTAGTTTCTCTTGACAGAGGCGGATGCGTGTCCAGACCGATCCGGGTGTATCGCAGCGAAGCTGTAGTGCTCAAAGCCCAAGACTACGGCGAAGCAGATCGCATTCTTACGCTCTACACCCCGGCACATGGCAAAGTTCGAGCGATAGCGAAAGGCGTCCGACGAACGAAGAGTCGCACCTCCGGGCACGTGGACCTATTCACGCGCAGCAATCTACTTATTGCCGTCGGTCGACAACTTGACATTATTACGCAGGCGGAAACGGTGGAGACCTTCGCCGGACTACGCCGTAATCTGTGGCACGTGGCGCAGGCGACGTATATTGTCGAACTTGTCGAGGGTTTCTCCGCGGAGGAACTGGCGAACCACGGGCTGTACACGCTTCTGATCGACACCTTGCGCCGGCTGGCTACCAGCGATGATCCGTTTCTTGCAGTGAGAGCATGCGAGCTGCAATTGCTGGGATTGACTGGTTATCAACCACAGCTCTTCCGCTGCCTTCACTGCAACGAGCGAATTGAACCGGGTAGCAACCGCTTCAGTGCGCGTCTGGGGGGAGTACTGTGCCCGGCCTGCGAGGCAAGTGATCGAACCGCCGCGCCCGTGAGCGTGGATGCGCTCAAGGTCATGCGCAATCTACAAACAAATGAGCAGGCAATGCTGCGCGTCGGACCGCTTGCTCAGAATGTTCAGCGGGAAGTAGAAAAGCGACTGCAAGAATACATTGTCTATCGACTGGAGCGACGGGTGCGTTCCGTCACTTTTCTCGACCGATTGCGGAGCGACGTGTTCGCTCCGCCACAGTCGTAATTGTCGCTGTACAATACATTATTGACTTCTAATTTGGAGGCTCTCTTGGGGCGTTCGCTCATTACTGCTGTCGCCGGCCTGATCGTGGCCGTTTTCGCCTGTGCACTTCCCCCGCCGGTCAACGCGGATCAGCCCGTGGCGCCATCGGCGCCGACAAATCTCAGCATGACTCTCCC
>QHBP01000017.1:0-1082 GCA_003244175.1 Chloroflexota bacterium | reverse complement strand
ACTCTGCACTTCAATGTCCAGGTTGGGACCTCGCCACTCACGCCGCAGGTTGAGCTCGTGCGCAGTAGCGCCGTGTTTGCCGGCTCACCAAATTTCACCGGAACGGCCCTGAGTTCTAGCGGATCGGCAACGGTTGTCGCCACTGGACTGCGAGATCAAAAGACCTACCACTGGCAAGCGCGGGTAGTGGATAACGCGGGGAATGCCAGTGATTGGGTAGCGTTTGGCGGACTTAACAGTTCGACCTACGACTTAGGCGTGGATCAGACTCCGCCATCTCGACCGATAATTTCCTCGAGCACGAATCCGGACCAGAATCGTTGGTACAACACGAGCGTCGAACAGTTGTCGTGGATCTCTCACGACCAGGGTTCGGGCGTCGCCGGATATTCCTTTGTGCTCGAGCGGCAGGCCCATGTGATTCCGCCGGGAAACACAGTGGCGCAGCACGGCGCCCGCATCTCAAATCTCGGTAACGGCACGTGGTACGTAGCGCTGCGTTCGGTTGACCACGCGGGCAACTGGAGCCCAACTGCTACCTACCGCCTACAGCTCGATCGTCAACCGGCTCACCTCACCTGGCTCAGTCCAGCGCACTTCACATTCAATCCATATCATGGGCCCACCACGGTGCGATTTCGCGTGGACAAGAACGCGAGTACCCAGCTCGCGCTGTATCGCGTGGGGGCTATTCGTCCGGTCGCGCGCTATGATTTCCCGTCGCTCCATGCGGGCCAGGTTGTCTCTATCACCTGGAGCGGCAAGAATCACCACGGCAAGTATGTCCGGCGTGGATATTACTTCTTTTCCGCCACGCTCACCGATCACGCCAACAATCTGAGCCGGCTGAATGTGGGGGGCATCGTTGTCCGCCCCATGAAGCCGCAAACCGCGCCGAGCGGTACCGCGGTATTCCCCGATGGCGGCAAGCGCATCATCGTGTCTCTGGGCAAACAAACGCTGTACGCCTATGACGGCAGCCATCTTGTCTTGCAGACCTTCGTCACTACGGGAAATCCGAGACTGCCGACGCCCATCGGTCACTACTCAGTCATGCAGAGAATCAGTCTCTTCGAGTTCAT
>QHBP01000159.1 GCA_003244175.1 Chloroflexota bacterium | reverse complement strand
AGGTAGCCCCGCCAGCAATTCCGGATGACCACGGGCAATCAATGGAGGGGATGACGCCGGAAGCGACGGTCCCCGCCGAGGACACGACTTCGATCCTGCGCAAGTTGGAGGACGGGGAGATCAACGTCGAGGAAGCCATGGCCAGGCTCGACGCGCTACACGCTTAGGATCGCGCCATGATCGGCGTCTTGCGGCAGCGAAATTTTGTCCTCCTGTGGTTTGCCGGCCTGGTCTCCCTCACACGGGCAATTGGATACTCTCCGTTGCCCTGCCTGTCTACGTCTACCGCGTGACGGGCTCGACGCTGGCGACCGGCACCATGCTCATGGCCGGTTTGCTGCCGCATGTGCTCTTCGGATCGGTCGCGGGCATCTTCGTGGACCGTTGGGATCGGCGCTGCACGCTGATCGTGACAACCCTTGCGCTCGCCGTCGCCATCCTACCGCTCCTCGCCGTGCGCTCCTCGAGCTGGCTCTGGATCGTCTATGTCGTCGCGTTCGCGGAGTCGTCGCTGTCACAACTTCTGGTCGCGGAAACGGCACTCCTGCCAAACCTCGTCGACACCGCCAATCTCGTTCCAGCCAACTCACTGAACGCTTTGAACCAGAATGCGTCTCGACTCATCGGTCCCGCACTTGGCGGCCTGCTGGTGGCGGTGGTGGGCCTCTCCGCGGTCGCCGCAATCGACGCTGCCACCTATCTGTTTGCCGCCCTCATGACGATCCCGATTCGTGCTCCTGTAGGAGTCGAGCCCGTTCCGGATAAAAGTTCGCGCATTAACTGGGCCGGCGAAGGTGGGTGGGCGACCATGTGGCGAGAGTGGGTCGAAGGGCTTCGGTTGGTGCGGCGCCAGAGGCTTCTGTACGGCGTGTTTGCGGTCCTTGCACTTTCGGGCCTGGCCGAAGGCGTTCTTGCTCCCCTGTTCGTGGCCTTTGGCACGAAGATAGTACACGGAGGCTCCTGAGCTCGCAAGCCATTGGCGGCATTCTAGGAAGCCTTGCCATAGTGTCCATGCGAGTCCAGATTGCACCGGGCCGGCTGCTCGCAATCGGCATGTTCCTGCTAGGAGTAATCGACCTCGCGATCTGGAACATCCACATACTCGCCATCGACCTGGCCCTGACCGCCGCGGTGGGGATTCCGGTGGCGGCCTTTCAGGCCGGCTATCTCACGCTGATGCAGACAGCGGTCGCCGATCGATTTCGACGACGCATCCTGGGTGCGTTGGCTACGACCACGTCGTTGCTGATGCTGGCGGCGATCCCACTCTCAGGGGCCCTGGCCGGCGTGGTCGGAGTAGTCCCGATGCTGGACATCTCGGCGTTCCTTGACGCTTTGGGCGGCATCGCGGCTTTCCTACTCCTCGTCTCACCTCGGTCTCGCGCTCCGGCGCCGGCTCAGCTATCGGAAGAAGTCGTGTGAGTGCGAGTCGTCTGCCGGCGAACAAGCCGGACACGCCGCAGCGCGCTATACACTAGAGAAACCAGTGGCACCAGGGGGTCCCGTGAGCTCGGCGCACCTTCTCTCCTTCTCCCGGATCGCGGCCGGTCCGGTTGTCGCGATCTTGATCCTGGACCACCCAGGGGACGTCTATCTGCTCGCGGCGCTGGTCTTCGCCGTTGCGTCGCTCACCGATGCCGTCGATGGAAAGCTGGCCCGCCACTCTCAGAGCGTGTCGCCCCTCGGCATTTTCCTGGACACGACCTCGGACAAGGTCCTCGTGAGCCTGACACTTGTGGCGATGGCAATCGCGGGCCTGTCGCCGGGCTGGATTCCTCTCCTGATTCTAGGACGCGAATTTCTGATATCCGGTCTCAGAAGTTTTGCGGCTTCGTGCGATCTGATCATTTCGGCACATGTTTGGGGCAAGGGCAAGGCCGCAGTAACGATGGCCGCGATCGTGTGTCTGCTGGTGTCGGCATCGGGCCGGCTGGGCGGTATCCTGGGCCCTCTTGCCCCTCATTCCGTCTGGAGCCAGTTCTATACGGGTTCGGTCTGGCTGCTCGGCCTTGCGGGGGCACTCACCGTTGTGTCGGGCGCGCGGTACGTCGTTGACGCCATGCCCCTCTTCCGCCCACAACGCGCGACGGCGAAGATCCAGCGAGAGGAACGGCCACGCGTCGCCGCCTGCGGAGATGGCCGGTAGCATCGCGGGCATCGGCGTCTCGCCTGGAACCGCCGTTGGCCCGGCGCACCTCGTCAGGTCCGTTATTCCAGCGCCAGGCGAGCAGCTGACGCCATCGGAGGAGCTGGAGGCCTTCGACGCTGCCATCAGGCGAGGCAGCGCCGAGCTGGAGAGGCTTGCGGCGCGCCTGCGCGTCGATGGTCAGGAGTCGGAGGCACGTATCATCGACGCTCAGCTACTGATGCTCGGGGATCCGACGCTGGTCGAGGGAGTTCGCCGCCGCATCGGCAAACACGAAGCGGCCGCCACGGCGATTCAGGCCGAGACCGATGGCTTCAAGGCCATGTTGGCGGCAATGGACGACGAATACCTGGCGGCGCGGGCGGGGGATGTCCAGGACGTCGCGACGCGACTCATCCGCGATCTGCACCCGCAAGAGGAATTACCCTCGCCGCAGGAGCCGTACGTCCTGGTCGCCCACGATCTGACACCGTCGGAGACGGCGTCGCTGGACCGTTCCCTCGTGCTCGGCTTCGCGATCGATGCCGGAAGTCCCACCTCCCACACGGCCATCATGGCGGAAGCCCTGAACATTCCCGCGGTAGTGGGACTCCGCGACATCACCTCCCGCGTCACCGAGGGGCGGCGTCTGGCCCTCGACGGCGCCGATGGCCTGGTCGTGATCGACCCGAATCCGACCCAGATTCTGGACTACGAACGGCGCCGGCGTGACGCCAAGGACCGCAGCTCGCGACTGCGGAGCTTGCGAGAGCTGCCGACGGTCACGGTCGACGGCCATCGTTTCGTACTGGCAGCCAATATTGGGTCGCCCTCCGACGTGCCGGCGGCACTCGATGCGGGCGCGGAGGGCGTGGGCCTGTTGCGAACCGAGTTCCTGTTTCACGGACGCGAGCAGGCGCCCGACGAGGAGGAGCAGACGCGTGCCTATCGCGCGGTGATCGAGGCCATGCCGGGCCATCGAGTCGTCGTGCGGACACTCGACGCCGGCGGTGACAAGCCCCTGCCGTACCTCCGGCAACGGGCCGAAAAGAATCCTGTCCTGGGCCTGCGAGGTGTGCGCTTCACGCTTGCGTCGCCGGAGATTTTTCGGACTCAACTTCGCGCGCTGATGCGAGCTTCCGTGTACGGAGAGCTCTGCGTCATGTTTCCGATGGTTGGAGAGTCGAAGCAGGTAGAGGAGGCGCGGGCGACTCTCGAAGCGGTGCGGACAGAGGTGGGCGGGGGCGCCCAGGTCGGTATCATGATCGAAGTGCCGGCGGCGGCCCTGATCGCGGACCAACTCGCGCGCCACGTCGACTTCTTCAGTGTGGGAACCAATGACCTGGTGCAGTACGCGCTGGCGGTCGATAGGGGCAACGAGCAGGTGGCCGATCTGTACCGGCCGCTGCATCCCGGAGTCGTGCGCCTTCTCGATATGACCGTGCAAGCCTCCCACGCTCACGGTCGCTGGGCGGGAGTGTGTGGCGAGATGGCCGCGGATAACCTCGCTATCCCGATTTTAATCGG
>QHBP01000033.1 GCA_003244175.1 Chloroflexota bacterium | reverse complement strand
CGGTGTCGAAGGTGAAGCCGTCCTCTCGCAGGACGTTGCATCTACCACCGACACAGTTGTTCTTCTCCAGGACCGTCACGTCCCACCCGGCGTGCCGCAATCGAATGGCCGTCGCGAGCCCGCCGAGACCTGCCCCTACGACAACCGCTGACCTTCGCACACGCACCCCCAGTACTTTCCAAGGTATCAGTGATGCGGCTCGGAGAAAGACGTCTGTTTCCGAACCGCATCCAGACTGGGTGCGTGCCGGTACACTAGAGCGCGTCAGCAGGAGGCCATAACGGTAAATAATGGCTCGGCGGGACGGCTCGAGCGCCCAAGCATGATCGAAGGATGGTAGTGAGCCAGAGGTGAGAGATCGCGCGTCGCACAGCCGGCCCTAGTCCGCCAGTCATGCAGCGCCCCGACGATGCGGATCTCGTTGCCGCCGAATTAGGAAACGAAGTGAGTGCGCCCCGGCGCGAGCCCGCGCGCGCTGTGCTGAGACGCGCGGCTCACGCCTATCGGAGCGGTATCATTGCGGCCGTCCCCGCCACCGTTCTGACCTCCGGCATCGCCATCTTCGCCGGTTGGCCATCGCCGCTCGAAGCGACGGCGGAGCAGGTGATGGAGTGGACTCCGGTAGGAGTCGCCGAGTTCTTGCTCTTCCACCTCGGAAACGCGGCGCGGCCCGCGGCCCTCGTCGGCGCTCTAGCGATCACCATGTTTGTCACAGGCTCTGCCGGCGTGTCGCGTGTGCTCTTCGGGTGTGGATTCATGAGACAGCTGATTGGCACGGGGCTTTCCTCGGCTCTATTGGCCGGCGTTTTTCTCAGCGCTATTCCCTCGAGTAATCGCGCGGCCGGCCTCTGTTTCGTTGCCGCGCTTATTATCTGTCTCGCGGTAGCATCCACGCCCCGGAGAGACGTGCCCGGACGCCGCGCCTTCCTCCAAGAGAACCTCCTGATGTTCGGAGGCATTGGCGCCTTGCTGACGATGTTCACCGTTCAACCGCTGCTTCGTGCGCTGACGCTGAAGCGCTTCTTCCCATTTCATGCTCCTGCCGGCCTCGCGGTCGCGGGCCTCACGCCTTTGATCACTCCAAGCGGCCGCTTCTATCAGATGGACAAGGTGCTCCAGTATCCAGCCATTGGGCCGCCCAGCTGGATACTGACCATAGAAGGCATCGTTGACAAGCGCGTGACTCTCGACTACGGAGCGTTGCTGACACGACACGCCGTCGATCGCTATGTCACCGTGGAGTGTGTCGATAATCCCGTCGGTGGTCCACTGATAGGCACGGCGCTTTGGACGGGCGTGCCGGTGGAGGACCTGCTCCGGCTCTCAGGGGCTCGTGGCGACACCGTGGTGTTTCAAAGCGCCGACGACTACGAGGAAAGCGCACCCCGTGCGGTGCTCGAACAGCAGGGAGCCCTGATCGCCTACGTCATGAACGGAGAGGCACTTCCTCGATCCCACGGATATCCAGCTCGCCTTATCCTGCCCGGAATCTACGGGTTCAAGAGCGTGAAATGGATCACACATCTTCGCGTCGTCAACGGATCGCAGGCCGGCAACTGGCACGCTCACGGATGGACCGAGGGGGCGCCCGTCCACACAACGACGCGCATCGACGTTGCGCGCCGAGAAGGGTCCGACATTCTGGTCGCAGGCATCGCCTTCGGAGGTGCACGCGGAATCCGAGCAGTTGAAGTTCGCGCCAACGGCGGTCCGTGGCGCCGCGCCAACCTGGGAATGTCGCTTTCGTTCGACACCTGGGTCCAATGGGCCGTTCGCCTCAGGGGATCGGGTCTTGCCCGAATCGAAGCGCGAGCGATTGACGGAGACGGCGTTCCACAGACGCCTCGACGCCACGCCGCATATCCCGATGGATCGACCGGATGGGCATCCGCGGAGGTGTAGCGGCCCAAGGCCTGGTGCTCGCTCACATTCTCTTCGGGTGGCTTTCATGGCGCAATTATCGACGAATGCCGCACCTGGATGAGAGTCTCCGGTGTGAGAACTTTCCGTCCGTCTCGATCGTCATACCGGCGCGCAACGAAGAATCGAGACTACCCGCATTGTTACGCTCACTCGCGGCACTGGACTATCCGGACCTCGAGGTGGTGGTCGTGGACGATCAGTCGATTGATGGGACGGCTCGAGTCGCTAGAGACTTTGGCGTCCGCGTTATCGAAGGAGCGGAAGCTCCGTCCGGATGGACGGGAAAATGCTGGGCGTGTTGGCAAGGAGCGGCGATGACAACCGGAACATACCTGCTCTTTACGGATGCGGACACTGTGCACGGCACGCGGAGCCTGACCCGAGCGATTCAGGCCGCGACTTCGCGCCGAGCCGCTCTGCTGTCGTTGCTACCCCGGCACCGGTGCGAGACCTTCTGGGAACGGCTGCTCGTCCCCTACGCATACGCGCTCTACTTTGCCGGCGGCCGGCGAGGAACGGGGATCGCAAACGGTCAGTACATGTTGTTTGAGGGCGACGCGTACCAACGCACGGGCGGCCACCGGGCGGTGCGCGGCAGCCTCGTCGAAGACGTCGATATCGCGTCTCGCATAGCGAACGCCGGAGAGCGTGTGCTTCTGTTGCGTGCCGAACGGGACGTGTCGGTCC
>QHBP01000125.1:2128-3291 GCA_003244175.1 Chloroflexota bacterium | reverse complement strand
GTCGTTGACCCTCAGGTGGTCCGTCACTTGCCGGAAGACATGATGGCCGAATGGCGGATAGACCGAGACCAGCAAACCGCGACGCTTGTCGCGCCTCCGGCGCTCGTTCCGAAGCTCACTTTACCGCTAACTCCAATGCTCGGCTGCTTTGGCGTGGCTCCCGCGCGGCGTCAGGCGATCTCCACGGCAACATCTGGTCCATATGGGGGCAATATGGATTACCGCGGCTTCACAACAGGAGTTACAGCGTACTTCCCCGTGTTCGTTCCTGGAGCACTCTTTCACCTCGGCGACGGTCACGGGCTCCAAGGGGATGGCGAGCTGTTGGGTACCGGAATCGAGACATCTTTCGATGTTCAGTTCACGGTACGGTTGGTCAAGGCGGGACAGCAGACATGGCCGCGGGGCGAAAATGCGGACTACATCTTCACTATCGGAAATGGCCGTCCTCTCGATCAGGCCTTGCAGTTTGCGACGAGTGAAATGCGCGTTTGGCTGATGCAAGAGTTCGAATGGGATGAGAGGTCTGTCTGCATCCTTCTTGGTCAGTGCGTCGAGTACGATATTGCCAATGTCTACAATCCGGCATACACAATTGTGTGCAAGGTTCCCAAATCTCTATTGCACATACAAGACTCGGGCGCAATTAATCCAGTCACATATGAGTGAGGGTGCGCCGCAGATTGTTGGAAACGGTCTTCACGCACGAGCCTGAAGGAACGGTTGGTTCCAGGGGTGATCATCGGTCGGTTTCCCATCGACGATGGTCTTGGGGCGCTCTGGCTCGGCTGATGCCACGACCGCCGATGGTTCCTGTTCCACCCGCGCTGTCGCTCGTCGGCGCTGTCGCTCGATCCTGCCTTCCTCCCGTCGCGTCGCCACTTGCGCTCGCCATTCCCGCTGGATCCCCGGCCAGGTCTGCGTCCACTGCCGGCTACAAAGCCGACCGCGCACGGCCAACAGGGGGTTGATGTTGGCGAGCGCTCAATGACATCCAAGCGGCCTCCGGCCGCTGGGTACCCGACTGCCTTTTATGCGTGGCTGTAAAAGCCGGTTTAAAAGTGGACACCAAGGCGCGAAAAGCCGGGATAAAAGTGATACAGCAGCGGCTGCCGTAGTAGATAGAACCCAGTCAGATGGCTGGGAGGAAGGATGTTACGGCA
>QHBP01000125.1:0-2076 GCA_003244175.1 Chloroflexota bacterium | reverse complement strand
CCATCCGGGAGATCGCGGAGGAGTTGGGACACAGTCCGACGACGGTCAGCCGGGTGTTACAGGAACCGATGGATCAACCGCCGAAGAGACGGGAGCGTCGATCTCAGGTAGATCCCTACCGAGACCAGATTGAGCGATGGTTGGAGGAGGGATTGCCAGTGGTGCGGATGCTGGAACTGGCACGGAGTGAATCCGAGCAGCCCTATACCGGGAGCCGGAGCCAGTTTGGCGAGATGGTTCGACGCATCCGGCAGGCGCGGAACCAGAAACAGGCAGCACGGGAGGTGCCGATCCGCTTTGAGGGCCTGCCAGGGGAGTACCTTCAGGTGGATTGAGGAGAGATTCGGCACTTCCCCTTCACTCAGCAGCCGCTGGCGACGCGCTACTTCCTCGCCTGTCGCCTGAAGCACAGCCGCTGGTCCTGGATCACATGGACGAGCGACATGCGACAGGAAACCCTTATCCGTGGCCTCGTGGACTGCTTCTTGGCTTTGGGCTTCGTTCCGTGGGTGCTGGTCTTCGACAACATGAAGACCGTCACGAGTGGTCGGGATGCCGCCAATCAGCCCCTCTGGACGCCGGGATTGCTCCAGCTCGCCGCTGAGTTCAGCTTCCATCCTCAGGCCTGTGATCCGAGAGCCGGCAATCAGAAGGGCAGCGTGGAGTCGTTGGTCAAATGGGTGAAAGGGAACTTCCTTCCTGGCCGCGTCTTTCGGGATGATGACGATGTAGCAACACAAACAGGGGAGTGGCTGACGATGGCGAATGGCAGGGCATCTTCCGCCACCGGCATTCCTCCGATGGACCGATTGGGCGAGGAAGCGATCAACGGTGGTACCCTGCCCACCACCGCTACTGACTACGGACTTCTCATCCCCGGTCAGGTTGCCGCCGATGCCACTGTTGCTGCTCTCGGCAATCGGTACTCGGTCCCCGTCGCTCATGTCAGTGCACCGGTCATCATCCGGCTCCATCGGGGTCGGGTCCGCATCTTCCGGGATACGGCCCTGCTCGCTGATCACGAGCGAGCCGTGGATGGGGGGCGTGAGCGGATTATCGATCCGGCGCACTTCGCCCCACTCTTCGAGCGCAAACTCCGCGCCCAGGCGATGCTCTACCGCGATGTGCTTCTCACGGTGGGTGAGCCGGCTTCGGACTTCCTCTCTGCCCTCTCACAGCGCCACCGTGCTCGGCTCCGCGAGGAGATCCTGGCCGTCTACGCCCTCTACGAGCAGTACGGGGCGGACGCGTTGCGGGCTGCAATGGTCCGTGCGGTGGCAGCCGGGACCTGCGGAGCCGATGCTCTCACGCTGCTCCTGGCCGCCCCGTCCTCCCCACTACCAGTCCTGGTCCTTCCTGGCGTGCCGTGCCAGGAGGAGGTTGATCGTGCCCTCGGGATCTACGAGGCCTGGGTGCAGATCGACGTGGCGAGTGAGGTGCGCGTGTGAGCAGCGATCTTGCTGCCTTACTCACGCAGGTGCAGCTTCCCGCCGCTGCGGCCGTCCTGCCCGCCTGGCTCGATCGCGCCGCGCATGAGGAGTTGAGCTATGCCGACTTCCTCCATGGTCTCCTGGAGGAGGAACTGACCGTCCGCACCACGGCCGGCACCCAGCGCCGCTTGCGTGATGCCGCCTTCCCCTTTGCCGCCAGCATCGAGCAGTTCGACTTCCGCTTCCGTCCCGAACTCAAACGGCAGGTCGTCTTGCGCTATCTCGACCCCACCTTCGTGGAGCAGGCCGGAACGTTGACCCTGATCGGACCACCGGGGTTAGGGAAAACGATGTTGGCCATTTGCGTTGCCACCAAACAGGTACAGCTGGGCGCGACTGCCCGCTTCATCACCGCGCAGTCCCTGGCCCATCAGGTCACTCGCACCATGACCACCCTCGGCCGGCAACGGTTGCTCAAGCCACTCCTCACCTGCGACGTCCTCGTGCTGGATGAATTGGGCTATCTCCCTGCCGGTGCCGCCTTCGGTCCTGCCTTGTACGAGATCATCGCCGGTCGCTACGAACGCCGACCGACGATCATCACCTCCAATAAAAGTTTGACTGACTGGGCGCAGATCGTCCAGGA
>QHBP01000350.1 GCA_003244175.1 Chloroflexota bacterium | reverse complement strand
TGGCAGGCGCTCGAGCAGACCTTCCAGCAGGGTCACAAGCGCACCGCGGCCGAGCGGCTCCGATCAATGCTGACCACCCGCGTGATGAACCTCGCCCGCCTCAACCCGACGCGGACCGACCTCCTCGAGCGCTTCCAACGACTGATCGACGAGTACAACGCGGGCTCGAGCAACGTCGAGGAATTCTTCCAGCGGCTGATCGCGTTCACCAAGGACCTCACCGCCGAAGAGCAGCGTACCGTCGCTGAGCATCTTACCGAAGAGCAGCTCGCCGTGTACGACCTCCTGATGCGTCCCTCGCCCGAGCTGAGCGACGCCGAACAGTCGCAGGTCAAGCGGGTCGCCGAGTCGTTGCTCGACGTCCTCAAACGCGAGAAGTTGGTCCTCGACTGGCGCAAAGAGCAGCGCTCCCGCGCCTCGGTGCGGCTGACGGTCGAGGAGAAGCTGGACGAGCTGCCGGAGACATTCACCCGGCAGCTCTACGCACAGAAGTGCGACGTCGTCTACCAGCACGTGTTCGACAGCTACTGGGACGACGGGCAGAGTGTTTACGACCGGGTTGCATGACGGTAGAGCCGGCAGGACTCCCGACACGCGCCACCGTGAAGTAACGGGAGAGCCGTCACCTTACGGCTCTCGGCACAATTTGGCGCGGACCGCTCAAGGGGGGCCTAAAGTTCCGAACCCGTTTACGCGAGAGGCTCGCCTTCGAGTGGAATCTTGGCTTCTGTCCAGCGTATCGAGTAGCGCGCTGCGGCACGCCTAACGACTCCGTACGACGTTCGTGGATTGCTGTGCTGAATCCTGATGTGATCTTGGATTAGATCGAGGAGCACTTCGTCAACAGATTTATCGCGCCGCTCAGCCATCTCGTCGAGTTCGAGGTAGTCGACTATTGGCATCTTCAAATAGATCGCCGTATCAGTAGGCGCCGTCTTCGGACGCGCCCGCTCGGTGACGCGAATGTATGGCTCGTGCTTGTCCGGCTCGGCGCTCATGTCAGGCTACGCTTGAAGTCCCAGTACATACCTTCATAGTACTTACTATCGGGCTCATAGGCTGTCCATGCAAGCCAAACTCCCCGATGATCAGAAGGCACGAGTGCAGTTAGCAGAAATCGGCCCTTGCGTGTGTAGCCAAGCATTATGAGAGGCGCTCCCCGGTCTCCTTCCGAATAGCCCGTGTTGTACGCGAACTCGGCGCCGTTTGGGTCTTGATAGCACTGCAAGACCTCGGCGAATCGGACACGATGATCCCCGAGCTGAACGTGATCATCGAAGTTCGCGTCTCGCACGATCTCGTCAACGCCACCGTACCGGTCGAAGTACCAATTAGCGTCTTCCACTCCGCGCATTCTCTGCTTTTAGGCGGCACTGTCCCTTTGTTAGCGAGCGGGCTTGTAGCGAACGCAGAGCCGGACGAGCTCCCCGTGCGGCCCAACAGGCCAACTGTACGCGCAGAAGTGGGACGTCGTCTATCAGCACGTGTTCGGCAGCTACTGGGACGACGGACGAAGTGTTTACGATCGAGTGGCGTAGGGCGTGGACGGGGGAAAGTTTGCCGACCCGCGCGGTCCCAACTCACAATCCACTCCGTGTTCAACGTGTAGGTGACAACGGACGGCGCAATGGGCAACGCGGGTCGCGCACCAGGCGATGACGCTACGGGCCACGTGTGGACAACGCGGTCGATCCAATGGGCGGCACGAGTCACGCGTATATTCGATGAACCCGCCTGCTCCGAATCCACCCACCATCCCGACGACCTCGTGCTACCATGAGGTGCAGCTAGGGGAGCGCGTTTTTCGCGCTGAGAGTGTGGCTGAGGCCGCAGACCCTTGAACCTGATCCGGGTAATTCCGGCGTAGGGAAGACTCCAAGCGACTTTCCGCTCCCACCTGCGGTGTGAGCGGTTATTTTTTGGAGAGTCGTGTGCGGGGTGAGCTGAGACCGGCTGCCGGCAAGGTGTCGAGCTCGCTGTTCGAGCGGGTCATCAAGCCGTCGCTCGGCGCGGGTCGCCACGACGTCGTGGTGGGTCCGCGGTCTGGGGTCGATGTGGGCGTTCTCAATATTGGGAGCGGACAGGTCATGGTGCTGACCTGCGACCCGCTGTTTGTCATGCCGGCATACGGGTGGCGCCGCGCGGCCTGGTTCGCGGTTCATATCGTTGCTTCAGACGCGGCGACGTCGGGTCTCTGCCCCAGCCTCTGCGCGATCGACCTGAATCTCCCTCTGGACATGACCGACGACGAGCTGGCCCTTTTATGGGAGGGAATCCACGAGACCTGCCGGGACACCGGCGTCGCTATCGTAACCGGACACACCGGAAGGTACGAAGGGTGTGCGTACCCCATGCTGGGCGCGTGTACGATGATGAGCATCGGCTCCGCGGATGGATACGTGACGCCGGACATGGCCCGCGTTGGGGACGAGGTGGTCATCACCAAGGGTGCGGCCATCGAGACGACGGGGCAGCTGGGCGTCGTTTTCGAACGTCGCATATGCGATGCTCTCGGTCCCGACGTTGCGCGTGAAGCCGCCGCGCTGTTTTTTCACATGTCCGTCGTGAAGGATGCGTCCATTGCCGCCGAGATTGGGGTACGCGACGCGGGCGTCACGGGCATGCACGATGCTACCGAGCGCGGTGTGTGGGGCGGGCTGGTGGAGATCGCGGAAGCAGCGGGGGTGGGATTGACGATCGATGGTGACGCCATTCCGGTTCGACCGGAGGTCGCTGCCGTTTGCGGTCTCTTCCGTATTGATCCGTTCACGGCGAGCAGCGAGGGGACGCTCCTCATCACCTGCCGGCCATCGAAGGCGGCATGCCTGGTCCAACGACTGCAAGATGAGGGAATCCAGGCCGCACGCATTGGCGAGGTGCTGCCGCCGGAGTGTGGGCTGTCCGTGACACTCGAGGGCCGCGCCACTCGCTTGCAGTCTCCGGAGACGGATCCCTTCTGGCCCGCGTTCACGGCTGCCCTCGAGGAAAGCCGATGAAGCTCGAGGCGGCCGCGGTCTCGAAACACTTCCGCCTCGATGGCGGAACGCTCACCGCACTCGAGAACGTATCTCTTTCGGTGCGTCCGGGAGAATTTGTCAGTCTTGTCGGGCCGAGCGGCTGCGGCAAGAGCACGCTCTTCAACATTCTGGCCGGGTTGGAGCTTCCGGACGGCGGCAACGTTCGTATCGACGGCATGGACGTGACGGGGCGCCTCGGTCTGGTCGCTTACATGCCGCAGAAGGATCTCCTGCTGCCGTGGAAGTCCGTGCTGGACAACACGGTTGTTGGCGCGCGGCTGAGGGGAATATCGAAGGCGGATGCGCGCCGGGAGGCTCTTGCCTGGTTCCATCGCTTCGGGCTACAGGGATTCGAGCGTTCCTACCCGGCAGCGCTTTCGGGAGGCATGCGGCAGCGAGCAGCGCTGCTCCGCACGCTGCTGTGCAGGCGGGAGATCCTGTTGCTCGATGAGCCGTTTGGGGCGCTTGACGCTCTCACGCGCATCGACATGCAGACGTGGCTGGTTGACATACGCCGCGAGCTCGACAACACGATCGTGCTCATTACCCATGACGTGGACGAGGCCATCTATTTGTCGGACAGGGTATTCGTCATGAGCTCTCGACCCGGACGCGTGCTCGCCGATGTACCGATCCTCGTCGAGCGACGGGGTGAACACGAGGAGACCGCGACCTCACCGGCGTTTGTAGGGGTGAAGCGCGATCTTCTGCGTCTGTTACGTCCCAATGGGGCTCACGAGGAGGTAGCGTGAGCAGAAGCCAATCTCGCGCCCCGTCCCGAAGGGTGGAGGCTGAGAAGATTCGCGGACATCGCCTGCTGCGGCTCGTCCCGCCGATTGCCCTGGTGGCCGCCGCGCTCTCGCTATGGGAGGCGGTGGTCGATATCCGCCACGTCCCGGATTACCTTTTGCCCGCGCCGTCCGAGATCTGGCGGACGACGCTCAGTGAGCGTGATCTCCTCTTCGTCAATACCCTCCCGACACTGGAGATTGCGGTTCTGGGTTTTTCTCTCGCCCTTGTGGCCGGTCTCGCCATCGCTCTTGCCATTCACTTCTCGCGAGCGGTCGAGCTTGCGTTCTACCCGATGGTCATTGCGTCGCAGGCAGTCCCCGTGCTCGCACTCGCGCCCATCCTGGTGATTCTCATGGGATTCTCGATCTTCCCAAAGCTCGTGGTGGTGGCTCTGATCTGCTTCTTTCCCATCACGGTCAATGCCGTGGACGGGATGAAGAGCGTCGATCGCGATCTTGTCAACCTGATGCGGACGATGGGCGCCAACCGCTGGCACGTTCTGCGCGACGTGGAGCTTCCGACCGCGCTACCTTTCTTTTTCTCCGGCGCCAAGATCGCGGTGACCTTCAGCGTCGTTGGATCGCTCTACGGGGACTGGGTCGGCGGCTCGTCAGGGAGCCTGGCGCTGGTGATCATACAGGCTCAGTCCCGGTTCGACACGGCGGTGCTGTTCTCGGCCATGGCCATCCTGACGATCATCGGCGTTGCGCTCTTCGCGCTGCTCTCTTTCGTGGAATGGCTTGCGATGCCGTGGCGCCGCGCCCAGCGCTTTCCCGCCGCGGGACATCAAGATCCAAAGACATCTGACCAGGGGGATGAGCGTGTCACGGACGGACAGAGGAACAGGGAGAGATATGCGTAAAACACAGCGAATCGGCGTAAGAGTCGTGCCGGTCCTGCTTGCGGGGTACCTCGCGCTCGGCGGCACAGCGGGCTTGGGACATGGCACCGCGGCCGGCCTCCAGCACGCGTCGATCGTGCTGGACTGGTATCCCAATTCCGATCATGGTGGTCTCTATACAGCTATCCGGCAGGGATTTTTCCGGAAAGCCGGAATCGACATGACCGCTCGCGTGCCGTCCGATACCAGCGCGCAGATTCGACTCGTCGCTGCTGGGGCTGCCGACTTTGGCATTTCCTATGAAACCGATCTACTGGCTGCCCGCGCGCACCGCATCCCGGTCCGTTCGGTGATGTGCATCATGCAGCACCCTCTCGACACCGTCATGACGTTACGAACCTCCGGCATCACGCGTCCGCGCCGGCTCGCCGGCCACAGCGTCGGCATGGCCGGATCTCCCAGCGATGAGCCCATCGTCAGTGCCATGATGACGCACGACGGCTCGTCCATCGGTCGGGCGCACATGGTGAATGTCGGCTACAACCTCTTGCCGGCGTTGCTGAGCAAGAAGGTAGACGCCATCGTGGGCGTGTACTGGACGTGGGAGGCAATTCAGGCGCGGCAGCGCGGCTACGCGGTCAACGTCATGCGCGTGGAGCGCTGGGGCGTGCCCAACTACTGTGAGCTGGTGCTGGTGGTGAGCGAGCGGACGATACGAACGCGGCCCGGGTTTGTCCGGGCGACCGTGCAGGCGCTGCAGAAAGGCTATAGGTTGGCCGAAGCGCGTCCGGAGATTGCCGTACGGAGCCTGTCCGTCGCGGACAGGACGTACTCCAAGGGGCGGAACAAGGCTCTCGTGCTCGAGAGCATACGTCTCCTGCGCTCGGTCGTGGGAAGTGCCCGGACAATCGGATACCAAAGTCCGCCGCAGTGGCGTCACTATGCCGGCTGGTTGGCCAGGAACAAGCTGATTGACGGACGAGTGGATGCCCGCGCCGCCTTTACCAATCAGTTTCTGGGTCAGATTCGATGATTGCGGTGTATCACCGGAGCTCGACTAGATAGAGGCGGTATCTCGCTCCTGGCTGGCCGTGGTCTCCTCGTCTCTTGCTTTTCGTGCCCTCTTCCGCCGAACATGCAGCACGTACAGGACCACCACCGCGAGGG
>QHBP01000218.1 GCA_003244175.1 Chloroflexota bacterium | reverse complement strand
GCGAAACGCCGTCGGTAGCGTGAAAGCTGATCGATTCGCCGGGGAGCCCGCTCGGCCGCGGAGGAGCGTGTCGAAAGGGATTCGTGGCGAGAAGAAGGCCGGCGCGTGCGGGCCGGGATGCCCAGCCACAGGAGACCCAAACCCAGCAGGAAGAGCACGAGGAGACGGCTGGGCCGCACTCGATTCCGCGGCTCCTCGAATCGGGTGATCCCGGCCTCGTACGATGTGTGCGGCTGTCTCCTCATCCTTTGCAGCCTACCCCGCGACGATGAACCCCTCGGTCGCCGTTCGCTTTGCGACGAATCGATTATTCCCCTTTAAATTCGCAGGCAGGCTCGTACATGACGTTGGGAACGGTCCCTGTCACGATCCGGAAGCATAGCTCCCTTCACAGCCGGCTCGCCGGAGGCATCGCAAGGCCAGAGTCTTGCCCGAAGGCGCGAGCTTGAAGATGCGGTAATTCTCCGGATCCACGACGTAGAGGCTTCCCCGGAACGCCTGTACCGGGCACTCGGGGCAGGGTCAGCCCGTGTGATGGATGTCATGGTGGGACTGTAAGAACCTCCTCGGCTCATCGACAGACGATGGTGAGGCTCTTCAGCGCGCGTCGGGGCGTCTAGCAGTCTCGGTGCTATCGCTGGATGAGTGAGCCGGCTGCCGGGACAGCCAGCGGGCACCGAGCATCCGGTACAAGCCAGCCCAGTGGTAATAGATGTTAGTCACGACCTGGAGCACCACAAAGGTTGCCGGGTAGAGGGCGCCACCGAGGCCGGGGACGACGTCGATCGGAAGCGTGTAGGCCATCACCACCCGTATGGCGGCGTCGCCGAGCAGCCCCGCTCCCCACATGACGCTCGCCACCCGCCAGATCCGTCGGAAGCCAGGCTCTTGGTCCCACACGACATCCCAGGATCCGGCGGCGAAGATCTTTCTGCCCTCCAGGAGCGGGCGGGCGAAGAGGAACGCGGCCGGCCGGCGGCCGCGGACGCTACCCACGAACCACGCTCCCGCCACGCCAGTGATCAGCCCGTCCTTGGCCAGGAGAAACCGGGGACCGAAAGACATGACCGAGAGGACGATGGAGACCACCACGGTGGTCACCACCAGTACGGCCAGGCCGTCTATGCGGCGCTGCGTGACCAGCTTGTAGGTCGCGCCCAGTATGGGAGGGACCGCGCCGACGACGAGGGCCACGAGGTTGGAGACCCCAGCCCGGTGGAGTAGGTAGTAGAACGCGGTCGACGCCGCGAGACTGAGACCCACGATGGCGAGCTGCCGAAGCCCTAGCGGCTTCGGGCTGGGCTGCGGGGGTGGCTTCACGTCCGGCCCTAGCGGTGGCCGAGCGGCCCGCACGACGGGCGCGACGAGAGAGAACAGCTAGCCTTGGGGAGCCATCACCGGTCCGCCCGCGTGGCCAGGTCAAAAACGGTAACCACCTCGGCGGCGTAGGACTCCAGGTCGATGCCGGGGTCTGCGGCCAGCAGGAACGGTAGGCCGTCCACGGCCCGCTGGATGAGCGTGGCCATCACCCTCGTGTCAAAGGCCCGGAACTCGCCGCTTCCCTGCCCAGTGCTCAGGATGCCCTCGATCGTCGACACCACGGCCTGATCTGCAGTGGCATCATAGTGGAAGCCGCCGTTGATGAAGATCTCGAGCAGCGCCTTCATCTCGGCGCGATGGGCGCCGATAAACTCGACATTGCCCTCGATGTAAGCGCGAAGTGCGCCGGTGGCTCCAACGGTACCGGCTAAGCGGTTCGCCATGAACGCCCCGATGGCACCCATGATCTCCGTGACCACCTGCTCGAGCAGTTCGTCTCGGCCCGCGAAGTGGTACGAGATAAGCCCCGTGCTGGAGAGATCCGCCCGCTGGGCAATCTGGGCGAACGAGGCGTTGCGGTAGCCCACCTCGGCGATGGCGGCGATCGCCGCCTGCACGATCTGGGCGCGTCGCGCCGTGTCCGTAAACGTTCGCCTCGGAGAGGTCTTCGCCGGTTGTCTTGCTTGCATACTCTGATATTAGCACACATGGGCAAGACTGGTGCCTTGACACCCGGCTTGGCCAGCAGCTTGGCGACCGTCGTGGGTGAGATGTTGATGCCGTCGACGCGGACTCCCCGAGTCGCGAGGGGCAGGCGTGAGTGAGCCCTGAGACCACCGGAAGGCTGCTTTCCAAAAGCGTTACCTGTCATGTGAGCAGGTCCAGCACGGCACGGACAGAGAGTCAGGATTGGGGCGGTTCATTAAGCGAACCATCCTCCGATCCTCCGGAGAACCCTACTCCTCCAAACGACAACCACAATGCTCCGTGTGGAAGTCATACGGAGACCGACATATACTCAATTCAAGGGGAGATGATGGGTCAGGGGCGGCCGCTGCCGCTGAGAAATGGGACGATTTGGCTCGCCGTCGAGCCGCTTGTGCGAAGGGAGGGGTTCATGCGGCGAGTCGTGGCAATTCTGCTTGCCCTCGCGCTAGCCGTGGTGCTGTTTGTGGTTGCGCTGGTGGCGTGGCAGGTGACACGAACCTCGGCGCCCGTGGGCATCCACAAGATCCAGCACGTGGTCATCATCATGCAGGAGAACCGCTCCTTCGACGAGTTCTTCGGCACCTATCCGGGCGCGGACGGGCTTCCCAGAAAGAATGGACAGTTCACGGTGTGTGTGCCCGACCCCCGGGCTCATCGCTGTCAGCGGCCGTACCACGACACCACCGCGGACAACGGCGGCGGCAACCACGTCTTCAGCGACGTTGCGCGAGTCGAGAACCACGGCAAGATGGATGGATTCATTGCGGTGGCGGAGACGGAGCCTCGAAATTGTGGCGCCGTCGTCCATCCCAAGTGTAAGAGCTCGGGGCCGCCGGATGTCATGGGCTATCACGACGGACGCGACCTCCCGAACTATTGGGCCTACGCCAAGAACTTCGTTCTTCAGGATCACATGTTTCAGAACGTCAGCTCATGGAGCTTCCCCGGGCACCTCGCCATGGTCTCGGGCTGGAGCGCTACCTGCAAACGCAAGGACGTGTCCATGAGCTGCGCCAACGATCCGGTTCTGGACCCGGCCGCGTCCTTTGCCAAACAGAAGAAGGGGCGGCTGAACTTCGCCTGGACCGATCTCACCTACCTGCTCCACAGGGGCCACGTGAGCTGGAAGTACTACGTGGATCCGCAGACCCCCTTCATCTGGAACACTCTCCCCTATGCGACCGATGTCCACATGGATGGTCAGACGGGCAACATTCAGTCGATATCGCATTTCTATGCGGACGCGAGAGCGGGACACCTGCCGCAGGTGAGCTGGATTATTGGCAACGATCCCTACAACGACCATCCGCCGTCGCCCATTTCAAAGGGTCAATCGAACATCACCTTGCAGATCAATACCATCATGCGAAGCCCCGCCTGGAACAACACTGCTATCCTTCTGGCCTGGGACGACTGGGGAGGATTCTATGACCACGTGATTCCTCCCAAAGTAGACGGGAACGGCTACGGATTCCGCGTTCCCGCGCTTGTCATCAGTCCCTACGCGAGGCGAGGGTTCATCGACCACCAGACATTGAGCTTCGATGCCTATCTCAAATTCATCGAGGATGACTTCCTCGGTGGGCGCCGGCTCGATCCCAAGAAGGATGGGCGCCCGGACCGAAGACCTGACGTGCGGGAAAATGCCGGGATCCTGGGCACGCTCGACAAGGACTTCGACTTTCAGCAGGCACCCAGGAAGGCGTTCCTCCTGCCGACTAATCCGAAAACGGATCTGCGTATCACGGCCCTGGCGAAGCCGGCGCCGTAGCCGTCCAAGTGTGCTGCTGCGGCTGAGTCACGCCCGAAAAGATCGTTAGGGCTCGATCTCGATGCAGTCGGCTCGAACAATCTCACGCGTGCGGCGATTGAGCACACCGTCAACGGCCACGGTTTGACCATCGAGGAGATCCGCGGTCGAAGCAGGCGCACCCTTGCGGAGAATCCGGCTGTCCGCCGAGAAGTCGACAAGGATGTCGGACCGGCCACGGTGTAAGACGAAGCGGTGCGTGGCCGTGTCGAGAAGCGTTACTTCCCCTCGAAGACGTTCGCGGTCCGTGAGATCGCGATCGACCAACGAGCCCAAGGTGAAGAAGAGGGCGCGCTCCGGTTGCGGCCTCGCCACGACACCCACGCGATCCCGGCGACGCAAAAGATCGGGCGTGATGCGCGCTCCGTCTGCCGCTCGGAATCTGGTCGATGGCAGAATTTGCATTGTGCCGATCTCGGCGGCACCGAGGCGAATGTTCACCTTGGAGATTGCACCGTGTAGATCGAGCGTCGCAATGGTGCCGGCAAATTGCTGGTCGAGCTTGGTTGCACCGGCCGGGCAGGTTCGCGTTGCCTGCATCAACGGACGAAGCGCCCGTTGCTTGAAGTCGAAAGAACCCGAGATGCTCGTCGAGGAGGCATCGTAGCGCGTCAAAGGCGGCAGGCTTAACCAGTTCTCAATGAAGCGCAGGATCGAGTTGAAATTGTAGGTGTGGTGGTCAATGCTGTGTGCCCGCGCGTACGGAGAAATCACGATGGCCGGTACGCGCGGGCCGAACATGATGGCACTCTTCTTGGGCGGCGAAACGTGATCGTACGTCCCGCCAAAGTCGTCCCAGGTCAGGACGACCGCGGTGTCGCGCCAGTATCGACTTCTCATGATCGCGTTGATTCGTTTCACCGTCCAATTCTCGCCGAGGCAGATACTGTAGGGTGGGTGCTCGCTGTGGAGCCCATCCGGCGTCACCCAGGACACGGCCGGAAGCCGGTTATGGGCGATGTCCTGAAAGAAGGCGTCCTGCGGACGGACATCCCGGTTCCAGAGGTGGGAGTAGCGGATGTGCCGGATGGCGTCGAAAGCCGACCAGTTGTAACCCGGCTCGCCGCGGACCGGAGCGTAGTACGCCCAGCTAATCTTTTTTTGCGCGAGCTCATCGCCGAGCGTCCTGAAGTTGAAGCACGGATAGACGAATCGGTGGTTGCCGTCCGCATCTACCTTCTCGACGCGTGCCTGCGGTCCGCTGTCACATCCCCATGCTCCGTGCAGAATATTGATCGGATTGTCGACCACCCCGCCCGATTGCGATGCAATCGTGACCAGGTGGTTTGGGAAGCTTGGCCCCAGGATGGTCGAGAAGAAGTTGTCGGAGAGAGCGTAGTGCGATGCATAGCTCCAGTAGGCGGGAATGTCGGACGCCCGGTACTGACTCAGGGCGAGGTCATGGCCTCCCTGTATTGCACCGGTCAACAGGTCAAACCCGTCCATCTTCCCGCCGTCCACCGCGAGGTGCGTTGCATCGGCGTCGTGACCCAGGTCAAACAGGAAATGGTCGGGCATGTGTGCCAGTCGTTCGGTTCTCCCCGTGGACAAGGTACCGGTCGTGGCGCCGTTCGCCCCGGGAAACCTGCCGAACATCCCGTCGAACGATCGGTTCTCTTTGATGATGATGACCACGTGCCGAATCGGGTATCGATACTTCGCGGCTGCGGCTTGGCGGCCTGGTGCGCTTCTCGCTGTCTCGCCCGGTTGCGCGCTCAAGCCCGCGAGCACCGCTAGACCGCCTGCCAAGAGCAAACTGAGACGGCTGAGGAGGCCGCGTCTGTCGTTGCCGAGCCGTGCCCGCATTGATCCTACCCTCCATCGACATTATCGCTTGCTCCATGTCCACAGCGGGAGATGCCGGGCGACCACGTCCCGAGCAGCGACGTCCACGCGCCCAAAGCGCACCGCAGCTCGGCGGCCGATAAGAGGATCGCCGGCGATCTGTCCGGCCCCACCGAGCGTTTGCGGGGTCTCGGGGGGGGGGGCGCAGCCCCCTGAGAGTGCCGCCGCATCTATACTCGTTGGCGTGGTCGTGGCTTGCGCGATGTGCCCGGCTCACGGAGACCGGATGGACGGACAGTGAGCGGTGTGTACGAACGACGATGAAGGTGTGCACGCCCTTCCCCGAAGTGCGAGCGATTCCTCTCCCTACGAGGTGACATCATAAAAACGGAGTTGACGTGCCTCCGACCAGTTGCGGCACTGGCACTGGCTACCATGCTCACTGCCTGTGCTCCGTTTCAGACGAAGGCCGTTAACGACGATTCGACACGACCGCCTCATCAGGCCGACATCGCGTCGAACGCGCATCACACCTTGAAGTCGGTGTTCGTCATTGTCATGGAGAATCATAACTGGGCGGACATCAAGGGCAGCCCGTCCGCGCCGTACATCAATCACGTGCTGCTGCCGGCGGGCTCGCATGCCGAGTAGTACTACAATCCACCCAATAATCACCCCAGCTTGCCCAATTACCTGTGGTTGGAAGCCGGTACGAACTTCGGAATGACCGACGACGCTGATCCGACTGTGCACGTGATTCATTCGAAACGACATCTCGTCACTCTCCTCGATCAGGCTCACGTTTCGTGGAAGGCGTACGAGGAGGACATCAGTGGCTCGGACTGTCCCTTGAGGAGCGCGGCTCTTTATGCCGCGAAGCACAATCCGTTTGTCTACTTCGCGAACGTGCAAAACTCGACGTTCTACTGTTCGGCGCACGAACGCCCGTACGGCGAGCTGGCGGGCGACCTCCGTGATCATCGCGCTCCTCGCTACGTCTTCATCACGCCGAACCTCTGCAACGACATGCATAATACGTGTTCCCCTATCCACGACTCGATAGCACAGGGCGACACGTGGTTAAAACGAAGTGTGCCAATGATCCTCGGCTCAAAGGCCTACAAGCACGGCGGCGTCTTATTCATCACCTGGGACGAAGGAGAGGGCGGTGACGGCCCAATCGGGCTTATTGCCATGTCTCCTTACACCAGAAAAGGGTATGCGAGCACGCGGCACTACACGCACAGCTCTACGCTCCGTACGATTGAAGAGATCTTTGACGTACGCCCGCTGCTGGGTGACGCCGCTCATGCGAGTGATCTGAGGAGCCTGTTCACCACCTTTCCCTGATGGCTACGGCTTCGAAGTACCGCCGGCGCCGCGCACGACAGTTACGCGAATGGAAACAGCTCTAATTGGAGGGGTTATGAACGGCCCTGAACTTGAGGGAAGGACGGCACTTGTCACGGGCGCGAGTAGTGGAATCGGCCACGCCACGGCCGTTGCACTATGCCGGTCTGGTGCTGACGTGGTGGCGACGGCGCGGAATCGCGAGGGCATCGAGGCTGTGGCCGAGGAGATTCGAGCATTCGGCGGAAGAACGCGGGCGATCGCATCGGACGTGTCGCTGCCCGACGATGTCGATTCTCTCTTTGATGAAGCCGGCTCCGTGGACATACTCATCAACTGTGCCGGCGTCATTCAGCCCATCGCCCCCGTTTCCGGGAGCGACCGAGACGCATGGTTGGAGAACATCAAGATCAATCTGTACGGTCCGTATCTCACGTGCCGGCGCGCGCTGCCATCCATGATGGAAAAGGGCTGGGGTCGGATCGTCAACGTCACTGCTGGGGTGGCCTCGGGCCGAATGGCGTCGTGGAGTGCATACTCCGCGGCTAAGGCGGGCGTCGAAACGCTCACCAAAGTCATGGCGCGAGAGGTCGGGAACAGCGGAGTGCGCGTCAACGCTATTCGACCCGGCATCGTGGACACCCGAATGCAGGAGGAGATCCGCGGATCCGACGAGGTGTTCTTTGGACGCGAGAATCTCGAACGCTACCGCTCCTATAAGGAGCGTGGAATGCTGCGACGGCCCGAAGATCCCGCCCGGCTGATACTGTGGCTTCTCACGCCGGAGGCAGACGACCTCAATGGGGAGGTACTGGTAATTGACGATCCGGAGGTTGCGGCTAGACTCGGTCTGGAGCCGATGGGCCGGTAAAGGGTGTCCTGGATCGATACCCGCTTTCTCTTTACTGTGAAATCACGGGGGCGGCCGTATCTCAGGGTGCCTCGGCCACCGCGCTCGAGAGGAGATCGCAGCCATGAAACTGGCATGTGCCGACTTCACCTGGCCTCTACTTTCCCATCGCGATGTCCTGAGTTTGATTCGCATGCTCGATCTGGAGGCCGTCGACCTGGGCATATTTGGCGGCCGCTCCCATGTCCGTCCTGAAGTGGTGCGCGACGACATTCAAGCGTGGTCGGGCGTGCTCCGAGAGCGTCTGGCGCAGTCGGGGCTCGAGCTGGCCGACTTCTTCTTTCAGCCGGCCCTCGACTTCGAGACGATGGCTGTGAACAATCCAGACCCCGCGCAACAGCAAGAGGCGCGAGCCGCCTTCTTCGACATGCTCGAGATGGCGTGCCGTCTCGGCGCACCCGGCATGACATTGCTGCCTGGCGTGCGTTTCGGAGATGAATCATGGGCCACCTCCGTTCGTCGATCGTCCGAGGCGCTCAAGTGGAGAGTTGATGAAGCCGCCAAACGTGGAATTCGACTGTCGGTGGAAGCCCATCTGGGGTCGAATGTCGACACACCCGAAAAGGTGGCAGTGCTCGTCGACCTGACGCCCGGACTGGAGCTGACCGTGGACTATACCCACTTCACGTACCAGGGCATCGACGACAAGGAAGTCGAGCCCCTGCTGCGGCACGCACGCCACTTCCACTGCCGTGGGGGTGCCAGGCGCCGGTTGCAAACCTCGTTTGCCGAAAACACAATCGATTACGGGAGGGTGATCAAGCGGATGCGAGAGGTCGGGTACGACGGCTACTTTGCTATCGAATATGTCTGGCAGGACTGGGAGGACACAAACAAGAACGAGAATGTCTGCGAGACCATCCTCTTCCGAGATTTTGCCCGCCAGGCCATCGAAGCAAGCGGGAAAGATTCTCCGGGTGCGATTGACCGTCCCGGCGGCACATCCTCTATCTAGTACACGAGTTGGCCGCCGGTAACATTGATCGTGGTGGACGTGATGTGTGAGGCCAGGTCGGACGCCAGGAACAGAACCGGGGCCGCGACCTCCTCGGGCGTGGTGAAGCGATTGCCCAGCGGCACCATCCGCCTCCACTCCTCGAGCTGCTGTTCGGGTACGCCTGCCACCAGCATCGGCGTGTCTACGAATCCGGGAGCGACGGTGTTGACGGTGATGTCGTACGGGGCAAGCGTTCGCGCCAACCCTCGGCTCATCGTCACGATGCCGCCCTTGCTCGCCGCGTAGGCGACCGCACCGCCGAAGCCTCCTGTCCACCAGGACTGCGAGGTGAAGTTGATGATGCGTCCTCCACGTCCCTGCTCGCGAAATAGCCTGGCCGCGGCGCGATTGAGAAAGAAGGTGGCCTTGAGGTTCACGTCCAGCTGGATGTCCCAATCTTCCTCGCTCACATCGTCGATGTCGTAGCGGCGGCGCAGGACGGCCGCCGAGTGGACGAGCACACCGAACGAGCCGAACGTATCGAGCGCGCACCTGAGCAGCGCCTCGTGACCTCCAAGATCGGTGAGGTCGGATGCCACAGCCAGGTGGCCCTCGCCCAGTGACGCGACGACCTCCTCGACCGCCTCCTGGCGCACATCCACGGCGCACACGTGGGCCCCCGCCGCCGCGAACCCTTCCACAACGGCTCGGCCGATGCCGCCCGCCGCGCCGGTGACGACGACGCCTTTGCCGTCGAGTCCGGCTGCCGTGTTCCAGCTCATAGTCTCTCCTGCTTTTATAGGGTGCGTATCCCGTCCCCTACCGGATCGGCCTGGATGACGGCGTACGGGGATAGTACCGCGCGAAAGTTCTCATGGCTTCTCCATTTACCTGGCTTACAGCCGATACTTCTCGAGAACGCTCTCCTGCACGTCGACGCCCAGTCCGGGTTCCATCGGCACGTCGATCCATCCGTCGTGCTGCTCAAACGGCGTCGTCACCAGCTCATGCTGCATGGGATTCCGGATAGGCTTGAGCTCGAACACCAAGCAGCGCGGCGAGCTCGCGGAGAGCGCCAAACTGGCCGCGGTGACAATGGCGCTGCTCCACGCATGGGCGTTGAACCAAACATCCGCCGCCTCCACGTGCTCGATCACCTTGCGCGTTCCCGTGATTCCCTCCGCGCGCCCGGGGTCGCAGCCAACCACGTCCACGATCCCCGTCGCAATAAGTCGCTGGAACGCATCGGCAGTCCACTCGCGCTCACCCGTCGCAATCAACGTCTTGACATGTAGCCGGAGCTTGCGAAAGCCTTCGATATCGCTCGGCTCCAGCGGCTCCTCGATCCAACGTAGACCGTACTCCTCTAGGGCGTTGGTCAGCTTGATGGCGTGTCCCAGGTCCCATACCAGCGATTGGCCCCGGTCGATCATGATGTCCCCTTTGGCGCCCACGGCCTCGCGCAGTAGACGCATGAAGGTCACGTCTCGGTCGAAGTCGTAGCCCAGCCGGGCCTCGCCACGCTTGCCGAATCCGATCTTGACGCCCTGATATCCCTCCTCTCGAACGTATCGCCCGTGCCGCTCCGCCTCTTCCTCGAGACTGGGCTTGAAAGCGTGAGTACTGGCGATGACGGGCAGGCGCTCCCGCACCGCCCCACCCAGAAGCTGCACGAGCGGCTGCCCCAAAATTTTCCCCTTGAGATCCCAGAGGGCAATGTCGATGGCACTGATGGCAAAGGCGGCCATCCCGCCCCGGTAGCTGTACCACCAGGTGTGCTGCCGCAGCTTCCGCCAGATGGCCACATTGTCGAGCGGGTCGCAACCCACGAGCTGAGGCGCCAGTCCCTCGATCAGCATCCCGATCGGTCGCGCCACCTCCGGGAACTGCGTGATGGCCTCTCCCCAGCCCACCGTCCCGTCCTCCGCCTCAATGCGACAGAACGTGAGATATCGTGTGTTGTTGTTGTCATTCGGCTCCGGATACGACACCGACATCGGCGTCACGCTCTTTATGCGCATCGTCACTGCCCTCCTCTGTTGAGTCTCTACCGGGTCGACAAAGAGCGTGCACATGGAGTGCTGGGCACATTTTCCAGGTCCCGCTTCAAACCGCCTCGCTCAGCGCGGCCGCCACCGCCTGTGTCACCTCAGCCGTACCAGCGGTACCGCCGAGGTCGCGCGTGAGGCAAGCTCCGCGCTCGACGACACTCTCGATGGCGCCCACGATGCGCTCCTCCCAATCCGGTCTGCCGAGATGCCCCAGCATCATCGCCGCCGCCCAGATCGCTGCGAGCGGATTGGCCATGCCCTTCCCCGCGATGTCGGGCGCGGAACCGTGGATCGGCTCGAACATCGACGGCGCCGTTCCTTCCGGGTTGAGGTTCGCACTCGCGGCGAGGCCCATGCCACCCGCGATGCCTGCTCCCAGATCGGTCAAGATATCGCCATAGAGGTTGGGTGCGACGATAATGCCGAAGCGCTGGGGCTGAGTAACCATGTACAGCGCCGCTGCGTCGACAAGTAACGTCTCGGCCGGCACGTCCGGGTAGTCGAACGAGATCTCGTCGACAATGCGGTCCCAGAAGACGCCCGAGTAATTTAGCGCGTTGGCTTTGCTCACACTCGCCAGCGGCCGTCCCTCCTTCCGAGCCAGCTCGAAGGCGTACCGTACGACGCGCTCCACGCCGTGACGGGAGTACACCGCGGTCTGGAGCGCCGTCTCGCGCGGGGTGCCGGGAAAGAGTAGGTCACCCTTCCCCGCGTACTCACCTTCGGTGTTCTCGCGGACCACGAGCATGTCGATGTCCGGCGCCACTGCATCGCGGAGGACGCCTCTGACGCCGTGCAGCAGGCGAACCGGCCGTAAATTGACGTACTGGTCGAACGCCTGACGGATGGGCAGGATAAGCCCCCACACGGGAACATGGAACGGAAGCGCGGGATCGCCGACTGCACCAAGATAGATGGCGTCGTACTCTCGCAGCCGGTCCAGCCCATCCTCCGGCATCATGCGGCCATGCGCGCGGTAGTAGTTGCTGTTCCACGGTAGCTCGTCAAACTCAAGCTTGAGCGTCCGATCGAGCCGCATCGCCGCCTGCAGTACCTGCAAGCCCGCGGCCACGACCTCCGGCCCAACCCCGTCACCGGGAAGCACAGCGATTCGCGCCCGTATTCCACCCTCACCGTCCGAGCTGCTGTCGGGTGTGCCGGCCTCGCTTCGGCTATCCGCCACCTCGCCTCCTTGCTTGCACATAAGGTCAAGAACGGTGATTTGCAATTGACCACCAAGTCCGCACATCCTAGTGTAAAGGGCGCTGGAACCGATTCCAGAACCCCTTCGGTGGCTATGAAACAGGAGGTGGAGGAGATGCCCGACAGAATCCGAAGTGGATGGGCCGGCCCGCTCGCGATCATCGCGGTGATCTGCACTCTTGTATTTACCCTCTCGAGCGCGCTGGGTGCCCGCTCGTCGCTCGCATCCGGCGTTCGTTCGGTCTCGCACTCCCGGACGGCCGCTCTTCGCCCGGTCAATCTCTCGAAGCTGAGGCTTCCCGTGGAGACGGGAGCGGCGAAGTTCGAGGTGCCGAGACCCGGGAGCGGCAAGGGGTTAAAGCTGGGCTATATCTCACTGGGTGAGCAAGTGCCGTTTGTGCACCTTGTCACCTTGAATATTGAAAAGGAGGCGGCGATCGCTGGAGCGAACTTGAAGGTCTGCGACTCGCGAGAGCAGACGGATGTTACTCTGCAGTGCGCCAAGACCTTCAAGACGCAGGGAGTGCAGGCCTATCTGAACTTCCAGAGCGACTCCGCCGCGTCTCCCTCCATTTGCGCCGCCGGTCCCAGCGTGCCCGTCATTGCCATCGATATCCACCAAGCCCCATGCGAGAAGGCCTTCATGGGCGCCAACAACCTGTACGGTGGGCTCATCGCCGGGATGGCGCTCGGGAAGTACGCAAAGCAGAATTTCAACTGTAAGTACGACTCGTATGTGTCACTGGAGGAACCGGCGGCTGGAATCGTCAACGATCAGCGCATGGGAGGATTCCGGCGCGGCTTCCAGAGGTTTTGTCCGATCCATAACCTGCTGAAAGAAAATGCGTTCCGCGTCGATCAAGCCCGTACCGTCTTCGCCGACGTGTTGACGAGACTCACCGGAAAGCATCGCATTTTCGTGGCGGGTTTGAACGACGACGGGGTTGTGGG
>QHBP01000095.1 GCA_003244175.1 Chloroflexota bacterium | reverse complement strand
TGTCTGGAAACAGTGTACGGCGGCGGCGAGGAAAGACAGTGTCATAGAACTGGTCTTCTCTCCGAAAACGGATGTCAGTCTCACTCCACTCGAATCTTTACGCGATCGTTGACGGCCTGGACAAGATCCTGTTTGGTGCCGAGATAGCGTTCGGTGGTTTGGATACTGGCGTGGCCGAGCAGCAACTGAATCTGGGGGCACCTCAAGAAACGGAATATTACGTACGTTTAGGTCTGAAGCGGCCCGTATCAGCAATTGTAGGTTCATGCGTCAGTCTTGAGGACAGTTCAATATTTGCTGGAGCGGGCCACGCCGAAGCGCGGATCGCCAGCGTGGACCTCAGCTTAGGTCACGGAAGAAAGCGGTCAGGTCCCCTGCGATCGCTGCCGGTTCCTCAGCCGGGGCGAAGTGGCCGCCACGCGGAAAGACTGTCCAGCGCTGGATGTTGTACAGGCGCTCCAGATACGAGCGCGGCGGCTCGCCCTCGGAAACGGTCTCGTGCGCGAAGACACCGAACCCCGTGGGCGTGCCGACATAGGTGGGGTCGATCGGGTACCGGCGATTGTCCCAATAGTCGCGCATCGACGAGGTGATGGTCTGCGTGACCCAGTACAGAGTGAGCGTGGCGCAGAGGAAGTCGTCGGGCGGCGTGACGTCGCTCCACGAGTACCACTTCTCGCCCAGGTATGCGGCCAGCCCCGCCGGGGAGTCGTTGAGTCCATAGCCGACGGTCTGCGGCTTGGTGGACTGGATCGCGCTGTAGCCGCGCTCCCCCGCGTCCCAGCCCCGTCTCCTCGCGAGGTACGAATGCTCCACATCGGACAGCTCCGCGTCGTCCACCTCGGGAGTGAGGTCCGACTCCAGTGTGGTGATGTGGATCCCGATCACCGACTCGGGACGGTCCAGCGCAAGGAACGTCGACACCCCGGCGCCGAAGTCACCGCCCCCCGCGCCATAGCGGGAATATCCGAGCTCGGTCATGAGCCGGTGCCAGCGCGCCGAGACGTACCGGTAGTTGATGCCGACTTCGGGTGGGCGCGGCGAGAATCCATACCCGGGCAAGGAGGGCACGACCACGTCGAAGTCCTCGAGCATCGGCAGTATGTCCACGTAGTCGAGGAAACTGCTTGGCCAGCCGTGCGTGAGGATGAGCGGTACACCCCGGCCGGATGCGGCACGCTGGTGCACGAAGTGGATGCCCTCCCAGGTGAAGTGATTGAGCGTGTTGAGCTTCCGCTCCCAGGCACGCCAGTCGAACTCATGGGCCCAGTACGACACGAGGCGCCGCAACCAGTCCAGCTCGGTACCCTGTTCCCAGCCTATGCCGGGTATCTGGTCGGGCCACCTCGTGCGGCGCAACCGTGCCCGCAGATCGTCGAGCACCTCATCCGCGACATGAATCCGAAACGGTTCCACTACAACAACTCCCTCTTGGTCATGACCAGCAGCCAACGTCCCAAAAGCTGCAGCCCGTTCAGTCCGGTCTTTTCCCTGGACTCTTAGATGCCGACACTAAAGCAACATTACGATAGAGTGTCGATCTGGCGATCCCGAAGCGGGCAGCTTTGCTGGGCGGCCGCCTTTACGACCGCGCGCGCGTGCTGCTTTGAGGCCGGCGACGGTCCTCTCGCGGATCAGGTTACGCTCGAATTCGGCTAATGCGGAGAAGACGTGGAAGACCAGCCTGCCGGCCGGCGAGTTGGTCTGGATTTTTTCAGTCAATGATGCGAAGTTGATCTTGCGCTGTTCGAGATCCCCGATGAGCCGGACCAGATCAGCCAGGTTCCGCCCCAGCCGGTCGAGCCTCCAGACGACAAGAGTGTCGCCCTCCCGCAAGCTCTTTAGGCATCCTTCGAGCTGCGGCCTGCTGGTGTTCTTTCCCGCAGCCTGCTCTTGATATATCTCGCGGCACTTGGCCCGCTTCAGGGCGTCTCTTTGCAAATCCAGGGTTTGGTCTTCGGTCGAGACGCGAGCATAGCCGATGCGCATGTCCTGAATGCTATTCGACGGGTAGATATACGGGACACAGATTAGAAGACAAGTTGTGAGACACTTCTGGGGAGCAAACGGGCGCTTTTTGCGCACTGCCGCGCTTGTCCTGATAATCCTCGTTTTCGCTACACCTCTTGAAACAATGCCCCGCCGCGAGCTCCTGACCTCCACAGAGCGCCTTCAGCTGCTCGCCTTTCCAAGATGATGAGGGTGAGCTGATTCGTTTGGCGACGCTCACGAGGGACGACCTTGCGTTTGTTCGGCAGCACCGCGGAGATCATAACCGGCTCGGCATTGCGGTGCTGATGGTTTACCTCCGCTACCCGGGTCGGGTGCTTGCCGCAGATGAATTGCCGCACAACCCGATAGTCAAGTTGATTGCAGAGCAGATCGAAGTGCCTGGTTTGGTGTGGGACACGTACGCAAGACGGGAAGAGACTCGCCGGGAGCATGTGCTGAAGCTGCTTGCCCGATTGGGCATGGAGCAGTTTGGGAGCGCTCAATATCGCTCCCTCTCCGCTTGGCTGGGATCTACAGCTTTACAGAGTACGCGAGGCATGGTCCTTGCTCAGGCAGCCGTGGGAGAGCTGAGAAGACGGCTCATCGTCCTGCCGCCTGTAGCAGTGATCGAGCGGCTTTGTGCGGAAGCCGCGACGCGGGCACAGCGTAAAGTGTTCTCTCTGCTGACCAGGGATTTGAGTGTAGAACAAATCGGCAAGCTCGACGACCTTTTAGAGTTGCGGAGGGGTAGTCCGTACAGCACTCTTGCATGGTTACGGCTGCCAGCGGGAGCTCCAACCGCGAAAGCGGTGAATGCGCATATCGAGCGCCTTGACGCGGTGCGCGAGATCGGGCTTGTCCCAGACACGATCCATCGTGTTCATCAGAACCGTCTTCTGCAACTCGCACGGGAAGGAGCGCAAAGCGCTGTCTATCAGTTCAGGGAGTACGAGCAGGACCGGCGCCATGGCACGTTAGTCGCTTTGATGACTGAGACTGCGGCCACGCTGACAGATGAGATTCTGGAACTGCACGACCGGCTGATAGGAAGCTTCTTCACCCAATCGAAGAATAAATATGAGCGGGCCTTCGCGGAACAGGGAAAGGCGATCAATGACAAAGTACGGCTTTTCGCCAAAGTGGGTTCCGCCTTGGTCGCCGCGCGGGAACAGGGCAGCGATGCCTTTGAAGCTATCGAAGCAATCGTACCGTGGCAAACCTTCTCAGCTAGTGTAGTATCCAACAAA
>QHBP01000128.1 GCA_003244175.1 Chloroflexota bacterium | reverse complement strand
GCAACCACCAACCCGCCGTTGCCGGCATCAATGACAGCTACGTGCAGAATCCCAAGGTCCATCCGCGCGCACGACCTATTCACCCCCATCACTCACGGGCAGGTCCGACCAGCGACTCAGTCACGCTGCACAGGAGTGTAGCAGTCCCGGCGCACCCGATCAAGGAGTTGAACCTCCCGTTGCGAGCACGACGGGTGACCGCTAGCAAGGACCCGAGCTGGAGTAGGTGGCCGGGCTGTAGACGCGAATCGCGCCCTCGGAGGCCGGACCCGCGTTGACCCTATCGGAAGCAGGATGCTAACATTGCTTCACGAAGTAACCGCTCTACTGGCCGGACCAGTCGCCGAGAGAGCCACGTCCGCCCGAGAGAGGGAACTTCAATGAATCACGATCGTGGGGACGCTCCCCCAAGGTTTTCACACACAGTCTAGCCCACAGGAGGAAAGTCACGATGGGTGAGCACCAGGTTCTCTATAAGCGCCCGCTACTCGTTCGATCAATTTCCGCGGCCATTGCTCTCGTCCTGGTCGCCACGAATATCGGGGGAGCGTACGCGGGCCAGGTGAAGAAATCAATTGCAAATGCCGCCATCATCGAGGAAGGGCCCGCGATGGCGGGGAGCTACAACACCAGCCACACCGTGGCCTTCAAGCAGATGTGCGCGACGTACGCATTCAAGTGCCGCGTGGTCGATAACGTCAACTATCCGCAAGCGGCTCAGACGCTGCAATCCCTTGCGTCGCAAGGCATGAACCTCATCGTTGCGAACAGCAATGGGTACGCCGATGCCCTGATCCAGGTTGCTCCTCAGCATCCCAAGGTCTGGTTCGTCATGACGTCCGACATCACCTCAACGAAGGGCAACAAGAACGTCGCTGGGTTCATTCAGGATTGGCAGCAGTTTGGTTTCTTGGGGGGAGCCGCCGCCGGATACCTCTCGAAGAAAGGGACAATGGGATACGTGGTGGGCCAGCCACTCACAGCAGCCCAGCGCATGATAAGCGGATTCGCGCAAGGCGCCCGCCTGGTCAAGCCACACGCCAAGCTCCTCGTGCGATACACAAATAGCTGGACGGACACGGGTGCGGCAAAGGAAGCCGCGATTGCCGAGATTGGCTCGGGCGCCGACGTTGTAACCGCCGTCGACGGAGGCGGGAATCCAGGTGTTATTGAAGCAGCGCAAGAGAAGAAGGTCGACTACATCGGCTACCTGGCCGATGAGTACAAATCAGCACCAGGTCGAATCCCCACGAGCATGGTCGTTAACGTCCACAAGATCTATACGCAGATCGGACACAAGTACACCACCCACACGCTGAAGCCGAAGCTGTACGTCGGAACCGTGGCCAATGGCATTATTAGGCTCGCGCCATTGCGGGGCGTACCGGCAAGTACCAAGGCAAAGATATTCGCCGTCGTGGCGAAAGTAAGGAGTGGCGCAATCAGGGTGAAGGAAACGCTCTACCCGGTCCACTAGCAAAGGCTTTTGGTGACGCCAAGACTGGAAGCACGACACATCTCGAAGTGTTTTACCAACCTGGTCGCCAACGACCATATCGACTTCGCCCTGGAACCGGGAGAGATTCATGGCCTGCTCGGAGAGAACGGTGCGGGTAAGACGACATTCGTCAACATACTATCTGGCATGTATGCGGCGGATGAGGGCGAGATTCTCATCGACGGCGAGCGGGTCACGATCCGCTCGCCACGCGATGCCATCCAGGCCGGTGTTGGCATGGTCCACCAGCACTTCATGCTCATCCCTGCATTCAGCATCGCTGAAAACATTCGACTCGGCCTTGTGCCGACCCCGCGAACCTGGCTGAGTTCAGCGCAGCACAGCAATCGCGAGATAGAACGCTTTACGAAACTCCATGGCCTGGGAGTTCCTGTCACCCGTCGGGTCTCAGATCTATCGCTCGGTCAGCAGCAGCGGATCGAGATTGTGAAGGCACTCTACTGGGGCTCACGCATCCTCATCCTGGACGAGCCTACCGCCGTTTTGACCCCCGACGAGACTACCCAGCTCGCTGAGCATATGCGGTCGATGGCAAGGGACGGACAGTCCATTATCTTCATCAGTCACAAGCTGGAGGAGATCAAGCTCTTTTGCCATCGAGTGACTGTCCTGCGGCACGGGCGAGTCGTGGCAACACGAGCGACGCAAGATGTGGAAGTCGGCGACCTGGCCCGCTTAATTGTCGGGCGCGATCTTGGCACGCCCGCACAGCTCCAAAAGCAGATCCCCGGACCGGCAGTCCTCGAGGTGGAGCAGCTGACTGTTCTGGATGACCGCGGTCATCACGCCGTGCGGGATGTCACGATGTCTGTCCGCTCGGGCGAGATCCTGGGAGTGGCGGGTATCGACGGAAACGGACAGGAAGAGCTGGTGGAGGCGCTCTACGGAATACGTTCTCCCGTGCATGGTCGCGTCCGCCTTCTCGGAGAGGACATCTCGCGGGTTTCCGTGATGGAGCGGCAAAAACTAGGGCTACGTAATGTTCCTGCGGACAGACGAGATGAGGGCCTCATCCTCGACTTTTCCATCTGGGAGAATCTAGCCCTGGAGGAGTCAACCGCGGGTGAGCATCGTTCCTTCTTGCAGCACACGGGCGTTTTGCAGGAGCGAGCCCGGGAACTCACGCGGACCTTCCGCATACGCACCCCAAGTGTCACGGCCAAGGTGCGGCAGCTATCCGGGGGGAATCAGCAGAAGGTAGTGCTGGCGCGAGTCCTTTCGGCCGCCCCGAAAGTATTGATTGCGGCTCAACCGTGTCGTGGACTCGATATAGGCGCGACCGAGTACATTCGCCAACGCCTCTTCGAGGAACGAGCGAGGGGAACAGCGGTGATGCTAATCTCCGCCGATCTTGATGAGGTCCTCACCTTGAGCGACCGCATGGTGGTGATGTTTCGTGGAGAGCTCGTGGGGATAGTTGGGCGCGAACAGGCCGATCGTGAAAGGCTAGGACGACTCATGACCGGCATGACTGCCGATGGATAGGAGCGTAGGGTCGGCCCAAGCCCTGCTCGCCAGCGCAATCGGGCGACTACATCGGACGGACGCCAGAGGCTTCCTTTACTACGCGGCACCCCTCGTCGCCTTGTTGCTTGGCTTTCTCACGGTCTCGATTCTGTTGCTACTGATCCGCGTGAGCCCATTCACAGCGTACTCCGCATTGATCACTGGCGCTGTCGGCTCGCAATATGCCATCGGACTGACGCTGGTCCGCTCTGTCCCGCTGATATTCGTGGGTCTATCCGTGGCCGTCGCCTTCAGGGCCGGCCTCTTCAACATCGGTGCGGAAGGCCAGCTCCAGATGGGCGGCCTCGCCACCACCTACGTCGCACTCGATACTGGCAACCTTCCACTGGCAATAATGGCAGGTTTCGCTGCGGGCGCGGGCTGGGGAGCTATCCCGGGGTACCTCCGTGCCCGACTGCAAATCACCGAGGTGATTAGCACGATCATGCTCAATTTCATTGCAATCACCACAGTCGTGCTGATTGCGTCCGGGCCACTCGAAGACCCGCAAGCAACATATCCCACGACCCCACTCACCCCAGCGAGCACAAACCTGCCGAATATTCTGGCGGGCACGCCGCTGCATGCCGGAATCTTCCTCGCACTCATCTGTGCCGTGATAACGCAATTTACCCTCTATCGCACCTCCCTCGGATTCCGTATCCGCGCCGTCGGGCTAAATGCAAAGGCCGCCCAGCACGCGGGGATGAGTGTGACCAGGACGATCGTGGTGGCCCTGGCCCTTAGTGGCGGGTTGGCCGGACTGACCGGGTCCGTGGAGATTCTTGGCGTGCAGCACCAGCTCGGTGAGGGATGGTCGTCCGGCTGGGGCTATACCGGCATCGCCGTCGCTTTCCTGGCACGATCAAGTCCCCTCGCCGTCGTTCCCGCGGCACTTCTCTACGGCTTTCTGAGCGCGGGCTCAAGCAATATGCAGATCAGCACGGGCACTCCTGGAGCCCTTACATCCGTGCTCGAAGGACTACCCATCCTATATCTTCTGGCACTCACCGCGCGTCCTCCACGATCGAGGACCGTCGTGATCGATGAGACCGTGTCGCAGTCAGTTGAGGCCCCAGCGCCGGAACCAGCGGAGGCGCAACCGACGTGAATTTTGGCACTGTCTTCAACGCGGGCCTGCTAGCAGCCACCATCAGCCTCATGACCCCTATCCTGCTGACCGCCCTCGGCGCCCTATCGTCAGAACGGGCTGGAGTGTTGAACATCGGTACAGAAGGGATGATGCTCAATGGAGCGTTCTCGGCCATGGCCGTCGCGGTCACCACGCACAATCCGTGGGCCGGGATTCTCGCCGCGCTGGTCGTGGGCGGCCTGAGTGGACTCATCCTGGCCCTGTGGACCGTGACGTTCCTGGCTAATCAGGTCGTTGTGGGCATTGTCATCAACCTCACAGCCTCAGGCCTCACCAGCTTCCTTTATCAGGCGTACTATCCGCAGACGGGCGGAACATTGATCCGGACTCCGGCCTTCGGCAACTGGTCTATCCCTCTCCTGGACCGCCTGCCCGCCGTTGGTCCCGTCTTCGTGCAGAATCCCCTCGTCTTCATGGCCTTCGCTCTCGTACTCGTCTTGACGTACGTTTTGTTCCACACGTCACCCGGCCTCGTGATACGAGCGGTGGGAGAGAGCGCCCGGACAGCTGATACGGCAGGGATCAACGTGTACCTCGTGCGGTACACGATGGCCTGCTTTGGCGGGGCCCTGGCTGGACTCGGCGGCAGCTACCTGTCACTGGTGGAAGCTCACGCCTTTCAGCCCGATATGACCGACGGCCGAGGCTACATCGCGCTCGCGGTGGTCATGCTCGGCAAATGGCATCCTGTTAAAGCGCTGGCTGGAGCCGTGCTCTTCGGCGCGGCCGATGCATTGCAGTTCCGCGTTCAAGGGCTGAGCCTGCCCATTCCTCCGCTCTCTCTGACACTGCTGCCATATGTCGTTACGCTACTGGTCCTGATTGGCGTCGTCGGCAAAGTCGTCGCGCCGGCCGAAGATGGTCAAGCCTATGTGAAGGAGGAGGCATAAATGTATCGCGTCACAGCGCTCAAGTACGGCTGCCAGTACTACCCTGGCCCTGCAATCTACTGGTTCAGCAGCTGGTTTGAGTGGATCTATCTGGACTTCTACTTCTGGCTCGTTCAGAGCGATGAGCATACAGTGCTCGTTGACGTTGGCATGAGCCAGGAACACGCTGACCGTGCTAATCCAGCTATCGGTCGGGCGATCGGGGAAAAGGCACACATCAAAATCACGGAGGACCCGCTCGCTGTCCTGGCGCGGGAGCAGATCAGCCCCAATGATGTCGATTACGTCATCATCACTCATACCCACCTCGACCATGTGAGTAACGTCAGCAAGTTCCCTCGAGCCACGTTCATCACATCGCGGACGGGTCTTGAATGGGTATCTGCCCCTCCCTATGACGGCCTGCGAAATCCACTAGCGGTTCCTCAGGATGCACTGGAGTTCTTGAACAAGGACGCCAAGCGCGACGGCAGGTTGCGGGTCACCGACGATCGCGAGGAGGTCCTCCCCGGAATCGTCACGGTGCGAACGGGCGGCCATACGGTCGACCATCAGATCGTCCTCATCGAGACGGAGCGAGGAACCGTGGGGCTGATCGTCGACAATGCGCCGACGTACGCAAACCTCGACAAGAACATCCCTGTAGGCTGCCCGTTCGACATTGTGGCTGCAACGGCTTCTCTTGAGCTGATGGCCCGGGAAGCTGATATCGTCGTCCCTGGCCATGACCCGGCGGTGACCGACCGCTTTCCCTATGGTCGCATAGCGTGAGCCGGGGCATGCATATGAGCCGTTCAATCGCTGTGTTGGGTGCCGGTCACGGGGGGCTGGCGGCCGCAGCCGACCTGTCCCTCAAGGGCCACGATGTGCGGCTCTTCAGCCGCTCACCCGCCGCCTTGGCCCATGTCGAATCCAGGACAGGTATTGCCCTGACAGGAGCCGCCGGCGAAGGATTTGCCCGGATCGCGACGGTCACCCCGGATCTCGGAGAGGCTATCCGTGGGGCAGACCTAATCTGCCTTGTGATTCCGACTACCTCGCATGAGGACTATGCGCGACGCCTCGCCCCGATCCTGGCGGACGGCCAGCCGATTTTTCTCAACCCGGGTCACACGGGAGGAGGACTGCAGTTCGTCACCGAGCTCAGACGTAACGGCTACCAGGGCGAGGTGCGATGTTGCGAGTCCTCGACCCTCACTTACGGGTGTCGAATTCAGCCATCCGGTGAGGTGCGCGTCTGGTCCGTGGTCCCCGCTTTGCCTTTCGCCGCCTTTCCCGGCAAGCACGCCGAGGAACTACACGCCCTGCTTCTCGACTTCTATCCAGCAGTTCAACTCCGGCTTAGCGTGCTGGAGACCGGTTTCGCCAACCTCAATGCGGTCGAACATCCCCCCCAGGCTCTCCTCAATGTTGGCTGGCTTGAGCACACTCACGGGGATTACCTCTTCTACTACGAGGGGACAACGCCGTCTGTCGGGCGCGCGATCGATGCCGTCGACCGAGAGCGAATGGCAGTCGCCCGAGCGATGGACGTAGAATCCCTCCCCTTCGTCGAAGCGTTCTTCGACGCAGGGTACACCACGGAAAGTGCCGTCCAGGATGGCACAGCATACCAGGCATTGCACGAGAGCGCACCCAACCGTTGGGTAAAAGGACCTCGGTCCCTCGATCATCGGTACGTGCATGAGGATGTGGGGCATGGGCTCGTGCCGTGGGCAGCCTGGGGGGACCTAGCGGGGGTGGAAACACCGACGATGGATGCACTCATTGAGATCGCATCGGTAGTCAACGGCCGCGACTATGCGCGTGAGGGATTGACACTGCGGAAGATGGGCCTGGAAGGAATCGACAGAGATCAGCTCGACGCTTTCCTGTGGGAAGGGCGATGCGATGGGAGATGACCGTTCCGCGCTCTCCAGGTTCGACTTCGCCTTCATCCCCGCCGGTCCTGCGCAATCAACCGTCGATCTCGCCGTCCTCGGCGAAGAGCTCGGGTATCGTGGGATGTGGATTCCCGACCAGGGATTTCACCGCGATCCCTTCGTCTTGCTGGCCCTCGCGGCGGCAGCGACCAGCCGGATGGCGCTCGGAGTGGGCATTACGAGCCCCTTCACTCGATCACCGGTGCAGATCGCGCGAGCAGCGGGCGTGATCGATGAGGTGGCCCAGCATCGCTTTCGCCTCGGCCTCGGAACGGCTAACGTGGTGCACGTCGTTCGCCCGATGGGTCTCCGATTCGAGCGTCCCGTGGGACGCTTGCGAGACGCGATTCACATTATCCGGGCACTTCTCGCGGGGCAGAACGTGTCATTCGACGGCCAGGAGGATCATATCAACGGCATCCAACTTGAATTCGAGACGCACCCCAACATACCTATTTATGTGGGGACGAGGGGACCGCAGACGCTCGAGCTCGCAGGCCGCATGGCCGACGGGGTACTGGTCGAGTCCCTGTTCGCCGGTGAGGGGCTGCCGCACGTGATCAGCTGCATTACGGCCGGAACAGCGCGGGCCGGACGCGAAAGCCACGCTGTGGATGTCGTATCCTGGCAGATCGTCATCGTCACCGACGAGCCGACTCGCGTGATCGACGCGCATCGACCGTGGATAGCACGTGCCCTTCAGGTGGGGCCGCCGGAGGCGATGGAGCGGATCGGGATCGCGCCCGACGTGATCGAGCGGGTGGCGGATGCGATGAATCGCGGCGATCGAGAGAGCGCAATTGCAGGTGTGACGGATGACGCGATTCGAGCTCTCATGGTTATAGGGACGGCAGACCAGGTCATCCAGCAGATTGGCGAAATTTTCGGTCGCGGCGCCGACTCTGTCTGCGTGCTGGGCATCACCGACCCCGCGGCCACAGCCGATAACCTCACGCGATTCGCGCGAGAGGTCATGCCGGCCTTCCGATGACTGACTCGCCATCCATGCTGCCACAGGAACCAGTCGCCCATAGTGCCGCCCTTCGAACTGCGCACTCGCGTTTGCGCATGCATACAGGCGTTACGAATGCACCAGCTCGCGTCCGCAACGCGAGGATAGTCACAACACCGTCAGCGGGAAACCAGCACTTCGCAGGTGAACAGGCGCTGCCCCACGCACTGCACCGACCCATATAGATGGAAGGAGTACGAACTTGAAGGTCGAACGCATCGAAACCATCGTCGTAACGCTGCCGGAGCGCCGAGAACATCCCACCATGACCGGCGCGGCGCATCAGGGCAACTACGTCATTACGAAGGTGTACGCTGATGGCCTCGTCGGGCTCGGCGAGGCAACCGTCCTGAAGGAGTGGGGCGGAGATCACGGCCGGTACTACGGCGAGACACCGGGAAACACGGTCAAGCTGATCAACGAGGTTTTCGGACCGGCGATCCTGGGCGCCGACCCGATGCGGATCGAGCTCATCCTTGACAAGCTGGACCAAGCCGCGAAGGGCTACCCGTACGCAAAAGCCTCTATCGACATCGCGCTGCACGATCTGAAGGGTAAGGCACTTGGTGTCCCCGTCTATGACCTCCTAGGAGGACTGTATAGGAGCGAAGTGCCCATCGCTCACAGTCTAGGCATTCTCGAGATGCAGCGCCTCCTCGACGAAGTGGCGACTGCGGTTGAGGAGGGTGTGAAGACCATCAAGCTGAAGGTTGGCGCCGATCCGGAGCGGGATGTCGAGACGGTTAAGCGCGTACGAGAGGTGGTAGGCGACGAGGTCGACATCACGGTTGATGCCAACCAGGGGTGGCCGACGCCCAAGGTTGCGATCCGTACCATCCGGCGGATGGAACCGTACCGCATACTCTTTGCCGAGCAACCCGTCGAAGGACTTTATGGCATGACCGAAGTGGCACGTGCCGTGGATACTCCGATCATGGCCGATGAAAGCGCGTGGACGCCACAGGACGTGCTTGAAATCGCGCGACGGGGGGCTGCCGACGTCATCTCCGTGTACACAACAAAGCCAGGCGGTCTGACTCGAGCCAAGAAAGTAGCAGCTGTGGCGGAGGCCGCTGGCTTTCCTTGCAATGTCAATGGGTCAGCCGAGACAGGAGTAGGAACGGCAGCAAACATTCATCTCGCCGCCTCAACCAAGATCATCACGCAGGGATGCGTATTCCCGGTGAGCGCGCCCGCGGAGGAGCTGCCGACCCAAGTTGCGGGTCGTTCTTATCGCGACGATATCATAACGCATGCCCTGGAGTACCGCGGTGGAGCAGTGGCCGTGCCGCACGATCCGGGGCTGGGCATCGAGCTCGACGAAGCGAAGATTGCCAAATATCGGCAGTCCGAGTCCATTGTGAAGTAAGTTGAGCTTGCCACGGCCCGGCGTGCGCCCGAATTGCCGCCTAGCATGCTTGCCTCGCCACTTTCGTATATCCCTGCGTCTGCCCTTCACCGTCGACACCTAACCTCTATCAACCTCGGAGCCGTGCTCTAAGGTGCCGGCGCACCCGGATTAACGACGGCCAGCGATCGGGGGGAAACGACCGGCCGTCGCCCAGAAGCTAGGAATGGGGCAGCTTATGTCCGTCCGATCGCTCTCTGTCGAGGAATTCCTTGCTACTCCCGAGATGAGCAGCGGTAGCGCGCTTAGCCTCGTCCACGTCGCGAGCGGCGACCGCATCGACGATCGCGATGTGCTCACCCAGACACACTCTCGCCCGATCAGTGTCCGCGTATGTTCCCACCCGTGATTCATGCAATGCGTACATTAGGCTGCCTGCCAGTGCAAGCAGAAACCGATTGCCACTGGCTCGAACTAGAGCCGTGTGGAAAGCGACGTCCGCCTCGGCCCGGACGACCGGATCACCGTCAGGCAAAGTGGCCCTTTGCTGGCCGATCGCTAACCTTAACGCTTCGATGTCCTCCGATGAAGCATGTTGTACGGCGAGCGCGGCCGCCTTTGTTTCCAAAGCCTCACGCACGTCCAGCAACTGGAAAATCTCTTCCCGATGGTCGCTCACCCAACTCTTCCAGAGTTGCGAGGCAGGCGCCTCCGTGAGTGTATTTACCACTACCGACCCTTGCCCCGGTCGAACATCCACGACCCCCATGGTCTCGAGTTTCCGCAGCGCCTCGCGCACAGATGCACGACCGACATTCAATTGTCGCATCAACTCGCGCTCGGAGGGGATACTGTCGCCAACCTTTAAATCGCCCTCCGCAATGGCCTGGAGGATTTGCTCCACCGCCCCATCGGACAGGCGCACCGATTCGAGAGGTCTGAACAACTTAGCTCCTTGGTCCGACCAGCAGATCAGCAGATTTTGATGTCAGTCTATCACGGTAAGTGGTCGTCTACGTTTTATCGCTGCTGGCTCTGCCGACACCAGTAACTCTCCCCCGCGAGGAGAAGATCCTGCTCCGGTGTACCGTGTGATCGAGCGGGCCAGTCTGGCCAAGAGGTGGCGAATCCGCGATGACGATCTCAAGCCTCTTATCGATGAGCGCTTTACTTTCGACATGCCCTAGACCGAAGGCGGATGGCCGAAGAAGCGCGCCGGCAAACGGGTAGAGACTGTTAGAGGGTTGTACGCCAGGAAGGCACACCCTGGACGAGACTTGCGAAATGGTAAAGGAGCCGGGAGACGCTCTATCGCGGCTCTTTGAGACGCGTTAGGTATGTTCGACGGGCCGTATGCAGAGTGGATAGTGGTCACGACGGGTACTTTGGGGATCCGGGTGGGATTGTGCACTGTGTACGCTATGGGTAAAGCCGGACACACGATTCGCGCGTGGCCCGTTTTCCCTTTGGGTAGCAGTGATGTTTTGGGACGCACTGTATTGCCCGGGTGAATCGCCATCCAAGCGAGTATCCCGATAAGGGTTGTTGCCAACTAGCAGAAGAACAGAGTACTGAAGAAGGGTGGCGTGCTGGACCTACGAGAGCGTCTTGTTGCTCCAGTAGGCGATCTGGCCTCACGTGCTCTGAGCCTGCAAGACCTCCTTGTCTGGACGTGTGGGGAGTCGATCTGCTCGCTTGTGGCCGTTTTCATTCGGATTTGACCCAAAAACCGCGATTCCATGACACCGCGTGGAACGCGACATGCACGAATGCTGACGAGCGAAGAACCCAGATACAAAAGGGATGCGACAGTGCATCGGGCGGACACGGTAAGGGCAATCGTCAATTTAAGGGATTATGAGCTCTCGCAACGACGTTCGTCGAGGTCCGCGGCGCTGCTGTCCAGTTTTGGCAATGAGAGAGTGTACGTCGGATCGTCTGGCTTGCGCTCCGAGGAGCGGAGCCCCATGAACGGCAGACACTCCTGCTACCGGCCCTTGCTCCGGCCACGAGGACGATGTCGTTGCGATTCGATCAGCGTGCGGCGCAACGACGGTTTCAGTGATCGGCCATCAGAACGGCTGTTCCAGGGTAGCCTTGGCATGGAGCGCTTGGGCCTCCAGTGCCACCGCATCAGCTCGCATCTCGCAGAGGAGTGAAGTTAGGAACAAGCCATGATGCATCCACGGATCATCGAGGCTATAGAAGGACGCATCACGGTCGAACTGCAGATAGACGTCGTTCAGGCTGTCCGCGACGGCTACAACCCCAGGCTCATCCATTTCGCGTCGAATGACCAGCATGCCTGCCGCAATGTGCTCGATCGCATCGGCAAGCTTCGGGGAATAGAGCCCGCCTTCTGAGCGAAACAGCCTGTCTCTGGATTGCTCTTCGTGCCGGATGCTTCCCTCTCGCCTGTCAGTCCGAGTGTCGCGCCCTAGTAGGGGAGCCCGCACGGGGCTCCCCTTGTGCTACGGGTAACAGACTTCTCGGTCGCGAGAGCGGTCTTGCGGCTCTACTCGATCCATCCCTCCCGTTCGACGAGGATGCGAGCGGGGTGGGGAATGAGCCTCTGATTGCGGGATCCTCGCCATTCCCCGGCGCCGACTGCGAGCGCGGAAACAAACGGCCCGTCCACGAGAAGATCGATGAGGTGGAGCGTCTCCCGCACCTCCGGTTCCGGCCGGCGAGCGAGCACCTCAAGCGTGTAGCCGCTGTAGACCACGACGTGCAGGCCATGGGCTTTCAGTTGCCTTATAAGGGCAGCAAGACCTGCCGGCTGTGAGAAGGCCTCACCTCCAGTTACCGTCATCCCATCTCGCGGTTCGCCGACCGGATCGAGGAAGCCTCGCACGACCTCCTCTACGGAGAGCGACACTCCCCCAGCCGGGTCATGAGTCTCGGGGACGTAACAGCCACGGCACCGAATAGGGCATCCCTGAAGCTGGAGCACGCTCCGTCGCCCCGGCCCATCCACCACTGACCCATGGTACAGACGTGCAACGCGCAAAGTTGGACCAGCAATGTCGGACCCCGACGAAAGGGGAAGGCTACTCAACGGGCGCGCGCAGTTGACCTCGCGAGCGGGAGGCAGAAGGTCTCCGACGAGGGCCGCGAGCTCGTCGCCCGCGATCCCCTCGACCACCGCCGTCCCCGCCGCCGGGTCGACGATCCAGGTCAGTTCCCTCACTGCGTCCGTTTCCCGCGTACTTGTGACCGGACCTGCGGCCGTAAGTAGTACTCCGGCGTCTGCCAATCGTGCGCCGGCGTGCCAAGGAGATCGCTCGCGATCTTCGCAATGTCGGTACAGCCCGGACCCGAGATTCCCTTGACGTGCATTGTCAACTCTCCCGTCGCCGAATCGATTGTGAACTCGACTTCCGCCATCATCTCCTCCTAGAACCTCACTCTGATCTTGATGAGGCTGCCATCGACACGTCGCTGTGCGGTGCCGTGGAGTCGGTGTCTTACTTCCTCAATGACGCGCTCGCTGTACGCCGTGCGCAGCTTCACCAGGAATTGCCCGCCATGCGCGGTCCGCTGATCGTACTCCGAAACCAACGGGACGTATCCCTGAGGGGTGCGGGTGAAGCCAATGTCGTTCGAGAGGGAACCAACATGCTGACGTCGCACCACGATCTCGGCCGTCTCAGGTCGACGATCGCCACGATACCCGTAGAGGGAGAGCGCATCCCCCTCCTCGACATCCGCGTAGCCAAGCTCCGCCAGTGCGGCAAGGATTAGCTGCCGGTCTTTGAACACGATGTCAGGGAAGGTGAGATATTTGCTCAT
>QHBP01000047.1 GCA_003244175.1 Chloroflexota bacterium | reverse complement strand
TGCCGTGCGCCTGCGACGCATCCCAAATGACGGAGAGCCGGCGTTCTCGTGCGAGCTTCTCAACTGCCTCGACGTCAGCCGGATTGCCGAACAGATGGACCGGGGCGATAGCACGGGTCTTCTCCGTTACCCTCCGTGCGGCGTCCTCGAGGTCCAGAGTGAGAGTGTCCGCGCGCACATCGCAGAAGACAGGCACCGCCCCCACAGCCACAGCCATGCTGGCAGTGGCAAAAAACGTGAAGGAAGGCACAATCACCTCGTCCCCTGGCTGGAGGACTGCCTGGTATGCCATCTGGAGTGCGGCCGTTCCCGAGATCGTCGCAAGGGCCTGTCGAGCGCCGACGTGCTCTGCAAACTCGCGCTCGAACGCCTCGCATTCCGGGCCTTCGCGCAGATGACCAGATCGCAGCACCTCGGCCACGGCTTGAATTTCAGCCTCGCCTATGATCACCTTTGAGATCGGGATCTTCTTGGTGCCTATAGCCATGATCCACTCTAACGATGATGCTACAAGGCGAGGACACCGTACGGGCGGCGCCCCGCTAGATGAAGCTGAGATGAAGTAAGGTGCCAAGCCTACGAAGACACGATGCCAAAGCCTACAGAGAGAATCCATGCGTCTTCAAGCAGGCGCTTGCAATTCGGAGGGATTGCATGTACTATGTCAGCGAAGCAGTACTGTAACCGGTACCCAAACTTTGAAGCTGTCTACAGTGAGGTATGAGGATGAAGATCAAGAGCATCGCAGTTCTATCCAGCGCGGCAGCGTTGTTTGCGGCCGGTCTATTTGCCGACACGGGCGCAACTTCTGCCAAGAGCCTTGGTAAGTCGTATTTCTGCCAGACGCACCCGAAAGCCGCCCAGTGCAAGGGTGGGGGCGGTCGGAATGGCAGAGGTCAAGGCAACGGCAACGGCGGCCGAAATGGTCGGAACGGCAACGGCAACGGCACCTTCCCGAACACCGGCTTCGGTGGACTCGCGAACGGTGGCCGGATTTCGCGACTGCCCACCAGTGGCGGCGGCGCTCCAGGTACACCGATGAACGGCCTGTTCGCTCTTCTCGGAGCCGCCGGTGCTACCGGCCTCGGCTTCGCAATGAGGAAGCGCGCCAGCAAGTAAGGCTCAACCTAGAAAAGCCGCACCTTTACGGTGCGGCTTTTTTATATTGCTCTGAACGACGGCCCTGCTCCAATTCATGGCCCCGCATTAGCAGCAACAGTGCTCTCACGGATCATGAGCGCTGTCGATTAATTCTCAGCTAACAACCAGGCCCTATGATGGATCTAGCCACTTGGAGACAGCCCGCAAGAGCGACCAGAAACGGCCGCCTTGGGGGCTGATGGTCACCACTTGAGACAGTGAAGCCTGCTCCGTATGTATTCCAGGAGCATGTTAGTGAGAGTTGAGAGTATGCGGTCACACAGAACCATTTTTCTAGCCTCCGTCGTCGCCCTCGTCCTTGTCCTGCCGGTGACGTCGGCGCAGGTTCGCGCGACCGGCCACGCGAGACCACGGATAGCCGCCGCAGATCAACGGCTCATGGTTGGGAAATTCATAAAGACTAGAGGCACAATTCTTCTCGGCGGCTCCATGCACAGCAAGACGACCATGACGATGACGGGCGCGTTTTCGGTGGGCTCCGCGCAGGGACTGAGCTGGCAGCTGCCGTTGACCAACTCCCTTTCGCTCAACGGCTACAGCGAGCGCGTCGATTCATTCTCATTCAAGTTCAACCACCGACCCGATAGCTTTCGAGACACCAAGGACGATCTCGGGCTAGCGGTGCGAGTCTTCACGTGGGCCAATCCGCCTCAGCATCAGGCCATCCGGGTGACGGAGACGCTTCACCTCACCCTGGGCGCCGACCTCTCGCCGTTTCCCAGCAGCGCATCGTACCCCCTTCACGGCCTGTCGGGCGAGGCGAAGCACTATTTAAAAATGACACCCAATCTGCGACTGCCATCCTCTGCAAATGGCCTTATCAAACAATTCAAGCGCAAGGGTTCCGAACAGGCGGTGGTGGACGCGGTCACGAACTGGGTCGCCGCCCACACTCGCTACGACCGCAGCGTGATCAACGGCCCCTACAATGCAGCTTGGGTGTTCAGGAATCACCGGGCTGCCTGTACCGGATACGACAACCTCCTGGCAGGCTTCCTGCGCAAGCTGGGAATCCCTTCACGCGCGGAACAAGGCTGGGTCGAGCCGAAGCAAGTCGTCGTTCCTGGGCCAAATGGCTCAAAGGCGACCCTCACGTGGTCCGTTCCCCGCACTCCGGGGGAGCTGCACAGCTGGCTCGACGTCTACTTCCCAGATGTAGGTTGGACTCCTTTTGACCCTCAACATGAAAAGTTCTTCGTGGATACCCGCCACATCGGCCTTATCACAACGATCGACGCCGGTGAGGTTCCGCTGGGGCAGTGGAGTGTCGACGACCCCGGCGCAAGTGGCGCCACGGGTGCACCCCTATCCAATGGCTCCACGGAGATTCTGCCAGCGGATGGTCTTCCCGGCGGTAGTGTGGTGAAGATCAGCACTAAAGATTCCACCCACTTCCACTTCCGAGGGTTGAAGAAGGACATAAAGAACACGATCCTGCTCTCGCGCTAAGCGGCTCACTGACAGGCGTTGGGGCCACATCCCGCCCGAAAAGATTGACCTGAGGCCGTGCTGAGAGTCGAGGGGCTATCCAAGGTTTATCGGCCCTTGCCCTGGGAACGATCATCCGCGGTTTGGGCTCTGGACGATGTTTCCCTCGAGCTTGGTGAGGGCCAGATCATGGCCTTGACAGGCTCCAACGGTAGCGGCAAGACGACCTTTCTGAAGATTATCGTGGGACTGGTTTCGCTCGACGAGGGGCTTGTCACGAAACCCGAGCGACTGGGATGGTCCTCAGGTGAGGAGCGAAGTCTCTACTGGCGGCTTACCGCCTTGCACAACGTAGAACTCTTCGCGGCGTTCGCCGGCATGAAGCCTTCGGCGGCCAAGGCTCGCTCCAAACAATTTCTCGCTGAGGTCGGGTTATCCGCGCAAGCCAAGACACCCGTACGGCTCCTCTCCTCCGGCCAGAGACAGCGCCTGCTGGTGGCGAGGTGTCTGGTGAGCGAACCCGTTCTGGTGCTCCTCGACGAACCCACGAACAGCCTGGATGCGGAGAGCCGCGATCTGGTGTGGGAGCTGCTACGCCAGAAAGCTGAAGCAGGGGCTGTGATTATTCTGACCACGCACCGGGAAGACGACACCGAGAAGGCGGATGTCGTGGCAACACTTGCCGGCGGAGAGCTGACAGTCTCAAAACACCTTCCCGGGTCTGTCAGGCGTGCGCCGGAGGTCGAGTCTGGATTTCCGACCGACGGCGTGGCAGGGCCCGTGGCCGACACCAGCCGCTCAGGTACCCTGCTCTGGCCATTGCTGGCGCTGCTCAAGCGGGACGTGTTCACGATGCTCAGCTATCCGCTCGCCTTCGTCCTCCAAGTAGCCATGGGAGTGGTGGAGGTGGTCCTTCTGTTTTTTCTCGCACAGGTTGTCGGCACTTCGACATATCTCGCTCCATTTGGAGGAAAGTACTTTGGCTTTGCGGTGCTCGGGA